>CBIHLR010000022.1:0-20529 GCA_966210875.1 uncultured Brevundimonas sp. | reverse complement strand
TAGACGCCCATGGCCAGCACCGCGCCTTCGCGGACGATGACGCCCTCGGCGACCTCGGAGCGGGCGCCGATGAAGCAGCCGTCCTCGATGATGGTGGGGTTGGCCTGGAGCGGCTCAAGCACGCCCCCGATGCCGGCGCCGCCCGACAGGTGGACGTTCTTGCCGATCTGGGCGCAGGAGCCGACCGTGGCCCAGGTGTCGATCATGGTCCCTTCGTCGATGAAGGCGCCGATGTTCACGAAGGACGGCATCAGCACCACGTTGCGGCCGACGAAGGCGCCGCGGCGCACGATGGCCCCCGGCACGGCGCGGAAGCCGGCGTCCTCGAACCGGCGCGCGTTCCAGCGGTCAAACTTGTTCGGGACCTTGTCGAACCACGGGCCGACCGAAGAGTGGTTGTGGGAGTCGTCGGTCCCGCCCATCACCGCATTGGGGTTCAGCCGGAAGGACAGCAGCACCGCCTTCTTGAGCCACTGGTGCGTCGTCCAGGTTCCGTCGGCCTCACGCTCGGCGACGCGGAAGCGGCCGTCGTCGAGCAGCTCCAGCGCGGTCTCGACGGCCTTGCGCGGGGCGCCGCGCGTGTCGGGCGAGAGATCGGCGCGCGCCTCCCAGGCGGCCTCCACATCGGCCTTGATCGCGGCGAGGTCGGTCATGCGGGCTCCGTCAGCGGCAGGGATTGCAGGAAAGGCGTCAGCCGGGGCGTGCGATGATGCACGAAGGGCGCGGTCGAGGCGACCGCGTGCGGGCCGACCAGGACAGTGGTCATCCCCAGGTCGGCGCCGGTCTTCAGGTTGCGCTCGGCGTCGTCGAAGAAGACGGCGCGGGTCGGCTCGAAGGCGAAGACCTCGACCACACGGGCGAAGGTTTCGGGCGCGGGCTTGGGGATCAGGCCAGCGGACTCGATGTGGAAGATCGCCTCGAACCGGTCGGCGATCCCGAGCCGGTCCAGCACGCGCTCCGCGTGACCGGACGAGCCGTTGGTGAAGACCAGCTTCCTGCCCGGCAGGCGGTCCAGAACCCCGCCCAGGGCCTCGTCCGGAGCGATGGCGTCGAGCGGCACGTCGTGCACCTCGTCGAGGAACTCCTGGACCGAGATGTTGTGCTCCGCCAGCAGGCCCGGCAGGGCCGCGCCATGGCGCTCGAACCAGCCGCGCTGGACGGCCCGGGCCTCGTCGTGCGGCAGGCCGGTGACGCGCATGACGAAGCCGGTGATCCGCTTGCGGATCAGGTGCATCAGCTCCGTCTCGGCCGGATAGAGGGTGTCGTCGAGGTCGAAGAGCCAGGTGTCGACGAGGGTGGTGTCGATCATGCCCTTCTCCCCCGAGGGGAGAAGGGACGTCATTTCGCGCACACCAGGGTGCCGGCGCCGTGCTCGGTGAACAGCTCGACCAGCATGGCGTGGGGGCGCCGCCCGTCGAGGATGACCACGGCCTCGACGCCGGAGGCGATGGCGGCCATGCAGGTCTCGAGCTTGGGGATCATGCCGCCCGAGGCGACGCCCTCGTCGATCAGGCGCCGCGCGTCGGCGACCGTCATCTGCCGGATCAGCTGGCCGTCGGCCCCGCGCACGCCCTCGACGTCGGTGAGCAGCAGCATGCGCTTGGCCTTGAGCGCGCCGGCGAGCGCCCCGGCCACGGTGTCGGCGTTGACGTTGTAGGTCTGGCCGTCCTCGGCCACGCCGATGGGGGCGATGACCGGGACCCAGTCAGCGTCGGATTCCAGCATGCGCAGGATCAGCTTGGGATCGACGTTGGTCGGCTCGCCGACGTAGCCGAGGTCGACCTCGTGCTCGATCATGCTGTCCGGGTCGCGGCGGGTCCGCCTGGTCTTCTCGACGGTGAGCAGACCCGCGTCCTTGCCTGACAGGCCGACGCCGCGCACGTCGGCGCCCTTGCCGGCCATGGTGATCAGGTGGGCGATCTCCTTGTTGACCGCGCCGGACAGGACCATCTCGGCCACCTGCATGGTGTCGGCGTCGGTGACGCGCAGGCCGTCGACGAAGCTGGACTTCACACCGGCCTTTTCCAGCATGGCGCTGATCTGCGGGCCGCCGCCGTGGACGACCACGGGGTTCACGCCCATCAGCTTGAGCAGGACCACGTCGGCGGCGAACTGCTTCGCCACCGCCATCTCGCCCATGGCGTGGCCGCCGTATTTGATGACCACCGTCTGGCGGTCATAGATCTTGATATAGGGCAGGGCCTCGGCCAGGGTCTTGGCGGTGCCCCAGGCGCGGTCTTCGGATTGGCGTTCGATCTCGTCCATCGGCGGGCGTTTAGGCGAGGGGAGGGGTCCTGTCACGCGGCAACCGGCGCGGACGCCGGACGTTCCCTGTCCATGAAGGAACATGAGATCGACGACCGGGAGCTCGGCCCGGTCGACCCCACCGATCCGGCCACCCTCCGGGGCGTCGACCCGACCCTCTGCGCCGAATGCCAGGGGATCGGAAGCCTGCCCTCGGGCGAGACCTGTCCGGTCTGCAGCGGCACGGGAAAGGCCACGCACCGCACCGGCGGCGGTTGAGCCTCGTCGGCGGCGCGAGACGGAGATAGGCTCCCCGCGTCACATGGAGGGGTGCGATGTTCATGATGGCTTTCGCCGCGGTCTTCGTCGTTCAGGACGCGCCGCAGCCTGATCCTCAGGCCTGGTACTGGCAGGCGGGAGGCTGCGCGGCCTCGGCCGCGATCGAGAGCGAGCACGCCGGGAGCACGCTGAGCGAAGCGGAACGCAGCGCCCTGACCGCCGAGATGATCGGCGGCGGCATGGTGATGGCCCAGATGGGTCCGGACATCGGCCGTACGCCTCAACAAATCGACTCGCAGGACGGCGAGGCGATGATGTCCTTCTTTTCCGCGATGCGTGAGCATCGCCGTGAGGCCTTCGACGCCCATCGCGCCTATTGCCGCGTGCTGTTGGCTCGGCGGGACTAGGCCTCAGCCCAGCTCGCAGGCCATCAGGATCTCGGCGCGCAGCTCGGCCATGCCGAGGCCCGTCTCGGCGGAGGTGATCTGCACGCGCGGGAAGGCGGCGGGGCGTTTGGAGACGGCCTTGAGGGTCTTTTCGCCCATCGCCTGGGCTTCGGACGGCTTCAGCTTGTCGGCCTTGGTCAGGACGATCTGGTAGGAGACCGCCGCCAGGTCGAGCGCGTCGAGCGCCTCGGTGTCGACGGACTTCAGCCCGTGCCGGGCGTCGATCAGCAGATAGACCCGCTTCAGGTTCACCCGGCCGCGCAGATAGTCGCGGCCGAGGTTCTGGAACTTCTTCGTCGTGGTCTTGGACGCCTTGGCCCAGCCGTAGCCGGGCAGGTCGACCAGCCGCAGCCGCTCGTCTGCGACGAAGAAGTTGACCTCGCGGGTGCGGCCCGGTTCGGACGAGGAGCGGGCCAGATGCTTGCGGCCCGTCACGGCGTTAATGAGGCTCGACTTACCGACGTTCGAGCGGCCCGCGAAGGCGACTTCGGGCAGGTCCGGATCGGGCAGCTGCTCGATCTTGGCCGCGCCCATCATGAACTCGACGGGGCGGGCGAAGGCGACGCGCGCCGCCTCCAGCTGCTCGTCGGTGAAGACGTGGGTCACGCCGCCTTCTTCCGGATGTAGCGGTCGATGAAGGTGTCGATCGGGTTCTCGGCCTTGTAGCGGTGCATGATCACATACTGCTGGATGATGGTCAGCACGTTGGACCAGGCCCAGTAGAGGATCAGGCCGGCCGCGAACGGGGCCATGATGAAGGTGAAGACGAACGGCAGGAAGGCGAAGATCTGACGCTGGGTCGGATCGGGCGCCGGCGGGTTCATCGCCTGCTGCAGCCACATGGTCAGGCCGTAGACGATGGGCAGCACGCCGAGGTGCAGGGCGCCGTCCAGCAGGCCGCCGATGAGCGGCGCCGAGGCCGGGTTCCAGGGAATCAGGCCAAACGCGGTCCAGATGCTGGTCGGGTCGCGCGCGGACAGGTCCTGGATCCACAGGGCGAAGGGCGCGTGCCGCATCTCGATGGTGACGAACAGCACCTTATAGAGGGCGTAGAAGATCGGCATCTGGATCAGGAGCGGCAGGCAGCCGGCCAGAGGATTGATCTTCTCCTTCTGGTAGAGCGCCATGATCTCCTGCTGCTGCTTGGCGGGATCGGAGCCGTGCTTCGCCTTGATCTCCTCCATCTTGGGCTGGAGGTTCCGCATGCGGGACATGGACGCATAGGCCTTGTTGGCCAGCGGGAAGAGGATCAGCTTGACCACGATGGTCAGCAGCAGGATGGCCACGCCGAAGTTGCCGACCAGGCCATAGAACCATTCCAGCACCATGAAGATGGGCTTGGTCAGGAACCAGAACATGCCCCAGTCGATGGCGTCGTTCAGACGCGGGGTCCCGAGCTGCTCGCCGTAGGCCTCCAGCATCTCGTTGCGCTTGGCGCCGGCGAACAGGTGGGTGGTCTCGGTGGCCGAGCGGCCCGGCTCGATGGTCCAGGGACGCGACTGGAAGACGGTCTCGAAGACGCGGACGTTCCCTTGCTGCGCCGTGCGGAACTGCGCCTGGATGGGCTCGTCCTGCTCGGGCACGAAGGCGGTCAGCCAGTACTTGTCGGTGATGCCGACCCAGCCGCCGCTGGAGCTGAAGGACTCGGGCTCGGCCTCGTCCTCCCACTCGCGGTACTTGGCCTGGTGCAGCTGGCCGTCGAAGACGCCGATGGCGCCCTCGTGAATGATCATCTGGCGGCCGAGGTCGTTGGGGATGCCGCGGCGCTGGACCGAGCCGAAGGGCGCCAGCGTCACCGCCTGGCCGGAGGTGTTGTCCACCCGATCGGTGATGGTGAACAGGTACTGCTCGTCGACCGCGATGGTGCGGGTGAAGGTCAGGCCCGCGCCGTTGTCGTGCGTCATGACGATGGGCGACCCCGGGGCCAGCCGCTCGCCCGACCGCAGCACCCACTGGGTGTCTGGCCCCGGCAGGTTGGCGATGTTGTCGCCGCGCCAGCCCGTATAGGCGAAATAGGCGTGCTCCACGCCCTCGGGGCGCAGAAGCTCGACGTTGGTCTCGCTGTTCAGCGTGCGGTCGTAATTGTTCAGATAGAGGTGGTCGATGCGGCCGCCGGTCAGGCTGACGCTGCCGGTCAGGGACGGGGTCTCGATCGGCACGCGCGGCGAGCGGGCCAGGGCCTCGCGCTCGCTGACGATCTGAGGCGCCGGGCCTGTATCCGAGGTCGCGCCCGGCTGGGTGGCGACGGCGGGCGCCTGGGCCTCGGCCGCGGCGCGCGCGGCGGCCTGGCGGCGCTCGGCGGCCGGCTGAAGGACGAGGAGCTGGTAGCCGATCAGGATGGCCACGGCGCAGACGATGAAGATGATCGTGTTGCGCGTATTGTCGTGCTGCATGGGTCGCTTTCGCGTCAGACCGTTGAGCGCTGTCGGGTGATCCGTCGGCGCGCCGCCCCGGCAGGGCGTCAGGTGAGGGGCTGCTTGTCGGCGGCGAGCCTTATCAGCGCGGTTTTCACATCGTCAAGCAAACGGGGCCATGGCCGCTCGGTCAGGCTCTGGCGTGCGATCAGCACATAGTCATGACCGGGCAGGGCGTGGTCGGGAAGCAGAAGGCGCGCGGCCTCGCGCAGGCGGCGCTTCGCGCGGTTGCGGACCACCGCCCCGCCGATCTTCTTGGTGGCCGTGAAGCCGACGCCGACGGCCGGGTCGCCGTCCTGGCGGTCGCGCATCTGCAGCAGGACAGAGCCGCAGGGGCGCGCCTGGGCCTTCTGGCAGGCCAGAAACTGCGGCCGGGTCTTCAGCCGACGCAAAACGACGCGCCCGGGACCGGGCGCGTCGCTGGAATTCGTTGCGATGTCGTCCATCGGCCTTCGCGGCCGAACGGCCTTAGGCCGTCAGGCGCTTGCGGCCCTTGGCGCGGCGGCGGGCGACGATCTTCTGGCCGTTCTTGGTGGCCATGCGCGCGCGGAAACCGTGGCGACGGGCGCGCACGAGCTTGGACGGTTGGAAAGTCCGCTTCACGGGAAGGCTCCGAAGGCAATAAGCTGACGAGCGTCCGGACCGGAGTCCGTCGCAGGAGGCGGCGCGTATAGGCCGGGAGGGGGCCGGGTGTCAACCGGACGCGGGTGAAGGCGGCCGGTCTCCGGTGTCGCTGACGGGGCGTTCGAGTTGAGCGCGGCCCGTTCACGCAACTTGCCGATCACGACGCCGGCGCCAGGGCGAGCGATGCGGCAAGCGTTCCGATGCACCCTTCGCGCGGTTGCGCCATCCGGTCGGCGATATTGTTGAGGAACAGGTGACGTCGCTCCGCGGCGCGAATCGGGTCGGCGCCCGCCAGCAGACCCCGGCAGTCGAAGCGGTCCGCCTCCTCGCGGAGGCGAAGCCCAAGGGCGGCGAGATGGTCGGAGCCCTTGCGAGCATCCATGACGTCGGCGTGAGCGCGGGCGTCACTGACTTTCCGCTCCAGCTGCGTTTCGAACGCCTGGCCCAGTTCCGCGCGGATCGCGAGGTGCACGAAATCGCGCGCGTAGAGCCGAATGAAGTTCTCTTCGATCATCGAATGCCTCCAGGGCAGGGACGGACAGAGCCGTATTCAGGAATCGGACGGTGACGGCAGGTGATCGTTGGCGGGCGGGACCTTCCCGGCCTCTCGCCAGTCCGTGGCCATCTGCAGCCAGGTCGACCGGCGGATGAGGTCCGGTTCGCAAAGCGCTCGGGCTTCGAAATCGCGCGCATGCGCCTCGCAGAGTTCACGCCAGGCGCAGGCCAACTAACGACCCCCAGGGTCGGAGGCGCCCGCGCTGTCCGCTCCGGGATGCGCAGGCGTTGTCACGAGATTACGCGGGGGCCAGGCGCCAGCCGGCGAAGTCGCCGGGCAGCATCTGGACCTGAACCCGTTCGCCAAGACTGGCGGACCGGCTCGACGGTCCTGTGCGCGCCGATCTCGCCGTGACGACATGATCGTTTGAGAGGCGGACTTTTCGTCCGCCTCCGCCGAGCAGTTCCACCACCCAGCCTTCAAAGGCGATCACGCCCTCAGGCCGTCTCCTGGATGCGGAGCTGGCCGGCGGATTCCTTGCCGGAGCGAGCGTCGCGCTCCACTTCATACGAGAGTGTCTGGCCTTCGTGGATGGCGCCCAGGCCCGCCTGTTCGACGGCGGAGGCGTGGACGAAAACGTCACGTCCGCCAGCTTGCGGCTCGATGAAGCCGTAGCCCTTGACGCCATTGAACCATTTGACGGTGCCGGTAGCCATTATTCAGTCTCCTTAGAAGGTGTTCGAGGATGGAGCCCTCGTTTCCGTCGAGATCTGAAATGTGTGGCGAATGACCTCAGTGCGTAAGCAGATCGGACAGGGGCGTGACGCAGCAGAGTTCGACAGAACAAATATATGGGTTGATGCCTTAAGATACTAGGCATTAGCGGAAGTTTATTTTTCTAAAAGCTGGACGGGAGGCGCGAAAATCATGGGCGGAGCATGGCCATCTAGTCCGCGACCCGCGCGAGCGGCGGGACTAGCTGTTCCGGTATTTCACAGCGTCGACGATACGCGCTTGAAACGCCTCATGGCTGAACAGCTCTCCGCCGGGAGCCACGATCCAGACCTGTCCGTACGGCGCCCAGGACGCTGCGACCTCGCCGGCGTCCTTCGCCGACGACACGCTTCGCTCAAGCGTGCGGCCGTCTCGCGCTTGTCGGACAAGATAGGTCACGGGCCCCGACTGTCCGGGTCATCGTCAAGCGCGTCTATTCGAGCCTCGCGGTGTTTGCTGTCGGAGATCAGGCGATCGAACTCGAGGATGTTCTTCTTGATGATGTCGATAGCGTGGGGACTGGTGTCCTGACCGGCGACGTGCAGGCTCATCGCTCCGCTTTCGAACCGATCCAACTGATCCAGCAGGAGCTGTCGGAGGTATCTCCATCGCTGACGAATATCGTGCATGGATTCCATCGGCTGGGCCCTCCTGGCGCCATGGCTCGGTTCGTCGGGCGCGTTCCGGAAGCCGCGCCGACTAGGTCAACTGCCAGACCAGCCGCGACAGCAGCCAGGAAAGTCCGACCGTAACGGGCGTTGCAATGACGACGGCGCCCAGCCAGACCTTGGTCCCCTCGCGGAACCCCTGGATGTGATAGGTGGTGTTGAGCGCACGCCTGACGGTCAGCCAGGGGATGACCACGGCCACGGCCAACCCTGTCCAAAGCCAGATCATGTGCCGAGTGTCCTGGCGGCCAGCCGCCTCTTTCAGCGCCGCGCGCTGGACCAAGAACGCACCGCAGCGCCAAGTGGCCGTAGGTGGTTCTAGCATGAAACCGGGGTGACCGGGGGATTACCTTCGAAGCCCTGAAAACGGGCCGCCACCTCCGTTGCGCGCCCTGGCCGATGCGGCTCGGGGCCTTCGCCCGGGCCCCTGGGCGCTCAGTACAGCACCCTGAACCGCAGCGCGCCGTCGACCGCCTTCAGGCCCTCCAGCGCCGCCGGATCATAGTCCCCCTCCACGTCCACGATGACGTAGCCGGTGCGCTCGTCGGTCTTGAGGTGCTGGGCGAGGATGTTGAGGCCGCCCTCCGCAAGCGCCCGGTTGATGGCGGCGAGGACGCCGGGCTGGTTCCTGTGGATGTGCAGCAGGCGGTGGGCGCCGGTGACTTCGGACAGGCGGACGTTGGGCAAGTTGACGCTGAAGGTCGTGTCGCCGCGGTTGAGGAAGCCGAGCAGCCGCTCCGAGGCGAAGTCGGCGATGGCTTCCTGCGCCTCCTCGGTCGAGCCGCCGATGTGCGGGGTCAGGATGATGTTGGGCAGGCCCTGAAGCGGCGTGACGAAGCCGTCGGTGTTCGAGGCCGGCTCCTCCGGGAAGACGTCCACCGCCGCCCCGCCTAGGCGGCCCGAGCGCACGGCGTCGGCCAGGGCCTCGATGTCCACGACGTGGCCGCGCGACAGGTTGATGAACAGGGCGCCGGGCTTCATGCGGGCGAACTGAGCCGGGCCGATCAGGTTCGCGTTCTCGCGCCGTCCGTCGACGTGGACGGTCAGGACGTCGGCCTCGGCCAGGACCTCGTCCAGGCTGCGGACGCGGCGCGCGTTGCCGAGCGCCAGCTTCTCGTCGAGGTCGTGGAAGACGACCTTCATACCCATGGCCTCGGCCAGGACCGAGAGCTGCGAGCCGATGGCGCCGTAGCCGACGACGCCCAGTGTCTGGCCGCGCAGCTCGTGCGCCCCGTCGGCGGTCTTCTCCCAGCGGCCGGCGTGGAGCGCTGAGGACTTGTCGGCGACGCGCCGCGTCAGGGCCACGGTCAGGCCGATGACCAGCTCCACCACCGAGCGGGTGTTGGAATAGGGGGCGTTGAAGACGGCCACGCCCTTCTCGGCGGCGGCGGCCAGGTCGATCTGGTTGGTGCCGATGCAGAAGGCGCCGACGGCCAGCAGCCGGTCCGCGGCGGCCAGGACGCGCGCGGTCACCTCGCTCTTGGAGCGGACGCCCAGCACGTGCACGCCCTGGATACGCTCGATCAGCCGCTCTTCGGTGAGCGCGCCCTTGAGGGTCTCGACGGCGTAGCCCTCGGCCCTGAAGCGCTCGACGGCGCGGGGGTGGACGTTCTCCAGCAGCAGCACCTTCATCCGCCCGCGCGGATAGGAGAAGCGGGCGGCGAACCCCTCGGCGTGCAGGATCTCGTCCAGCGTCGAAGCTGTCGCGTCGGCGCGCTCGACCACGCGGTCGCGCGTGACCACCTCAGTGTAGGCCCAGAAGCGGTCGGCCAGGCCCGCCTCGCGCACCCGCCAGTCGCCCCAGCCGTCGCCGACCATGACGACGGGGCCGTCGAGCGCCAGGGCGCGCACCGCCTCGATCTTGCCGTCCTCCCAGGCCAGCGGGTTGGAGCCGTCGGCCCCGACGACCCGGCCCGCCCCGTCATAAGCCAGGTCGTTGCAGTGGACGTGGGCGGGGTCGAGCCCCATGGCCTCGGCCACCGGGGCGATGATCTCGCGAAAGCCGGCCGACAGGATGTGGATGCGGTCCGCGTGGCGGCGCAGGGCCTCGAGGTTGCGCCGGACGGACGGGGTCAGGGCCGCGACGGCGCGGTCTGCCACCGCCTCGACATGGCCGCGGTCGGCCTCGACGAGGGCCAGTCGGCGTGTCAGGGCCTCGTTGAAATCGAGCCGGCCCTCCATGGCCTCGTCCGTCAGGCGCGCGATCTCGGCCCGGCGCGCATCCGCGTCGGGGCGGCCGTCGAGCGCGACCTCGGCCAGGGCCTCGAGGGTCTCGAAGCCGACCAGGGTGGAATCGAAGTCGAGCAGCAGGATGGGGAGGCGCCGCATGGCGCCAAGCTGGACCGGCGTTCAGCCGACGGCAAGCCTAGTCGGCGCCGCCGCGGTCAAGTTCGCTGCGGGCCACGCCGCCCTGGACCACCCTGACGCCGAGGTATCGCATCTCGCCGTCGCGGAAGCTGACGTCGGCGACATCCACTGACGGGTCGCGCTTGATCCGGGACACGTCGCCGAGGGTGAGCCGCAGGGTCAGGGCGTCAGGCGAGAGCCCGTCGGCCAGGGCCTGCTGGATCTCGCCGCGGAGCCGCTCGGGGGCCGGAACCTGCGGCGGTGGCTTTTTCATCGAAGGCCGAAGCGGAAGCTCTCGCCCGAAACGAGCACCTGGCAGGCTTCGCCGCCGTCCATCATCGCCCGGGCGCGCCGGTTGGCGGCGGCGCAGGCGGCTTCCTTGTCCGAAGACAGATCCATGTACTCGCCGTCCATCTCGACGGCCCAGCGGTCGAGGTGCTTCGTCACGGTGAGCACCGTCCGGTTCCTATCTGTGCGCATGGCTCCTTATGGCACAGTCAGGCGGCCGGCGGGGATAAATCGGTCAGCGGAAGCGGTCGCGCTCGTGCAGGGCCAGGGCGACCGCGCCCACCACCGCCGCGACGGCGGCCAGGGCGCCGACGCCCTCGGCGGCGTGGTCCTTGGCGTAGCGGCCGGCTCGGTCGAGCGCCGGACGGGCGCGATCCGCCAGATGCAGGTCCCGCACCCGGCCGCCCAGATCGAGGTCGCGCACCCGGTCGCCGAGCCCTTCCGCCCAACCCTCGGCGCGCTCTCGCCAGGCGCGGATTCCGGTGGCCGGCTGGGCCTCGCGGCCGATCAGCCGCTGGGCGGCGACGACGCCGGCGGCGATCAGGAAGACGCCGAACAGGCCGCCCGCGGTCATGCGCGGATGCATCCGCGCCTGGGCCAGGAGGCTCGAGCGGCGCACGAAGGGGTAGGCGGTCTCTTCCATCAATCCGTCCTCTGTCGGGTCCCACAGGGCGTCCTCGACCGGCCGCGCGCGCGCGCTGCGGTCAAGGTGCATGAGAGGAGCGAGCAGGGCGAAAATCGGTTCCGCCACGCCGGGCAGAAGATGATGGAAGGCCGCCATCGCACGGCCGCCGCCGCCGACTGTGATCTCGCGCACCGGCTTCTGGGCGCAGTGCAGGATGACGTCGGCCACGACGTGGGCGGCGTAGACCGGCCCGGGATTGCGCATCGGCGAGCCGGTCAGATTGAGGGCATGGTCCTTGTAGGGGGTGTCGATGGCGGCCGGCTTGACCAGGGTCATGGAAATCGGCGCGCCCTCGCGGATCAGCTCCATGCGGAAGGCGTTGATGAAGCCGCGGACGGCGTGCTTGGAGGCCGAATAGACGCCCTGGATGGGGATCGGAGCGTCGCCCAGCACCGAGCCGACGGTGATGATCGAGCCGCCGCCGGGTCGGTCGCGCAGCCGCTCGGCGGCCAGCAGGGTCCCGTTCACGACACCCCAGTAGTTGGTCTCGAACAGGCGGCGGTGGTCTTCGGGCTTGGTGTCGCGGATCGGGCCGTAGATCGAGACGCCGGCGTTGTTCACCCAGGTGTCGAAGCCGCCGAACAGGCGCTCGCAGCGGTCGGCGGCGGCGCGCAGGCCGTCGGCGTCGGCGACGTCGCAGACCGCATAGGCGGCCCGGGCCCCGCGCGACTGAAGCTCTTCGCAGAGCGCACGCAGGTCCTTCTCGCCGCGCGCGATGAGGAACAGGCGCGCTCCGCGTTCGGCGGCGCGGCGGGCGGTCGACAGGCCGATGCCCGAGGTCGCGCCGGTGATGACGATGGTCTGGCGGTCGAGCGGCTTGAGGGCGGGTCGGCTCATGAGCTTGGCGGTTCCAACGAAAGCGAACGAACGGGCGGGCGCGGAACCGGGTTCCGGCCTGTCCCCTTACCAGATGGGTCCGCGGACCCTATCTGGCGCCGATGACCTTTTCGAGCACCCCGCCGTCGGATGACCTGACGGCCCAGTTCCTCCTTCCCGGCCGGCCGGTGGTCGGGCGCCTGGTGCGGCTTGGCCCGCTGGCGAACGAGATCCTGAACCGCCACGACTATCCGGGGCCGGTGGCCAACCTGCTGGGCGAATCGCTGGCTCTGGCGGCGCTGGTCGGGGCCTCGCTGAAGTTCGAGGGCCGGCTGATCCTGCAGGCCCAGGGCGATGGGCCGGTGGCCTATGTGGTCGTCGACTACGACACCAACGGCGCGGTGCGCGGCTACTGCAAGTTCGACGCGGAGCGGGTCGCGGCCGTCAGCGAGGGCTTCGTGCGCCCGGGCGCCGAGACCCTGCTGGGCAAGGGGGCCTTCGTCATGACGATCGACCGGGGCCCCGACCTCGGCCGCAGCCAGGGCCTGACGCCGATCGAGGGCGAGACCCTGGCGCAGTGCGCCGAACGCTATTTCGAGCAGTCCGAGCAGCTGCCGACGCGGGTGCGGCTGGCCGTCGGCCAGGTGACCACGGCGGAGGGCACCGTCTGGCGGGCCGGGGGGATCATGGCCCAGATGGTGGCGGCCGACGACACCCGCGGCTCGACCGAGGAGGCCTGGGACAACGCCCGGGCCCTGCTCTCGACCGTGGCCGACGACGAGCTGGTCGACCCGACCCTGTCGCCTGAGGCGCTGCTGTTCCGGCTGTTCCACGAGGACGGGGTGCGGCTGCTGCCCGGCAAGCCGCTGCGGGCCGAGTGCCGCTGCTCGCGCGAGCGGGTCGAGGTGATGCTGCAGGCGTTTGATCAGTCCGACATCGCCGAGATGGTCGAGCCGGACGGCCTGATCCACGTGACCTGCGAATACTGCTCGCGGACCTACAAGCTGACGCCCGAGGCCGCGACCGCGAGCGCCTGAGCCAGCTGGGCGACCGCCGGATGCGGCGGGACGGCCCGACCATCGAGGCTGGCGACCGGCCGCACGCCGATCAGGCTGTTGGTCAGGAAGAGACCGGCAGCGGCCTCCAGCGCCTTAGGTTCGGCGTGGCCTTCGCGGACGGCCAGGTCTGACTGGATCGCCAGCGCGATGATGCGGCCGCGCATCACGCCGTCGAGCACGCCGCAATCGAGCGACGGCGTGGTCAGGATGTCATCCTCGAACCAGAACAGGTTCGCCGCCGTGGCGCAGGCGACCTGGCCGCGTGTGTTCAGCATGACGGCCTCGTCGGCGCCCGCTTCCCGAGCCTCACGCCGCGCCAGAACGTTGTCGAGATAGGACAGGCTCTTCAGCCGCGAGGTCGGAGAGCCGTCGTTGCGGCGGATGCTGGAGGTGATCAGCGCGGCCAGGCTCATCGGCGGCTCGTAGGCCGTGGCGGAGACCAGCAGGCGGCCCTCCGGCGCATGGGGTCGGTCCAGCCCCCGCCCGCCGCTGCCCGCCGTCCAGGTCAGGCGCAAGGCGCCGACAGGGGCGAAGACGGTCTGCAGCGCCTCGCGCGAGCGGGCCAACGCCTCGGCCTCGGCCGGCGCGGGCAGGCCCAGCGTCGCGCATCCGCGCGTCAGCCGGTCCCAGTGCGCGTCCCAGTCGAGGATCATCCCGCCTTCGGCGCGCAGGGTCTCGAACAGGCCGTCGCCGAGCAGCAGACCGCGGTCGTCCTCCGGGATCATGGAGCCTCCGTCAGCGCCCGGCGCAGGCCGGCGATCTTGGCCTCGGTCTCCAGCCGTTCGGCCACCGGGTCACTATCGGCGGTGATGCCGGCGCCCGCCAGCGTGCGGAAGCGCCACCCGCCCGCGCCCTCGACGAAGGCCGCAGTTCGGATCAGCACCGAGGAGTCCATCGATCCGTCCGGATCGACGCGGAACAGCGAGCCGCACCAGGGCCCGCGCGGCCCCTCCAGCCCCGAGATGACCCGCATGGCCTGGGTCTTGGGCGCGCCGGTGATCGAGCCGGGCGGAAAGGTGGCGGCCAGCAGGGCGGCGATGTCGGCGCCCGGCCGCATCTCGCCCTCGACGGTCGAGACCAGGTGCCAGACATTGGGGAAGGCCTCGACGACGCACAGCTCCGTCACCTCGACCGAGCCGGGCCGGCAGACGCGGGCCAGGTCGTTGCGCATGAGGTCGACGATCATGAGGTTCTCGGCGCGGTCCTTGGCGCTGGCGGCCAGTTCCTCGGCCAGGTGGGCGTCCTCGTCCGGTGTGGCCCCGCGAGGACGGGTGCCCTTGATCGGGCGGGCGCGCACCCGGCCGTCCTTCAGCTCCAGAAAGCGCTCCGGCGAGTGCGACACCAGCGCTCTGCCGGGAAGCCGCCAGAAGGCTGAGAGCGGCGCCGGGCTGGTCGCCACGAGGCGCTCGAAGGCGCCCCAAGGCGTGGCGTCCGACGCCAGCTCCCCGCGCCAGGCCTGGGCGATATTGGCCTGGAACAGCTCGCCCTCGCCGATGCGGCGAACCACGTCGGCCACGGCGGCTTCGTAGGTTTCCGGGGCGGCGTCCGGCTCGAAGGTCGCGCCGGGTCGAGCGGGCTCTGCAGCCCTCTCGCCGAGCCAGGCCAGCGCCGCCTCAGGCTCCGCGCCGCGGCCCGCTACGGCTTGGGCCGCGTGGTCGAATTCGAGCCAGGTCGGATAGTGGGCCAGCACCAGGTCCGGCCAGTCGGGATCGCGCGCCAGCTCCACCGGCTCGAACCGGGCGCCGAGCTCGTAGGCGGCGAGCCCCAGGACCATGCCCGTGGACGAGGCGAGGAAATCGCGGATAGCGGCCTGCGCATCGGCCGGGTCGCCGGCCTTCAGCAGCAGTGTCCGGTCGGGTTGCCGCAGCAGGAAGGACCGCGTCGCGCCTTCGGAGCCGTCCGACGTCAGGAGCGCCGCCCACGCCTCCTCGCCGAACGGACGCATGGCCGCGACGGGATCGATCCGCGTCAGGCGCAAAGCCTTTCCGCCACCCGCGCGCGCGTCGCTGCGTCCAGTCCCAGCGCCTGTTCGAAATAGGCGTCGAGCGAGCCGGACACGCGGTCGATCTCCGCGAAGGCCTCCTCCAGATAGACCGCCTCGACGCCGAGAAAGGCCACGACGGCGTCGTGCGAGGGCCGGCGGCCGGTGAACTTTTCCAGCCGCTCGGCGATGTCCGGCGCCCGGTCGGCCAGGCGCACCGCGGTGTTGGTCAGCAGGTAGTCCTCGACCATATCGTCGGGGTGGACGCCCACCATCCGGTGGGTCAGCGCCGCCAGGATGCCGGTCCGGTCCTTGCCCGCCGCGCAGTGGATCAGCACCGGTCCGTCGCCGTCGGCCAGCGCGCGGAAATAGCGGCCGAACAGATCCAGATGCGGCGTCTCATAGGGAATGCGGCGGTAGGCCTCCAGCATGAAGCGCCGGCCGCTGTCGAGCGTCAGGTCGGTCGACTTGAGGAACTGGATGTGCGGCGCCTCGGTCAGGTCGTCCTCATGGGGCGGGGCCTCGACCACCACGCCTGAAAAGGCCGCATGCCGCCGCGACGGCTGGCGCTCGCGTTCGACCGCGCGACGCAGGTCGATGACGGTGGCGACGCCGAAGCCGTGCAGCCGCTCCAGGTCCTCGTCGGTGGCCTCGGCCCAGTGGCCGGAACGGAACAGCCGCCCGCGATGCAGGCGGCGGGCGGCGGCGGTCGAATAGTCGCCGTAGTCGCGGACGTTCTCGACCTTGGAAAAGGGATGGATGCGCGGTCTCACCCGCGCATCCTTAGCCTTATTGGGAGGCGTCCTCCACCAGCGCCGTCATGGCCTGGAGGTAGCGGCCGAAGGCGGCCCGACCTTCCTTGGTGATCTTCGCCTGGGTGAGCGGCTTGCGGCCCACGAAGCTCTTGATCACCTCGACGTAGCCGGCTTCCTCCAGCTTTCTCAGGTGAACCGACAGGTTGCCGTCGGTGACCTGCAGCCGGGCCTTGAGCGTCCCGAAGTCGGCGCTGTCGGCCCCGGACAGGAAGGCCATGATCCCGAGCCGGACCCGGCCGTGGATGACCTCGTCGATGGACTCGATGTCGAAACCGTCGCCCATGCTCACACCACGTCCGAGGGTTCCTGACGCATCAGGATGACGCCGGGCACGATGGTCAGCAGGACCAGGGCGGCCGCATAGGCCAGGTACTGGCTCGGCTCGCCGGTCAGGAGCGCCAGCACGGGCGCCGCGACCCAGCCGCCGATGGCGGCCACCCACAGCCACTTCTGCCGCGACATGGCCGCCGACACGGCCCAACCGGCGCCGTAGAGCGCGGTGATCAGGGACGGGAAGAACAGCAGCGGAACCTCCGTCCCCGCGCGCCAGGCGAGGATGGCCATCGACAGGCCGAGCACGAAGCAGCACAGGCCCACGCCCATCCAGGCGGTGGAGGAGGCGCGGTTGGCCGGCGAGAAGGCTCCGGGGCGCGAGCCCAGCCGCGACTTGAGGACGAACAGCGCCGCCAGGAAGATGACCACGGCCGCGATCCAGAGGTAGCCATAGGCTTCGGGGCCGACCGCCAGGACCTGGGTGTCGATCATCCAGTGCACGATGGAGGCGGGCGCGAAGATCAGTCCGGCGGCCACGAGGATGGCGCCCCCGAGCAGCGGTCCGCGCGAACCCTCGTCGGCCAAGGCCTTCATGTAGGTGATGTCGTCCCTAAGGGACTTGATCTGGTCGTCGGTCACGATGGTGTCTCCCGGTGGATGGTCTCGATGTAGCAAAAGCACTTTACGATGTAAAGTAGATTTGCGCGGGCGGCTCGCTAGGGTGGGCGGATGCTCCAGATGAACCACGTCGCCTACGCCCGGATGGGCGTCTGCAATCCGGTCAGCGCCTCGGCGCTGGAGGCCATGCTCGACCGCACCGATCTCAGGCCCGGCGACCGGGCGGCCGAGCTGGGCTGCGGCAACGGGGCCGCCGCCGGCCTGCTGGCGGCGCGGGGGCTGGCAGTGGAGGCCTTCGAGCGCGATCCGGTGCTGGCCGCGATCGCGCGAGACCGCTCGGAAGGCGTGACGGTGCGCGAGGGCGAGGCGGATGTGCTGGCTGCCGAAGGGGCGCCGTGGCGCCTGCTCGCCGCGCTCGGATCGACGGGGCTGGGG
Organism: uncultured Brevundimonas sp.; assembly: GCA_966210875.1. Taxonomy (GTDB): domain Bacteria; phylum Pseudomonadota; class Alphaproteobacteria; order Caulobacterales; family Caulobacteraceae; genus Brevundimonas. The sequence goes on along the minus strand of CBIHLR010000022.1, from coordinate 3,269 downwards.
AATTTCACTCGGCTGGCGGCTTGGCTGGAACCGGGCGGGTGGCTGCTCTGGGGCGACCTGTTCTGGAAAGGCGAACCCGATCCGGCGCTGAACGCCGTCATGGGGCGTCCCGACTACGCCACCGACGCCGGCTGGCGGGCGCGGGGGCAGGCGGCGGGGCTGGAGCTCGTGGCCGCGCGCATCAGCCCGGACGAGGATTGGGCCGCCTACACCGGCGCCCTCGAGGCGGCGGTGGCCGGCTGGGCGGCGGAGACCCCGCACCACCCCGACCGGGAGCGTGTCCAGCAACGGGCCGCCCTGTTGCTCGACTACTGGCGCTCGGCGGGCCGGGAGGCCCTGGGGTTCGGCCTCTACCTGTTCAGGAGGCCCTGATCCCAACCCTTCGTTAACCACGCGCCCGGCAAAATCCGCCGGGTTCGTCGGGAGTGAAGCGTGAACGGGGTCGAGGTTCTGGACGTTGGGCGTGACGCCCTGTGGCTGACCATCCAGCTGTCGGCGCCGGTGCTGATCGTCGGCCTGGTGGTCGGCGTGGTCATCGGCCTGATGCAGGCCCTGACCCAGGTCCAGGAAGCCACCCTGATCTATGCGCCCAAGATCCTGGCCATCTTCGTGGCCCTGCTCGTCTTCCTGCCGCTGATGGGCGCGCTTCTCGGCGGCTTCTTCCAGCAGATCGCAGGCCGCATCGCGGGCATGTGAGATGGAGCCCTATGCGGCGTCCGACGAAATCTGGCGCGCCGCCCTGGTCTTCGCCCGGGTCGGGGCCATCGTCATGCTCATCCCCGGCATCGGCGAGACCTATGTGCCGCCGCGGGTGCGGCTGGCGTTCGCCCTCCTGCTGACGCTGGCGCTGACGCCGGTGCTGGCCTCCGGCCTGCCGGCCCTGCCGCCCACGATGGGCGGAATGGTCGGCTGGATCCTGCGCGAGCTGATCATTGGCCTGATGATCGGCTCGGTGATGCGCATCTTCCTGTCGGCGCTCGGAGTGGCCGGCGAGGTCGTGGCGCTGCAGTCGACCCTCAGCTTCGCCCAGACGGCCAATCCGATGCAGGCCCAGCCGGGCACGACGCTGGCGGCCTTCCTGACCCTGCTTGGGGTGGTCCTGATCTTCGCGACCGACCTGCACCACCTGTTCATCGCCGGCATCGCGGGCAGCTACCGGCTGATCACGCCCGGAGAGCCCCTGATGATGGGCGACGCGGCAGAGCTGGCCATCCGCACGGTGGCGGACTCCTTCTCGCTCGGCGTGCAGCTGGCCGCGCCGGTCATCGTCTTCGGCCTGATCTTCAACCTGGCCGCCGGCCTGGTCGGGCGGGTCATGCCGCAGTTCCAGATCTTCTTCGCGGCCGCGCCGCTCAACATCCTGCTCGGTCTGTCCGTGTTCGCCCTGTCGCTGGGCGTGCTCGGCATGGTGTTCATCGACCGCTACCGGGCCTTCCTCCAGCTGTTCGCAGGGGGCTAGGCCATGGCGGAAGACCAGGACCCAGCATCAAAAACAGAAGAAGCCACCCCACGGAAACTCGACGAGGCCCGCAAGAAGGGTGACGTCGCCAAGACCCCGGATCTCGCCAGCTGGCTGTCGCTGGCGGCGGCCACCGGGGTCGTCCTGTTCGCGGGCGGACATTTCTCGATCGCCCTGGCCGAGGCCCTGGTCCCCTTCATCGCGAGCCCGCACGAGATGCTGGGCGCGCTCGACGCCGGCGGCGGGACCGAAATCGCGCGCATGGCCATCTTCGCCGCCGCCCCGATCCTGGCGGCGGTCATGGGAGCGACGATCATCGCCGGGGCCGGCGGCAACATCGCCCAGTCGGGTTTTCTGTGGACCTCCGAGAAGCTGAAGCCCGAGTGGTCGCGGGTCTCGCCCATGAAGGGCTGGAACCGGCTGTTCGGGGCCGACGGCCTGGTCCAGTTCCTGAAGACCTTCCTCAAGCTGGTGGTCACCTGCGCCATCGCCTGGGTGGTGCTGGAGTCGCATGCGGCGGAGCTGGCGGGCCTGGCCACCATGGGCCCCGCCGCCATGCTGCCGGTCGCGCTCGAGCTGGCCGGCGCCCTGATGGCGGCCATTCTGGCCTTCCTGGGAGTCACGGCCGCCATGGACTGGCTGTGGCAGCGCGTCTCCTTCGCCCGCAAGATGCGCATGAGCCGAGAGGAGCTGAAGGAGGACTTCAAGCAGTCCGAGGGCGACCCGCACGTCAAGGCGCGCCAGAAGCAGATCCGGATGGAGCGCGCCCGCCGGCGGATGATGGCCGCGGTGCCCGAGGCGACCGTCGTGATCATGAACCCGACCCACTACGCCGTGGCCCTCAAGTACGAGGCCGGCGAGACGCCTGCGCCCATGTGCGTGGCCAAGGGCGTCGACAGCCTCGCGCTCAAGATCCGCGCCGTCGCCGAAGAGGCGGGGGTGCCCGTCGTCGAGGACGCGCCGCTGGCCCGCGCGCTCTACGCCACCGTCGATGTCGACCAGACCATCCCGCGCGCCCACTTCGAGGCCGTGGCCAAGGTGATCGGCTTTGTGCTGAGCCGTGGGCGGAGGAACCGGTGATATGATCCCCAGGACCGATTCGCCCGGGCGACGCCGATGAGCACCAACGTCAAGAAGGCCGGTATCGACCCCTGGCTGTTCGCCGCGGCGCCCCTGTTTATGCTGGCCGTGGCCGCCGCCGCCTATCCCGCCTTCCGCGCCGATCCGGTCTCCGCCCCAGGGATGATCCTGCTGGCCGGCCTGACGGCGACCGCCCTGATCGGCCTGTTCGCCTTCGGCCGCGTGTCGGAAGCCACGCCCGAGCTTGAGGCCGACGACCTGCTCTCGGCGCTGGAGGAGCCCGCGGCCATCTGCTCGGCGGACGGCCGGGTGTTGGCGTCCAACGCCGGCTGGAAGATGACCGCGCCGGGCCTGCGCCGCCTGCCGCGCGGCCGCGCCGCGCCGGGACTCTACATGGCCTTCGGCGAGGCCCGCGACGGGCGCACCGGACGCGCCTCGGCCCGGCTGGAGTCCAACGATCTGGAGCTGCTGGTCTCGGCCGCCGGGGTCGATCGCTATCTGGTCCGCGCCGCGCCCGAGGCCGTCCTGTCGCCGGCCCTGCCGGTGGTCGGCCAGGATATGACACGGGCCCCGGACACCGCCGGCGCGCGCGCCGCCGCGGCCGGAGCGCCCTTCGGCTCGGCGGTGGTGCGCGGGCTGGACCTGTTCGACGGCGACATCATCGAGGCCAATGCAGCCCTGCCGGTGCTGCTCGGCCCCAAGGCCCGCAACGGCGCCCGCCTGTCGGATC
>CBIHLR010000021.1:0-20610 GCA_966210875.1 uncultured Brevundimonas sp. | reverse complement strand
CGGCTTGGCGGGCCTGGGCGGCGGCGGCCTCGCGGGCGCGGGCGTCGGCCGCCTCGCGCTCGCGGCGCTGCTCTTCGGCGAGCCGACGGCGTTCCTCTTCGGCGCGGCGTCGGCCGGCGGCGTCGTCGATCCGGGCGACCACCTCGGGGGTGGGCGGCGGTGCGGTGTCGAGCGCCGCGAGCGGTGGCGCGTCGAGCGCTTCGGCGTTGGCCAGCTGGCTGAAGTCCTCGAAACGCATGACCCGGACGAAGTCGATAGCGCCCCGGTCCGAGAACAGCTTGACCCGCCAGGTCCCGTCGATGCCGCGCGCGGCGACCCCGATCGGCAGGCCGCGCGGGATCCCGCCGCCGTCGCCAGAGCTCAGGATCCGGTCGCCCACCTCAAGCACGTCCGCGCCCCGCACGAATTCGAGCCTGGGGTTGCCCGACCCGTCGCCGCGCATGATCGCTCGCGCATCGGTCCGGCCGACCAGGACCGGGATCTGGCTGGCGACGTCGGTGACCAGCAGCACGCGGCTGACCGAGCCGCTGACGCCAACCACGCGGCCGATCAGGCCGTGCTCGTTGATGACTGGATTGCCGATGACCACGCCCCGGTTCGAGCCGACATCGATGAGACGCGAGCGGCGGAAAGGCCCCCTCGCCTCCGACACCGACCGCGCCGAGATCAGCGGCACGTCGGGTTCGACCCGGATGCCCAGCATCGCCTCGTAGCGGGCGTTGAGGTTGCGCAAGGCGACAACGGCGTCCTGCTCTGCTCTCAGCTGGGCGAGCTCCTCCCGCAGCCGGCGGTTCTCGCCCACGGCGAAGAAATAATCGTCGATGTAGTCGGACAGCTGGCCGACCCACCGCACCGGCGCGGCGAAGACGCCGCCAACCGGCGCGGCGCCCGCCTCGAAACCGCTGCGGACGGATTCATTGGCGCCCCGGGGGCCGCTTTCGGATCGGTCGATGACGAACAGAACGATCGCCGCCGCCACGGCCGCGACGAGCGCCAGCCCGGCGGCCCAGCCGAGGGGCACCTTGAGATTCTCGAAAGGCGAGTCGCGGAAGGACACCGCGCGGCTCCCGGAGCAGGAGGAGAAGGGTTCCGGCTACTATGAGTCCTAGGGCAGAGTCGCGTCCAGAACGCCCTTCATCCAGCGCGGATGTTCGAGGACGCGGCCGCAGCCGATGGCGACGCAGGACAGCGGGTCGTCGGCGACCGAGACCGGCAGGCCGGTCTGGTCGCGGATCTCGGTGTCCAGGCCGCGCAGCAGCGCGCCGCCGCCGGTGAGCATGATGCCCTTGTCGGCGATGTCGGCGGCCAGTTCCGGCGGAGTGGCTTCCAGCGCGACCTTGACGGCCTCTATGATCTGGCTGACCGGCTCGGCCAGGGCTTCCGCCGCCTGGCGCTCGGAGACCCGCACCTCGCGGGGCACGCCCTGCATCAGGTCGCGGCCCTTGACCTCGATGGTCAGGCCCTCGCCATCCGGCGGGACGCGCGCGGTGCCGATGTCCTTCTTGATGCGCTCGGCGGTCGTTTCGCCGATCAGCAGGTTATGGTTGCGGCGCATGTAGCTGATGATGGAGTCGTCCATCTTGTCGCCGCCGACGCGGACCGACCGCGAATAGACGATGCCCGACAGCGACAGGACCGCCACCTCGGTGGTGCCGCCGCCGATGTCGACGACCATCGAACCGGTCGGCTCGTGGATCGGCAGGCCGGCGCCGATCGCAGCGGCCATGGGCTCGTCGATCAGGCCCACGCGGCGGGCCGAGGCGTTCAGGCAGGAATCATTGATGGCGCGGCGCTCGACCGCCGTGGCGCCCGACGGCACGCACACGATCACCTTCGGGTTCACAAAGCCCTTGCGGTTGTGAACCTTGCGGATGAAGTGCTTGATCATCTCCTCGGCGACTTCGAAGTCGGCGATGACCCCGTCGCGCATCGGGCGGATGGCTTCCATGTGGCCCGGCGTGCGGCCCAGCATCTGCTTGGCCTCTATGCCCACGGCGTGGACGATCTTGCGGCCGCCGACATTCCTCAGAGCAACCACGGAAGGCTCGTTGAGGACTATGCCCTTGCCCTTCATGTAGATGAGGGTGTTGGCGGTCCCCAGGTCGATCGCGATGTCGTTGGAAATGGCGCCGAAGAGCGAATTGAACATGGGGCGAGGATACCGTTCGTGCGGGTCTGACAGGCTTTGCGGACGGCCGGCCCGGTTCGGAGACGCCCCTGCCGCGCGTATCCCCACACGCGCAGCCGCCTGACATCCATTCTGGCCGACCAGCGGCCCGTTTGCCCTTATGTAGGGGGGAATACAACCCCCTTTTCCGGCCACGGACGGCGGCCATCGGTCACAGGACCGACAGGCCCTCCGCGGCCAGCGCCCGCTGGGTGGCCGGCCGCTGCTGCACCCGGTCCAGATGGTCGTTCAGACGGGGGAAGGACGCGGCGTCCAGCAGGTCACCCTGACGGGCCCAACGCTCGAACACCATCAGGTACGGATCGGCCACGGAGAACCGAGGTCCAAGCGCCCAGGGGCCCACGAACAGGCTGTCTTCCAGCAGGCGCAGCTTCGACAGCGTCAGGTCCCGCTGCTGCGCCCTCGCCTCGCCTTCCAGCGGCGGTCGCGAGAACATCAGCTTGCCGATCGCCGGGTGCACGGACGACCCGAGGAAGCCACAGAAGGACGTGAGGGCCGCCGCGGCGTAGACGTCATTGATCGGCGCCAGGCCCGCCTCCGGATGTTTGGCCGCCAGGTAGGTCAGGACGGCGACATTCTCAGTCAGCACTCCGTGCTCCGTCGCCAGGGCCGGGACCGCGCCCTTCGGATTGATCGCCAGGTAGGCCGGCTCCTTGTGCTCGCCCGCGCGCAGGTTGACGACCTGGGCCTCGTAGGGCGCGCCGATCTCCTCCAGCACCGTGTGGGCAGCGAGCGAGCAGGCGCCGGGCGAGTAGTAGAGCTTGAACATGGTGGGACTCCGGGAGGTTTCGGGGAGATAACTCGTGAGACGTCGCTCAGGTCGCGTCCATTTCGGCCCCGCGGCCCGCGCGACGTCGCCGGATCCATTCGCGGACGCCGAGCATGAGGCCCAGCCACAGCAGCGCCGCGCCCGCGAGGATCAGCGAGTGCCAGACGCCATCGCCGCTGACTGCGGCGAACACCGCCCCCCCGAAGAAGGCGACGAGCGCCGTCTTGGGCAGGACGCCGAGCGCGCAACCGGCCAGGAAGGTCCAGAAGTTCGCCCTCGCCGCCCCGAACGCCATGTTGACCACGATGAAGGGCGCGGACGGCACGTTGCGGATCACGAAGCTCGCATAAAAGGCGTTGCGGCCGATGAACCGCTTGAGCCGCGCCACAGTCCGACTGCTGAGCCGGTCCAGCAGCCGGGCCGTGGGTCCTCGACCCAGCCAGTAGGTCACGCCCGCCGACACGACCGTCGCAGCCCAGCTGTAGAAGAAGCCGAGAGACGGCCCGAAGGCGACCACACAGGCGGCGATCAGCAGAAACTGCGGGGCCCCAATGAAGGCGGCCAGGACGAACAGCGCGACCGTAGCCGCGAACGCCCAGGGGCTGCCGGTGTAGCCCTGCAGCCAGGCCTCCAGCGCCCGCTCGGTCTCCAGGCCCAGCTGGCTCTTGCCGAAGAGCAGCAGCCCGACGGTCGCCGCGAGCAACGCTACCGTCACCGCCGCGGTGCGCCAGCGACGGCTGTCCATCTCGGTTAGGAATGACCAGACCTGGCGGATCATGCCATGGGCTTAGCGGGCTATGAGCAGCCCGGAAAGCCTCAGCCCACTCGGCGGAAGGTGGCGGCGACTTCCATGGAGCCGGCGATCTCGGCCGAACAGCTGCGACCATCGGCCTGAGGCTCGCAGCCGGTCCACTCGACGGTCCAGTCGCGGCCGAACTGCCCCTCATTCTGGGCGGTCAGGACGATAGGCTCGCCGCGATGGCCGCGCAGCCAGCATTGGCGGAACGGCCCGGGGGTGCTGTTGAAGCGGGCGTCGCCGCACCACATCGGCGGATCGTTCGACAGGATCATCGCGGTGGCGCGGTCCGCGCCCGTCAAAGTCACCCTCAGCCGGTAGTCCATGGCGTCGCCGATAACCTCGACCCCATCAACCAGGGTTGCGCCGCTCGGATCAGTCTGGCCGGAAGCCAGCAGGAGGGTCGTCGCCAGGAACGCGGCCGCGGACATGTTCGCCTCTGAATTGGATCCCCGTGCGGCTCATTTGCCTGATGCTGCAGCGCCGCGTAAACACCCCGCCTGTCTTCATGAGGAAAGTTTCATGTCCCAGCCGAGGGGCCTGGAGTCCGCGACCCTTCGCCGAGTGAAACCCTCGCCCACCCTGGCTGTGACGGCCCGGGCCCGCGAACTGAAGCGCGAAGGCCGCGACGTGATCGGCCTGGGGGCGGGCGAGCCTGACTTCGACACGCCCGAGAACGTCAAGGAGGCGGCCATCGCCGCTATCCGGCGCGGGGAGACCAAGTACACGGACGTCGACGGCATCCCGGAGCTGAAGGCCGCCGTCTCGGCCAAGTTCGCGCGCGAAAACGATCTCACCTACGCCACGAACCAGATCCACGTCGCGCCCGGCGGCAAGGCCGTGATTTTCAACGCCCTGCTGGCGACCCTGTCCGCTGGCGACGAGGTCATCGTGCCGGCGCCCTACTGGGTCAGCTACCCCGACATGGTCCTGCTGGCGGGCGGGGAGCCGGTCGTCGTTCCCTGCCCCGAGACAGACGGATTCAAGCTGACGCCCGCTTCGCTGGAAGCGGCGATCACAGCGAAGACCCGCTGGCTGATCCTGAACTCGCCGTCCAACCCGACCGGCGCCGCCTATACGCGCGAGGAACTGCGCGCCCTGGCCCAGGTGCTGGCGGGCCATCCGCAGGTGTGGGTGCTTACCGACGACATGTATGAGCACCTGATCTACGGCGACTTCGAATACGTCACCCTCGCCCAGGTTGCGCCGGAGCTCTACGACCGCACCCTGACGGTGAACGGCGTGTCCAAGGCCTACGCCATGACCGGGTGGCGTATCGGCTACGCCGGGGGGCCCAAGCCCCTGATCGACCTGATGCGCAAGGTCGCGGGCCAGACGACCACCAACCCCTCCTCCATCAGCCAATGGGCGGCCGTCGAGGCCCTGAATGGCCCCCAGGATTTCATGGCCGAGCGCGCCAAGGCGTTCGAAGCCCGACGCGACCTGGTCGTCTCCATGCTCAACCAGGCCAGCGGGATCCGCTGCGCCACGCCTGAAGGCGCCTTCTACGTCTATCCCTCGATCGAGGGACTGATCGGCAAGCGCGCGACCGACGGCAGGACGATCACGTCAGACGGCGACTTTGCGGCCGCGCTTCTGGACGCTGAAGGTGTGGCCGTCGTGCAAGGCGAAGCGTTTGGTTTGTCGCCTTATTTCCGGATCAGCTATGCGACGTCGGAGGACGTGCTAGAGGAGGCTTGCCGCCGGATTCAGCGGTTCTGCGCCGGGCTCGTCTGACGAATGATCTGGGGGGTGTTCGTCACCGTCGTCCTGACGGTCCTCGTGGCTGCGCTCCTCAACAAGGTCGGGCCGCTCGACCATCCGCGTCCGCGCAGCGCGCACCAGTGGCCGACCGCGACCGCCGGTGGCCTCGCTGTGATCGCCGGGACGCTCGGCGGCCTGTTCGTGTTCCTGCTCGCGGACTCGCCCGATCCGGGCCTTGGGCGCCTGCCATGGGTGCTGGCCGGAGGCGTGCTGATCGCCTTCCTGGGGGCGATCGACGACGTCTATGACTTTTCACCGGTCATCAAGCTGGTCACCCAGATCGTTGTTTCGTTGGCTTTCTGCTCCCTGGTCGCCCGGGTGGAGATCCTGCCGATAGGGCCAGGCGTCCAGCTGGACCTCGGTCCCATCCTGGGGGTGCTCGGCACCAGCCTGTGGCTGGTGGTGATGATGAACGCCTACAACTTCATGGACGGCTCGGACGGCCTGGCCGTGGGGGTTCAGTCCATCGGCCTGTTCACCCTGTCGCTGATCAATCCGGACCGTCCGATCATCGCCTTCGCCCTGCTGGCGGCGGCTGTGGCGAACATCGTCTTTCTGCCCTTCAACCACCCCGGAAAGCGCCTCTTCCAGGGCGATTGCGGCGCGCTCTTCTCCAGCTTCCTGATCGCCGGGGCCACGGTGCTGCAGGCCACGGGCCCCAATCCGATGGGCTCGCTCTATCTCGGCGTGTTCGTCGCCGCGCCGTTCCTGACCGACGTGCTCTTGACCCTGCTCACCCGCGCGCGGGCCGGCCGGCGGCTGCTCCAGGCCCACAATGAGCACCTGTACCAGCGCTGGCTCAGGGTCGAGGGGCGCTCAGTGGGCGGGCTGGCCTGGAGGATGTGGGGTCTGACCGCGCTGTGCGCCGCGATCGGCTTTGTCGTGGAGCGCAGCCATCCTGAACTCAGCCTGATCGTGCTGCTGGGCGTTATCGCCGCCCTGTGCGGCCTGTGGGTCCTGATGAACCGTCAGGTCGAGCCGATCGCCCGCATGCCGGAGACGGCTACGCCGGCCGGCTGACGGCGAAGTCCGCTAGATCGATGAGCGCCGCCTTCCAGGGCCCCGCCGGCAGCCCCGCGAGCGCGGCCTTGGCCGCATCGGCGTAATCGCCCGCGAGGCTGAGGGTGGCGCCCAGGGCCCCGGTGCCGATGACCAGCTCACGCGCGCGCCGGAAGTCACCGTCCGTCTGGCGCCGATCGACGATGGAGCGACGCCAGAAGGCGTCCTCCTTGCCGCGCGTGCGCTGGACGGCGAGCAGCAGCGGCAGGGTCGCCTTGCCCTCCCGGAAGTCGTCGCCCGCGTCCTTGCCCAGCGCGTCCGACGTTCCACCGTAGTCCAGCGCGTCATCGGCCAGCTGGAAGGCTAGGCCGAGGTTCAGGCCGTAGTCGCGCAGCGCAGCGACCTGCTCATCGGTCCCGCCCGCCGTCACCGCCGCCGATTCGGCCGCGGCCTGGAACAGGGCGGCGGTCTTGGCCGAGATGATCTCCAGATAGACATCCTGCGGCAGGTCCAGGTCGTGCGCCCGGGTCAGCTGCAGCACCTCGCCCTCGGCGATCACACTCGACGCGCGCGCCAGCAGCCTGAGCGCATGCAGGGAGCCGGTCTCGACCATCAGGTCGAAGGCGCGGGTGAACAGGAAGTCCCCGACCAGCACGCTCTGCGCCTCGCCCCAGATCAGGTGGGCGGCGGCCTTGCCGCGCCGCGTCTTGGAGCCATCGACGATGTCGTCATGCAGAAGGGTCGCGGTGTGGATGAATTCCACCGCCGCGGCGAGGAGCTGGTGCGCGTCGTTGTCCGCGCTGAGCAGGCGGGCGGAGGCCACGGCGACCAGCGGCCGCAGGCGCTTGCCGCCCGCCGCGATCAGGTGTTCGGCCAGGGCCGGAATGACCGGCACGTCGCTCTGCATCCGCTCGCGGATCAGGGCGTCGACCGCCGCCATGTCCCCGGCTCCCAGCCGAACGAGGGCGTCGACGCCTCCCGGGGCTCTTGCGGCGGGGGCCGTGACAGGGTCCAAACCAATACTCCGAAGTCTTGCGGTGGCGGGCGATCCATCCCCTCAGCCGCCGTCCGCTGTTAACCCGGGGTCTAGCCCAATGGCGCCAGAGGCGAAAGAGGACCGGCTGCTCGACGGCAGGGTGCGCCTGCGCCAGCCCGCGCGCGGCTATCGCGCCGGGATGGACGCCGCCCTGCTCGCGGCCGCCTGCGATGCGCGGCCCGGCCAGCAGGTGATCGAGGCGGGCTGCGGCGCGGGTGCTGTGCTCTGCCAGGTGGGCGTCCGGCAGTCGGGCCTGACGCTCTTCGGCGTCGAGCGCGACCCGGACGCGGCCGCGCTGGCCCGCGAAAACCTGGCGCTCAACTCGCTGGCAGGCGAGGTCGTCACAGGCGACGTCGCCGAGGGATTCCGCCCGCTCGGTCAGTCGCCCTTCGACTGGGCCGTCTCCAACCCGCCTTTCTTCGACGATGAGGCGAGCCTTCGCTCCCCCGCCCCCGAGCGCCGCGGGGCCTGGATCGCCGACGACGGCCTCGCGGCCTGGACCGGCTTTCTGCTGAAGGCCGTGCGCGAAGGCGGTTCGATCGTGATCATCCACCGCGCCGACCGGCTGGCGGACCTCCTGACCCTGCTGGCGCCCAAGGCGGGCTCCTTCCAGATCCGGCCGATCCATCCCTTCGCCGACGAGCCCGCCAAGCGGGTGCTGGTCCGCGCGGTCAAGACCGGCAAGGCCCCCCTGCGGATCGATCCGGCGTTGATCCTGCACGACCGTTCCGGCGGGAAGCACACGCCCGAGACCGAAGCCATCCTGCGCGGCCGCGCCGCCCTGCCCTGGAGCTGACCCCATGACCGAACCTTCCGAGATCGTCGACTTCTGGCGAAAGGCCGGCCCCGACAAGTGGTTCGCCAAGGACGAGGCCTTCGACGCCGAGTTCAAGCAGCGCTTCCACGCCGTGCACGACGCGGCCGCTCGCCGCGAACTCGACGGCTGGATGGAGACGCCGGACGGCGCGCTGGCGCTGTGCCTGCTGCTCGACCAGTTCCCTCGCAACTGCTTTCGGGGGACCGGTCACGCCTTCGCCACCGATCCGCTGGCGCGCTCGTTCGCCCGCGAGGCCATCGCCCGTGGCCACGACCAGGCCTTTGAGGAAGAGCTGCGCCCCTTCTTCTACCTGCCGCTCCAGCACTCCGAGAACCTGGCCGACCAGGAGGAGTCGCTACGCCTCTTCGGCCGGCTCACGGCCCCAGACGCCGACCGCTGGGCCCGCCACCATCACGCCGTCATCGAGCGCTTCGGCCGCTTCCCCCACCGCAACGCCGCGCTCGGCCGCGAGATGACGCCGGAGGAGCAGGCCTTTCTGGAGGAAGACGGATTTCGGGGTTAGTCTGCGAATAACAGGCGGAAACGCAGGAGGATTTGATGCTCGCCGCTCTCGTTTCTGCCGCCGCCTTGGCCGTTCTGGCGGGGCAGGACGCCCGCCCGCCGCAATCGAATGTCGTCCAGAACACCGCCAACATCGCCGCGGGCGAGCGGCTGGTCATCCGCCAGACCGCAGACGGCATCGAGGCGGTGCAGGCGACCCGCGGCGGTCCGGAGCGCACGCTCCAGGAAGCCGGACCCGGCGCCACCCCCAACTCTCTGGTCCGCACGGCGCCCGGAACCATCGCCTTTTCGCTCGGCGGGTCGCGCGAGACCGGCTCGCTACTGATGGTCGAAAACGCCACCGGCCAGACCATCGCTTACGACGCCTACATCGTCCGCTACGTCGGCGGCCAGGCGCACGGTCCTCACCGCACCAACGTCTGCACCGTGCCGAGCGGTCTGGCTGTCATCGAACACTGGCCCGAACCGGTCATCCAGGCGGTCGTGGGCAACGTCCGCGTCGTCGAGGGGGACAATCCCGTATGCGAACCCCAGTCCGTCGCCGAGTAGTTGTGGACAGGTGATTCGCGGGTGCTGCCGCCCCCCGCGAATCAGCGCCAACTGGCGCCCATGAACGCCGTCGCCGCCCTGACCGATCTTCAGGCCCGCACCGGAGCCGTCGCGCCCGATCATCCGGAGTGGCAGTACCTCAACCTGCTGCGCGACATCCTCGACAACGGCGCGCGGCGCGACGACCGCACCGGCACGGGCACGCTCGGGGTCTTCGGCCGTCAGATGCGCTTCGACCTGTCGAAGGGCTTTCCGGTCCTCACCACCAAGAAGCTGCACCTGCGCTCCATCATCGTGGAGCTGCTGTGGTTCCTGCGCGGCGAAACCAACATAGGCTGGCTCAAGGACAACGGCGTCAGCATCTGGGACGAATGGGCCGACGCCGAAGGCGAGCTGGGCCCCGTCTATGGCAAGCAGTGGCGATCCTGGGCCGCGCCGGACGGCCGGGTCATCGATCAGATCGAAAAGCTGATCCACGGTTTGAAGACCAATCCGAACGGCCGACGCCATATCGTCTCGGCCTGGAACCCGGCCGACGTGGACGACATGGCGCTTCCGCCTTGCCACTGCCTGTTCCAATTCTTCGTGGCCGACGGCAAGCTGAGCTGCCAGCTCTATCAGCGCTCGGCCGACGTCTTCCTCGGCGTGCCGTTCAACATCGCCTCCTATGCGCTCCTGACCATGATGATGGCCCAGGTCGTCGGGCTGGAGCCGGGCGAGTTCGTCCACACCTTCGGCGACGCCCACCTCTATCTGAACCACGTCGAACAGGCCGAGCTCCAGCTCAGCCGCGCGCCCCTGCCGCTGCCGACCATGACCATCACGCCGCGCGACGACCTGTTCGCCTACCAGCTCTCGGACTTCATGCTTGAGGGCTACGCGCCCTGGCCGCACATCAAGGCGCCGGTCGCCGTCTGATGGCGCTGGACCTCAAGGCCCTGCAGGACGACGTCCTGCGCATCTCCGACATCTATGCGCGCGAACACTCAATCGAGCGCGACCGCGACTGGGCCCTGCTCAAGCTCCAGGAAGAGCTCGGCGAACTGACCGCAGAGCACCTGCGCCTCTCCGGCCGCGCCCGCGGCGAACCCGACGCGGCCAAGCTGGCCGACGAGGCCGCCGATGTGCTGGGCATGCTGCTGATCTACTGCGACCGCGCGGGCGTCGATATAGAGGCGGCCATGCGCAACAAGTGGCTGCGCTGGCTGGAGCGGCCGGAATGAGCGTCTTCCTCTCCCTCATCGTCGCCCGGGCCCGCAACGGGGTCATCGGGCACAAGGGCCGGCTGCCCTGGCATCTCCGGTCAGACCTTCAGAAGTTCAAGGCCAACACCATCGGCAAGCCCTGCCTGATGGGCCGCAAGACCTGGGACAGCCTGCAGTTGCGGCCCCTGCCCGGCCGCCTGAACCTGGTCGTATCCCGCAACGCGGAGTTCGCCGCCAAGGGCGCCCTGGTCTGCCCGACCTTCGAGGAGGCCGTCCGCATCGGCCGCGACACGGCCCGCGAGGACGGAGTCGGTGAGGTTTGCGTCATCGGCGGCGCGGGAATCTTCGCGCTGGCCCTGCTCCGCGCGAAACGCGTCTATATTTCGGAGGTCGAGGCCGAACCCGAAGGCGACACCTATTTTCCCGCGTTCGACGAAAGCGAGTGGACCGAGGTATCCTCGGAACGCATCGAGCCGGGCGAAAAAGACGACCATGCCTTCGTCTTCCGGGTGCTCGAGCGCCGCTAGAGGAGCCGCGCCATGATCGTCACGACCGCCAACGACTTGCCCGGACACCGGATCGTGCGCGTCCTCGGCGTCCAGCGGGGCATTACCGTCCGGTCGAGGAACGCCCTGGCCGATGTGCTGGGCGGTATCCAGTCGGTCTTCGGCGGCAAGGTCGAGGCCTACGTCAAGCTGGCCGAGAGCGCCCGGGCCGAGGCCTATGACGAGCTGATCGAGCACGCCCGCGCCGCGGGGGCCAACGCCATCATCGCCATGCGCTATGACGCCAACGAGATCATGGACGGCATCACCGAGGTGCTCGCCTACGGCACCGCCGTGATCGTGGAGCCCGTCTGAACTCCCGCTTCGAAGCACCGTAAGCGACTGTTCTTGTGCGCCTGTCTGGAATTTTCGGTAACCTGACACCCGGTGGCGCCGACACGCCTTAGACTGTCTCCTGTCGATCTTGGGAGCCGTAAGGAATGCTTTCCGCCTTCGCGCGATTTGATCCACCTTCCTGCGCGCTTCCGCGCCCAGCAATGGCGGGATTTGGCGGATTCTGGCGGTTTGGCGGTGTGTTTTCGGGCGTCACACCGCCACGCGTGAGCCGCTACAGCCGCTCGGCCAGAACCCGCGCGATCGTGGCGAAGGCCTGCGCGGACACAGTGTCTGCCGCCGTCGCCGATACCGGCCGCCCGGCGTCGCCGCCCTCACGCAGAGCCGCGTCGAGTGGGAGTTCGCCCAGGAACGGAACGCCGAGCCGCTCCGCTTCCGCCTTGGCCCCGCCTCGGCCGAAGATCTCGCCGGTCATGTTCTCGATCAGGCCCCAGACCGGCGTGCCCGTCTTGCCGAACATCGCATGGGCCCGCCGCGCGTCGGCCAGCGCCGCCTCCTGTGGCGTCGAGACGATCACCACCCCGTCGATCGGCGTCTTCTGGACCAGGGTCAGTTGCACGTCTCCGGTCCCGGGCGGAAGGTCCACGACCAGCACGTCCAGCGGCTCGGCCTCAGTTCCCCAACGGCTCTGGGTCAGCATCTGAGTCAGGGCCTGGCTGGCCATCGGCCCGCGCCAGACCAGCGCCTGGTCCGCCCCAACCAGGAAGCCGACCGACATCACTTTCACGCCCCAGGCGTCCAGTGGGACCAGCCGCCCGTCCTCGTGCCGGGGGGCTTCCGACAGCCCCATCATCAACGGGGCCGACGGCCCGTAGACGTCCGCGTCCAGCAGGCCGACGCGAAGTCCCTGGGCGGCCAGGGCGCAGGCCAGATTCACCGAGACCGTCGACTTGCCCACCCCGCCCTTGCCGCTGGCGACAGCCAGGACCGCCTTCACGTGCTCCGGTCGGTCAGTGGGAACCGGGGCCTTAGCCCTGCCCTGCTCGATCGCGGCGGAAGACAGGCGGGCGCCGCGCGGCTTGGCTTGCGGGGCCTCGGTCGTCAGGGCCACCCTGGCCGTATCGATCCCAGGGAGACCTTTCAGGGCCGCCTCGGCCGCCTCCCGCACGGGGCCGTAGAGCTGGACGTCCTGGGGGGGCACCTCGAGCATGAACCCCGCCTTGCCCTGGGCCACGATCAGACCCCTGACCAGGCCCGCCTCCACGAGGCCGGCCCCGGATTTTGGATCAATCACCTGCTCAAGCGCCTTCAGGGCGAGCTCCTTCTCGGTCAGATCAGCCAACGGGCGCTCTCCTTGTCAGGCCAGGCGCGCCGTCATATCGGGCGGGAAACGCGTCCGCCACCTGGGAGCATTCCGCATAGCCCCCCCATCCATAACCCTGATCGGAGGCGCGACCGCCTCAGGCAAGTCAGCCCTGGCCCTCGACATGGCCAGGCGGACAGGCGCGGCTGTGGTGAACGCGGATTCCCAGCAACTCTACCGTGGCTTGCGCATCCTCTCCGCCGGACCCTCGGATGAGGACAAGGCGCTCGCGCCTCATCTGCTCTACGAGGTCGCTGAGCCCTCGGAGACCTGGTCGGTGGGTCGCTGGCTGCGCCGCGCCCAGAAGGTCCTTGCCGAAGCCGATGGCCCGCTGATTTTCGTCGGCGGGACTGGCCTCTATTTCAACGCCCTGACCAAGGGCTTGGCCGACATCCCTCCGCCGCCGGCTGGCCTGCGCGATGAGGTGACGGCGGCCTACGACAAGGTCGGCGAAGACGCCTTTCGGGACCTGCTCCGCAAGGCCGATCCTGCGGCCGCGGCCCGCATCGGGCCGGGCGACCGACAGCGCCTGGTCCGCGCCCTCAGCGTCGCACTCGCGACAGGCCGGTCCCTGACCCAATGGCAGGCCGAAACCGTGCCGGTTCTTGCGCCGGGCGCCTATGAGGCGGTTGTGGTCGAGCGCGACCGCGACGACCTCTACGCCCGCTGCGACCAGCGGGTGGATGACATGATGGCGCGCGGCGTCCTTGATGAGGTCTCCGCGCTGCTATCGCTAGGCCTGCCGCCCGATCTCCCGGTCATGAAGGCTGTCGGCGTTCCCGAGCTCGCCGCGCACCTGTCCGGCGCGACGCCGCTCGATGAGGCCGTTTCGCAGGTGAAGACCGCGACCCGCCAATATGCCAAGCGCCAACTCACCTGGTTCCGCAACCAGGCCGCAGCGTGGCCGCGCGGCTAAGCTGCGGACATTACGTCGCATTAATGTAACGGCGATTGCTTCAGTCTCGCGGCCCCGCCATACTTTCCTACTGACCGCTTTCGGAGCCCAAGATGTTTCTCGTCCTCGCCGCCGTCGTTTCGCTTACCGCTTTTCAGGATTCCACCACCGTCGCGGGTGTGGAGGTGCAAGGAGAGCGGGTCATGACCGAGGAGGAGCGTCGCGAAGCGGAGCGTGAAGCGCGCCTCAACGAGGTCATCTGCCGCCGCGAACACGTCGTCGGCTCCAACCGCCCGCAGCGGATCTGCCAGACCCGCCGCGAGTGGGACCATCTCCGCGACCAGGCTCAGGAAGCCCTGCGCGACGGCGGCCTGCGCCAGGGCGACCCGTCGACTGTCCAGCAGGGCGCTGGCTGACCCCTTCAAAACACGCCTGATCGCGCCTATATTGTTCGTGTCCGGGTTCGCCCGGACTATGGAGATAAACGCGCGCGTAATAAGCGGACTGGACCCGGGTGCGATTCCCGGCGGCTCCACCAATCCTTCCCGGGTATCGACGGGATGTATGGGGCCGATCAGCATCGACAGACGTGTAAAGGCGACTGCTTTCTCTCGGCATGGCACCACCGTTTCGGGCCATTTTCTAACTGCGAACGATAACTTCGCTGGAGAAGTTCGCCTGGCCGCGTAAGCGACCCGGTGTTTCTCACCTAAGTCCTAGGGGTTCAGATCCCTAGGCGGGGCCCCCCGGCGCCTGGCAACAGAAGCCGGGGACTTTCTTCTCGCAATCTGTCGTCTACCCGCTATCGCACGCAGGCGGGTCCGGCTATTTTCGCCGCTTCCGGAACGAGGCGGGCATGAACGGCGAGGGCTTCCCCACCGACGAAATGCGATACGACGTGCTGACCCAGGCGGCGCTGAGAGGCGTTATCCGGGCGGCGCTCGAACGCGCCGCCGCGCCCGACGGCCTGCCCGGCGCCCATCATTTCTACATCACCTTCAAGACCCGGGCCGAAGGCGTCTCGATCCCGGCGGATCTCTCGGCCAAGTACCCGGACGAGATCACAGTGGTGATCCAGCATCAGTACTGGGACCTAATGCCCGAGGCCGAGCGCTTCACCGTGGTGCTTCAGTTCGGCGGACAGCCCAAGAAGCTGGTGGTGCCCTACATGGCCGTCACCCGGTTCTATGACCCCAGCGTCCAGTTCGTTCTGCAGTTCGAGCCGCCGCAGTTGGTGGCTGTCGAGGAACAGGTCGAGCTCGAGGTCCCGGCGGACGACGAGCCGCCGACTGACGACGGGCCAAAGGTCGTCTCCCTCGACCAGTTCCGCAAGAAATAGCGCGGCCTTGACACCGGGGGCTTCGGTCCCCATCCTTGCTGCATCGCACAATGCGATGTCCGGCGCGCTCCAGCGCGTGAGGTCTCGTTAGAGATCATTCTGTAGAGCGGCCGGTTTTTCAGATTTCATACGTCGTCCGGACACGCGGGGCGGCGCCCGATCCTTCCCCATCGAGGGGACGGCGGCGCGCACCCTTCACGGCTGCTCGCGTCGCCGCACGCGAAAGCACACGATGACCACCTTCGAATCCCTGGGCCTGAACAAGGCCCTCCTCCAGGCGCTGACGGCCAAGGGCTACGTCACCCCGACCCCGATCCAGGCGCAGGCCATTCCCGACGTGATGAAGGGCCGCGACCTGTTGGGCATAGCCCAGACGGGTACCGGCAAGACCGCGGCCTTCGCCCTGCCGATCCTGCATCGCCTAGCCGAGAACCGCATCGCGCCGACCCCGCGCACCACGCGTTGCCTCGTCCTGTCGCCCACGCGCGAGCTGGCGACCCAGATCGGCGAGATGTTCAAGATCTACGGCGCCGGCCTCGGCATGCGCGTCGCCGTCGTCTTTGGCGGCGTGAAGTACGGCGCCCAGGAGCGCGCCATCCAGCAGGGCCTCGACATCCTCGTCGCCGCTCCGGGCCGTCTGCTCGATCACATCCAGCAGAAGACGCTGGACCTCAGTTCGACCGAGATCTTCGTCCTCGACGAGGCCGACCAGATGCTGGACCTCGGGTTCATCAAGCCGATCCGCCAGATCGTCAGCCGCCTGCCCGCGCGTCGCCAGAACCTATTCTTCTCGGCCACCATGCCGGGCGAGATAGGCAAGCTGGCCGGCGACCTGCTGAAGGATCCGCTAAAGGTCCAGGTCACGCCTCAGGCCACGACCGTCGAGCGGATCAAACAGAGCGTCATCATCGTCGAGGCGGTCCGCAAGCGGGCCCTGCTGACCGAGCTCTTCTCCGACCCCGCCTTCACCCGCTGTCTGGTCTTCACCAAGACCAAGCACGGCGCAGACAAGGTCGCGGCCTACCTTGAGGCCGGCGGTGTCGAGGCCGGCGCGATCCACGGCAACAAGAGCCAGCCTCAGCGAGAGCGTGCGCTGGAGGCCTTCAAGAACGGCAAGCTGCGCGTCCTGGTGGCCACAGACATCGCCGCGCGTGGCATCGACGTCGACAAGGTCACCCACGTGGTCAACTTCGAGCTGCCCTTCGTGCCTGAGGCCTACGTCCACCGCATTGGCCGCACGGCTCGCGCCGGCAAGGACGGCACGGCCATCAGCTTCGTCGCTCCGGACGAAATGAAGCTGCTGCGCGATATCGAGAAGGTCACCCGCCAGAAGATCCCGTCCTGGGACCGCCGCAACGACAAGCAGCTGGCCCAGCTGGACGCCTCGATCCTGGCCTCGGGCGTGGCCAAGAAGGCTACCCTGCCGGGCGAGGACGAACGGCGTGAACAGCGTGGCCCACGCCGCGGGGGACGTCACGGCGAAAAGCCCGAGGGCGCGCGCGGCCAGCCGCACCGCAAGCGCCGCGGGAACCGTCCCGGCGCCGCGGCGCCTGAGCGTCCCGCGTTCGACCCCATGGCGCGCGAACGCCAACCGCTCGCCGTCAAGCCCGAGACTGGGGAGGGCGCGGCGCTCAAGCGGCGGCCCCGTCGCCGGCGCCCGTCCAACGGCGGGCATGGTTACGCCAAGGCCTAGGCCGACGTTTCAGGGGCCGTCCTTCGCAGGAAGGGCGGCCTCTTTCCATATGCGATCGCCCTGAGCGCCCACTCCAGCGGCCCCATGGCGAACAGGCGGAGCCACAGCAGGCTGAAGACCGCCTGGGCGATCCAGATAGCCACGCACAGCATCCAGAGCTCGGCCCACGTCAGGTGGTTCCACCAACCCAGGCCGTAGAAGATGACCGCCGCGATCAGCGACTGGCCGAGGTAGTTGGTCAGCGCCAGCTTGCCGATGGCGCGCAGGGCGTCCCCGACGAACGACAGCGCGCCCGCTTTCCACAACAGCATGATGAGGCCGAGGTGACCGAGTGTCGTGGGCAGGCGCGACACCTCGTAGGTGAAGTTCGGCCACCAGACCTCGGGCGAGAAGCCGCCGCGCCACATGGCCAGATGCTCGGCCACGTTCACCGTCACCCCGACGGCGTAGCCGAGCAGCATCATCGTCGCGTAGAAGCCCAGTGAACGCTCTCCGGTGATGACACGCCATCGGAAGAGGGCCATGCCCAGGAACATGAAGGCGACGGACTCCAGCACCAGGAAGACGCCCCACCCTGACAGGCCCCAATCGGCATAGGCCTTGAAGCTCCAGGTCACGGCTTGGGGATAGGTTCCCATCCGTTCCTGCGCCTCCGCGTCGATCTCCTCCTGGGGCGGTGAGAGGTATTCCTGATGGTCGGTGTAGGCCTGCAGGGCGCTGATCTGCGCCTCCGTCAGCGTCTCGCCCCGGGCTTTGGCGGCATGGGCGGCCGCGCCCTCCCGATAGGGCTGGATATCGCCCTTGTAGGCATAGCCCTCCAGCACTGACAGCAGGGCCATGATGACCAGGGCCATTGCGACAAGCTTCCACGGCCCAGCCTTGCGGAAAACGAACAGGAAGAGGCCGGCGCAGCCGTAGTTCCACAGGATGTCGCCAGGCCACAGGAGCAGGGTGAAGTTCACAAGGCCCAGCACCAGGAGCACCAGGCAGCGTCGGAACCACACGTCGGCCGCGCTCATCGTCTGGCCGGCCTGGTCCGCGCGACGCGTGATCAGGATGACCGCCGCACCGAACAGCAGCGTGAAGAGACCGCGCATGGTCCCTTCGAAGAGGGCGTTCTCGGCGAACCAGACCTGCCAGTTCGCGTCAGACCAGTCCGCGGGGAAAGGCGGGAAGTTGGTCGCCCACGGCGTACCCATGCCGATGATGTTCATCAGGAGGATGCCGCACAGAGCGAACCCCCTCAGCACGTCCATGGCGTCATAGCGCTCGCCACCCGTCACGGGCGCGAGCGGCCTGCTCGTCTCGGTCATGCAATCCCCCTCCGGGTCGGAGCTTGCGCTTCCGTACCGGCGTTCGTCCAGAGGGATTTCAGACGGCGACCGCGGTCACGTTCTCGGTCGCCAGCCGCTTGAGCAGCTCGCCCGCCGCGGACTCGACAGCATCGGCGTCACGGCCGCGGATGACGAGGTTGGTCCCGATTTCGCCGGCCGTTCCCGCGCCGAAGGGATAGCTGCCGAACGAAAGGTCCCGTCGCTCGCGAGCCATCGCCTCCAGGATGGCGGCGACGGCCCCCTCCCCCACGCCGGTCACTCGGATCGTCCGGCTGTGGACCACGGCGCCGGTGCGCAGGCGCGGGGCGACGTCCTCCAACATGGCCTGCATGATCTTCGGGACGCCGGCCATGACGAAGACGTTGCCGATCTGGAAACCGGGTGCGTCGGTGACCGGGTTTCTGATCAGGGAGCCCCCCTCGGGAATGCGGGCCATGCGACGACGGGCGGCGTTGAAATCGGCGCCGTAGCGGCGCTCCAGGATCGCGAGCGCCTCGGGATGCTCCGCCAGGGCCACCCCGAAGGCGTCCGCCACGCAGTCGGCGGTGATGTCGTCGTGGGTGGGTCCAATGCCGCCCGTGGTGAAGACGTAGTCGTGGCCGCCGCGCAGCGCGTTCAGCGCCGCGACGATCTGCCCGTTCCGATCTCCGACTGTGCGCGCCTCCAGAAGGTCGATCCCGAGCGCCCCGAGGAAGCGCGCAATGGTGTTCAGGTTGGTGTCTGCGGTGCGGCCGGACAGGATCTCGTCCCCGATGATCAGGACGGCGGCGGTGGGCGAGGCGTCGGTGCTCATGAGCGCGCTATAGCAGCGGATTCCAGACGCCGCTTGTTCCGCGCGGCGGCACCGCTAACCTCCGCCGACAAGGAGTCGCCATGCGGATCGCCACCTGGAACGTGAACTCGGTCAATGCGCGGCTGGAGACCGTGCTGGCCTGGGTCGACCAGGGCCAGCCCGATGTCCTCTGCATGCAGGAGATCAAGTGCGTCGACGAGAAGTTCCCGGCCGAGCCGTTCGAGAGCCGCGGCTACAACGTGCTGGTCCACGGGCAGAAGTCCTACAACGGTGTGGCCATCCTCTCGAAGTTCCCGGTGTCGGACGTGCGCCGCGGCCTGCCCGGCGACGATACGGACGAGCAGGCCCGCTATCTGGAGGCCGTGATCGAGGGCCCGGAGCCGGTGCGGGTCGCCTCGATCTACCTGCCCAACGGCAATCCGCTCGGCACCGAGAAGTTCGCCTTCAAGCTGGCCTGGTTCGAGCGGCTGAGGAACCACGCGACCGAGCTGCTGAAGCTGGAGGAGCGGCTGGTGCTGTGCGGGGACTACAACGTCATCCCGGAGCCTACGGACGCCAAGCGGCCGGAGGCCTGGGTCGGGGACGCCCTGTTCCAGCCGGAGAGCCGCGAGGCGTTTCGCGCCCTCACCTGGCTGGGTCTGTCCGACGCGCATGAGCTGGGCGGCGAACCGGACGGCACCTTCACCTTCTGGGACTATCAGGCCGGCGCCTGGCAACGGGATCACGGGATCCGCATCGACTTCCACCTGCTATCCCCTCAGGCGGCGGACGCCTTCCGGGGCATCGAGACCTGGCGCGACGCCCGAGACATGGACAAGCCGTCCGACCACGTGCCGGTGCTGGTGACGCTGGACCCATGACGGAGATCTTCCGCACCCTGCTGCTGATCGTGCTGGCCGGGACCGCGGTGACCTTCGTCGCCATCTTCGCCTCCTGGTGGTTCGAGGGAACGCGGCGTCTGCAACGGGCGCTGAAACGAGTGCTGGGCGGTCCTCCGCAGGGCGAGGCCCTGTCCCCAGCCCAGGGCCGGGCGGTCGGGCTGAACTTCGACACCGAGTCGCTGGCGATCCTCTGGAACACGGGCGCGTCCGGCCTCGTCTACGGCTTTCACGAGATCGAGGGCGCGGAGCTGATCGTCGACGGTCGGGTGGTGGCGCGGGCCCAGCGCGGCGAGGCGCGGCGCTATCTGGACGACTTGGCCGGCGATGCGGAGCGTGTGGCCCTGCGGCTGGTGTTCGACGACCCTCGTTTCCCCGAGTTCGAACTGGATTTGTTCGGCCCAGGTTCGATCCTGCGCGACGCCGCCGACGGCATTCGCCTGGGCCGTCGCTGGCTCGCCCATGTCGAGGCGGTGCTGCGCCGCCCGCAGCCGCGCGTTGCGGCCCCGGACGAAACGGACGACGACGAGGACTGAGGCGAGGCTGCGACCTTGCCACGGCTTCAAACCACGCACGAGGCCAGCTAGAAGGCCGCTTCGCCTTTCGCCCCCCAGTTCGGGAGCCCGCCGTGGCCCGCCTCTTCGACGCGTACATCATCGTGGACTGGTCGGCCGCCGAGGGCCGCAAGACCGGCGAGCAGTCCGTCTGGATCGGCGTGGCGCGCCGCGACGCTCGCTTTCGCCCGACCTACGAAGCGCACAATCCGGCCACGCGCGCCGAGGCCGAGGCGCTGCTGACAAAGATCGTGGGAGACATGCGCCGGCGGGGCGA
>CBIHLR010000020.1:0-20765 GCA_966210875.1 uncultured Brevundimonas sp. | reverse complement strand
GGCGGAGGAAATTTCGGCCGAGTTCGAGAGGTTGGTGACCAGCCACCCCACCGACGCCTGGGCCCAGGCCGCCGCCGAGCGGCTTGTTTCGACCTCACGTCCGGCCGCCTTCGCGGCCGCCGAGCGGGCGGCGCCGTCCGTGCCCGAACACCCCGTCGTCGCGCGCCTGCTGTGCGAGCAGGCGATCAAGGCGGCCGACCACGCCGCGGCGCGTGCGACCGGCCTGAAGGGCCTGGCCAGCCGTCCCGTGACGGTCTCCCACACCGTTTTGGCGCACCAGCTGCTGCATCTCGGTCTTCGCCCGGAGGTCACCGCCTGGATGGCGGACGTCGAGGCCAGCCCGGAGGCCTTCGCCAACCCCCAGGCCGCCGGCGCGTTCGAGCGCTTCGCCGAACAGCAGAAGGCGATCGCGGCCTCGGGGTCGGTGCGGCTGGAGACGGCCGAGCACGGCCGGGCGGTGCTGTTCGTCTTCTCCGGCCTGCGAAACCGGCCGGGCATGTCCGAAGAGTCGCTGATCGCCGCGCTGGAAGGCCTGCCTGTCCACGTGGTCATCCTGCGCGACCCGGATCTGCTCATGTACATGGCCGGCGTGCCCGGACTGGGCGTCGGTTTCGATGTGACCTGCGAGGCGATGCGGCGCATGGCGCGCGATCTGGGGGCGGAGCGGATCCTGACCTTCGGAGTGTCTGGCGGCGGCTACGCCGCACTGGTCTATGCGGACGCCCTGGACGCGCATGCGGTTCTCGGGGACAGCGCCCTGACCATCATGACCGAGGACTCCATGCGGCGCGACGGCCGCGCCGGCGCCGTAGCCGACCGCATGCTGGCCGAGACCCCCGACCAGCTGCGCGACATGCGCGAGGTTCTGCGGGCGCGCGCCACGCCGATCCGGGTGGAACTGCTCTACGGGGCGGAGATGCCCATCGACCGAGCGTACGCCGAGCGCATGGCCGACGTTCCGGGCGTGCGCCTGAGGCCGTTCGCGAAGCTGTCGGGCCATCCCGTCGCCAGCCAGCTCCCGGACGAGGAGGCGGGCGAGCTGCTGCGCGACTTCGTATCGCGCGCGCTCGACGGCGACCCCGCCTCGACCGGCTGAGGCCAAGACCAAGGCTGAAGGCCGCGAACCCGCAGCAGCCTTGGCCGTTTGGGAGCGATGGACCTGCCCGCCCTCGCCTTGCCCGACAGCTACATCCTCGTCCTGCTGGGGGCGGGCCTGCTGATCGCCCTGGTGGTCTGGCTGCCGCTGGCGTTGCGACGCCTGCCGCTGTCCCTGCCGATCGTGTGCGTGGGGGTGGGCGCGGCGATCTTCTCGCTGCCGCAGGTCACGCTCGAGCCTCTGCCCTGGCGACATCCGGAGGTCGCCGAGCGCTTCACCGAGATGGTGGTGATCATCGCCCTGATGGGCTCGGGTTTGAAGATCGACCGGGTGTTCAAGGTGCGCGACTGGGCCGTCACCTGGCGGCTCTTGGGGATCGCCATGCCGCTCAGCATCGCCGGGGTCGCCCTGCTGGGCGCGGGCGTCGGGTTCCCGCTGGCGGCAGCCGTACTGCTGGGCGCCGTGCTCGCCCCGACCGACCCCGTCCTGGCCTCCGACGTCCAGGTCGGCCCGCCCAAGAGCGGCGAGGAGGACGAGGTCCGTTTCGGCCTGACGTCGGAGGCGGGACTGAACGACGGCCTGGCCTTTCCCTTCGTGAACCTGGCGATCGCGCTCGCGCTGGCGCACGGCGCGCAGGACGGCTGGGCGGCCGAGTGGCTGGGCGTCGACGTGCTGTGGAAGCTGGCCGCCGGCGCGGCGGCGGGCTGGGCGGTCGGCCGGCTGTTCGGCTGGTTGACGTTCTGGGCGCCGGCCAGGTCCAAGCTGGCCAAGACCGGCGACGGGCTGATCGCCCTGGCGGCGACCTTCGTCTCCTACGGGGCGACGGAGACGATCCACGGCTACGGCTTCCTGGCCGTGTTCGTGACCGCGCTCACCTTCCGCCATGCGCACCGCAGCCACAACATGCAGGCGCGCATGCACGAACTCACCGAACAGGTGGAGCGGCTGGCCATGATGGTGCTGCTGGTGGCGTTCGGCGGGGCGCTGGTCAGCGGCCTGCTGGCGGCGCTGAGGTGGACGGACGTGGCCTTGGCGCTGGGGGTGCTGCTTCTGGTGCGGCCCGTGGCGGGCCTCGCGGCGCTGTTGGGCTCATCGACCACCCGCAGCGAGCGGCTTACGCTCGCCTTCTTCGGCATCCGGGGCGTGGGATCCTTCTATTATCTGGCCTACGCCCTGAACGCGGCGCCCTTCGACCAGGCGGAGCGCCTGTGGGCCATCGTCGGCCTCATCGTGCTGATGTCCGTCCTGCTGCACGGCCTGACCGTGACGCCCGCCATGCGCTTCCTGGACAAGCTCCACGGCCGCGACCCGGACGCCAGGGAAAAGGACTAAGGGGGGCCGGCGGCTGCCGAAGAGGTCGTGGCCTCAGGTCCGATTGGGGTTCTTCAGTGCGAAGATCTCAAGCATGGCGTCTGCGAGCAGCAGCTTGAGCCGGTCGTTTTCCTGCTGAAGCGCCCGGACCTGATCGGTACCGTCTTCCCGGGCGCGGGGTCCGATCCAGGCGTCGGATTGGCCCGAGTCCTCGCGGAAGCCGTCCGCAGATCCTCGAGCGGGCTTGAGGCGTGCCTTCCAGTTGTAGAACGTCGCCTGACTGATGCCATGGCGCCGGCAAACGTCCGCGGTCGTCGCGCCCTCGCCCTGTTCCGCGAGGATCGCCAGGATTTCCGCGTCGCTGAAGCGGGAGCGTCTCATCGTCTCCACCGGCCAAATCTGGAGTCCGCCAGGCTGGATGCAAGACACTCCCGCACATGCAGCTTCCAGCAACCTTGCGGAGCGGGCGTCAGTCATATGCTCGCAAAGGTTTAGTGCGCGGTGTTCGTCGCCTGGCCATGCAGGGCTCTTCGCCCGGACGGACGCATGCGAACACGCGACCTGCGAAAACTCGCACCTACTCGACTCATGCGATCTGGCGCCGCGACGCGCGCAATTATAGAGACTCCAGGAATCACGGAACCTAGGGCTGCGACCTGGTCCCCGGCTTTGGCCGTGACGCCAGGACACGCTCGGTCCGTCAATGAAATCGGGGCGCTCCAGTACCAGGTCAGATGTCAGATTTTCCTCGCGCCCTTATCGTTCCGGGTTTCGCCAAGTGCGGCACCACGATGCTGCATCACGCCTTTGCGCGCAGTCGCGACTTCGCCGTTCCTATCGGGGCCAAGGAGACGCAGTTCTTCCTGCGGCCGAGATCCGAAACCTCGGTGGACGGCTTCGAGTCCCTCTTCGACGCCGGTGACGTGGCGGCCGGCTCGGTGCTTTGCGACATCACGCCCCAATACGCGACGTTTGGCTCGGTTGGCAGATCCAGACCCGTTCATAGAGCCGTTCGATCATGGCCTCCAGGCCGGCCCCGATATCGACGCCCTGTCGAAACCAGCCAGGGATGAACTTTTCCACGCGCGCGCTCCAAAACTAGAGCGCTCCACTTAGACTCTGGAGAGTCTTCGGTCCACCATCAGGAGCTGTACGACGGCCCCAGCGCATCTGCCGGCTGCCAATCCGCCATGGCGAACTTCTCGTTTTGCCACGGCCGGAACCCTGGATTCTGCAGTTCGCTCTGCGCGAGGAAGATCATGTCCACCTGTGACAGGTTCTCGTGGAAGTAGCAGAGATCGATGATGTCCCAGAGGACGAAGCCATGCTCCCGCAGGGCCGAGTAGCGCTCGATCATCGTGTGCAAAGGGGCTTCGATGACGACGCATGACGTCTGCTTCAACGTGACCACAGAGCCTGCGATCACGTCGAGTTCGGCGCCGTCCACGTCGATCTTGAGGAGATAGGGTCCTGGTCGGGGGTTGGCTGCGAGCCAGGTGTCCAGGCGCACGGCGGGCGTGGGCGCGCCCCTGCCGATGGAGCCCCAGTGCTTGGCGTCGCCGCCGTCCAGCGACGCCGACCCGAACAGAACCTCGCCGTCAGTGTCGCAGACGGCCGCTTGTACGAGCGTGTGGTCGACCGCCTCATAGTTGCGCGCGATCTGATCGGCGAAGTCCCTTTCCGGCTCGAAGAGAACCTGCGGCAGGTCACCGAAATCCGAAATCAGCTCCGGGGTCGAGTGCTGCACCCCTACGTCCAACACGGTCGAGACACGCAGGCCGCGTTCACGCAGGACGCGAAACGCGTCTGACTTGGTCGGGTAGCGCAAAACTTGATCCCCTCAAAAGCACCGCTGCAATGGACGATATACAATCCAGGGTAAAATGCTATTTTCAGCGCAACCGGAAGAATAGTGGCTGCCCGACCCTGTCAGCGGGCCTCGAGGCGATCGGGGCGACGACGACCGCGGAGCTGGCCTTCTAGATTTCTGATCCGATCATCCGCTGCAGCCGATCCGCGAACTGGTGAAACAGGTCTGTTCGTATTGTCGGGTCGGCGAGATAGGGGTTCATGAAGACGCAGCGAACCAGCACGAGGTGCTCGGCGTCGATCTCCGCTCCGAATGCGCCGGCGTGGCGGTTCATGAGTGCCCGGTAGCCCGTTCCGAGGGTGGTCTTTGACACGGAGAAGTCGGGCGAGGCGTGGATCGCATCGAACAGCCTCGCAGTGCGGGCGTTCGCTACGGACATCCGCTCGCCCGGCCGGCCCAGCGAGAAGCAGACGATGTTGGCGTCGGCGGGCTCCAGAAACCTGACCTCGGGGATGCGGGAGCCAACAAGATCGCGAAACTCATGCGCCGCGCGCACGGTCTCGGCCAGCAGGGCGCCCAGGCCGTCGGGACCGAAGCCCAGAGTGCGGCCGGTCAGCCAGGTGGCCGCGGCCCCGGCAGCTGAACGCGAGCCTTCGAGCGTAGAGGACCATTTGCCGTCGCCCAGTTCCGGTCGGTCCAGATAGGGGGCGTCGAACGCCGAGACCGCGTAGCGGTCGACATCGCGCGTGAGGAAGGCGCCGCAGGCGTACGGGACGTAACCCAGCTTGTGGGGGTCGATGGTGATGGAGTCCGCACGCCCCAGAGCCTTGAGCGCCGATACGGCGGTGGACGAAAGGGCCGTCTCGCCGGGGCCGCCGAGCACGCCGCGCAGGAAGCCGCCATAGGCGGCGTCCACATGACTCCAGACGTGAAGTCCCTGATGGGACGACCAACGCTCCATCACGTCCTGGACACGGTCGATCGGATCGATCTCGCAGGTCTCGGTGGTGCCGGCGACGCTGACGGCCATGAGGACCGGACGCCCTTGCGCCCGGGCCTTGAGCAGGAGGCGTTCCAGATCCGCCACGTCGAGGCGCCCGTCGGCGTCGAGGGCGACGGCCCATAGCGAGTCCTCGCCCAGGCCGAAGATGTTGGCGGCCTTCTGCCATGAATAGTGCTTGCTGCCCGGCGCCAGCAGGACCGGGCCGAGGTAGTCGCGCCGCGAAGCGCGAGAGATGCGCCGCCAGGTTTCGGCGGGGTTTCCCGCCGCGGCGCTCGAGCGGCGGAGCACCGAGTCCTCCAGCCGGTGCTGACGCCACAGGACCCGAAAGCGATCCCAGCCCATATGGGCGGCGGCGAAGACGTCGAGCGTCTCGCCCGTAGCCTCGGCGAGGTGCAGGCCGAGGCTGAGCCAGTGGTCGAGACGGTAGCGAGCGCGCCACACGGCTTCGAAGTTGGCGACCGTGCCGCCTGAGGTGAAGTGGCCCTGCGCCCTCGCCGGGTCATAGCCGAGCAGGCCGGCCAGCATGGCCACGGCCTCGTCCTCGATACGCGCGCCGACACGGCTGGCTTCGCGCGAGGTGTTGTTGGGGTTGTGCAGCATGGCCGCCAGCCATCCGAGGAGCGAAGGCAGCGAGACCTCGGCCTTCATGTGGCCGATGTAGCGAGGCGTGTGGGTCGGGACTTCGGCGGTCAGCGCCTCGGACAGCTCCGCCAGACTGGCCGACAACCGTCGGCGGGCCTCCGGGTCGGCCTGGACCGCGCCACAGGCGTCGGCCGGAAACAGGCCTCCGCGCCAGTCGAACCAGTGATCGAGCAGGCCGGTCAGCTCCGACCGCAGCCAATCCTGGTTCGCCCGCCCCAAGCCCGGGAAGAAGCTGGCGGCGATCTCGGCGGGAAGAACGTCCGAGAAGGAGGAGCCGCTGGACGGCGGCATGGAGGGCGCAGGGGCGGTCATGCGGGGCGGCTGATCAACCAGCCTCCGACGGAGGCCAGGACGAGCGCGCTGGCCGTCAGGGCGGCGGCGTCGAGGTCGGCGACCCAGAGGGCGGCCCAACTGGCCGACAGGCTGACGGCTGCGGCCGCCTTGGCCCGGCGGGGGATCGCGCGGCGTTCGCGCCAGGCCCGGATCGGCGGACCGAAACGGGGGTGGCTCAGCATCCTGGCCTCCAGCCGGGGCGACGAGCGGGCGAAGGCCCAGGCCGCCGCGAGGGCGAAGGGCGTCGCAGGCAGCAGCGGGACGAACACGCCCGCCAGGGCCGCCGCGCCGGCGGCCCCGCCGAGGATCCGCAGCAGCAGGCGGCGATCGAGGCCGGCCGCGGCGTGGGCCTCGACATAGCCGTTGAGGTCAGGGGGCAGGACCGACGGGTTCATGGTGACAGCCTGGACCTGGCTCGGGGGGCGGACCTTGCGCTGTCGCAACCGGCCTCAGAGGGATTTCCGCAGGAGCATCGGGCCGTAGGCGGCGGCGAAGCCCAGGAAGGCGAGCACCCACAGTCCGGCCGACAGCATCAGCAGGATCGAGGTGACGTCGACGAGGAACGGCGCGGCCACGCGCGCGGCGGCCGCGGTGACGACGAGGCCGTAGATCGCCGTCGTGGCGGCGTCCGCCGCCCGGGGTCGGCCGGTGTGGCCGCGGCTGGCGCGCGTCATCACCGCCAGGGTCATGACGCCCATCGCCCCGGCGGTCAGGGCGTGGACGCCGGCGCTGAACGGAACGGCGGCGGGCCAGAGCGCCGCGCCTCCGAGAAGAAACAGGCCGACGGGCGCCCAGACGTAACCGGCGTGCAGGCTCCAGACCATCGACTCCCGCCAGGCCAGCCAGCCGCGCCAGCGGACCAGCCGGATCAGATTGAGCAGACCGGCCAGGATGAGGGGCGGGCCGGCAAGCGGGCTCCAGGGATCCAGCACCCAGATCAGGAGCGCCGTCACGGTGACCGCCATCGTCGCCTTGTCCAAGCGGCCGAACGGCGCCGGCCGCGCCGCGATCCCGCGGGCCAGGGTCCAGTTCTGGGTGAAGCTCGGCACGATCCGGCCGCCGATCAGAACGATCAGGCTTGTCAGGGCGGCGATGGCGGCGCGCTCGGAAAGAGCGACGGCGTCCGGCCAGAGACCGCGGGCGTGGAACAGGAGGTTGGCGGCGGCCAGGACGCTGACCATAGCGGCCACCGGCAGATTGCGGCGGTTGTTCGCCGCGAGGACCTCGCGCCACACGACGCCGGCGAACACGACCAGAAATGCGCCGTCGAGCAGAGGCGCCGCAGCGCTCATCGACCCGGGCAGGAAACCGGACACGCGGCCGGCCAGCCAAAGGACCACCAGACCGATCAGGGGGCCGCCCGTAACGGGCAGGCGGCCGGTCCAGTTCGGGACCGCGGTCAGCAGGAAACCCGCCACCACGCCGCCGACGTAGCCGAACAGCATCTCATGGATGTGCCACTGCAGGCCGTCCACGCCGCCGATGCGGCCTCCGTGGAAGAAGACGGCCAACCAGATCGGCACGGCCACCGCCGCCCAGATCGCCGACAGCAGGAAGAATGGGCGAAAGCCCCAGCTGAAGAGCGGCGGGCCCTGATAGGACCGGATCGCGTCGCGCGTCGCGCCCATGAAAGCATACTCCGGGAGAAAAGAGACGGGGCGGAAAGAGGCTCGCTCTTTCCGCCCCGCTTAAGCCGACCTGTCGGTCACTCGGCCGGCAGGATGGCGGGCTCGGCGGCGATGCGCGGCTTGCGGGCCGCGATCACCAGCCGTCCGGCGAAGATCGCCAGCAGCACCGCCCCGATGCTGAAGAGCACGTCACCGGGGACCCGCATCCAGACCAGCAGCTCGACCAGGGGCGAATGGATCACCTCCGGCGAACGGGCGAACCACATGCCGTGCTCGATGCTGGCGAAAGCCTGGACCACGCCCATCGGCAGGAGCGACAGGAAGACCATCATCCCCAGACCGATGTTGAGGCACCAGAAGGTCCCGGCCAGGAACTTGTCGTTCCAGGCTTCACGCCGGGCCAGGCCGCGCAGGCAGAACAGCATCAGGCCGATCCCGAGCATGCCGTAGACCCCGAAGAGCGCGGCGTGGCCGTGGGTGGCCGTCGTGTTCAGGCCCTGCAGGTAGTAGAGGCTGAGCGGCGGGTTGATCATGAAGCCGAAGATCCCGGCGCCGAGCAGGTTCCAGAAGCTGACCGCCACGAAGAACAGGATCGGCCACTTGTAGGTCTGGACCCAGGGCGCGGCCTTGGTGTGCCGCCAGGTTTCGAAGGCCTCGAAGCCGACCAGCGCCAGCGGGACCACCTCGAGCGCGGAGAAGACCGAGCCGATGGCGATCACCGAGACGGGGGTGCCGGCGAAGTACCAGTGGTGCGCGGTGCCGAGCACGCCGCCCGTCAGGAAGATGATGGTGCCGAACAGGACCGCCATATTGGCCGTCTGCGCGCGCACCAGGCCCAGCTTGACGAGGAGCAGGGCGATGACCGCCGTGGCGAAGACCTCGAAGAAGCCCTCGACCCACAGGTGGACGATCCACCAGCGCCAGTACTCGACCATCGAGATGTGGGTGTGTTTGCCCCACATGAAGCCGGCCGCGTAGAACAGGGCGATGGCGATGGTGGACATGAACAGCACCGCCAGCACCGGCTTGCTGTCGGACGGCGAGCGCAGCGCCGGCCACAGGGCGCGGGTCACGAGCACCAGCCAGAGCACCAGGCCGACGAACAGCAGGATCTGCCAGAAGCGGCCGAGGTCGACGTATTCCCAGCCCTGGTGGCCGAACCAGAAGTTGGTGTGGATGTCGAAGACCTGCTGGACGCCGAGCCATTCGCCGGCCATCGAGCCGAGGACGACGACGACCAGCGCGACCCACAGGATGTTGACGCCCAGCTTCTGGAAGCGGGGCTCCTTCCCGGAGATCATCGGGGCGATGTAGAGGCCCGTGGCCAGCCAGGCGGTGGCGATCCAGAAGACGGCCAGCTGGGTGTGCCAGGTGCGGGTCACCGCATAGGGCAGCCAGTCGGACAGCGGGAAGCCGTAGAAGTCCTGGCCCTCGACCGCGTAGTGGGCGGTCATGGCGCCGAGGCCGATCTGCAGCAGGAACAGTGCGATCACGGTCAGGAAGTACTTGCCCGTCGCCTTCATCGAGGGCGTGGGCTTGAGGCTGAAGAGCGGATCGGTCGCCGGCGCGGCGTGCGGCGCCTCGTGCTTGGACTTGGCGTGCCACAGGATCAGGGCGGCGACGCCGAAGATCAGCAGCAGGATGCTGGCCGCCGACCAGAACATGTTGGCCGAGCTCGGAACGTTGTCGATCAGCGGCTCATGCGGCCAGTTGGAGGTGTAGGTGACGTCGTCGCCGGGACGGTTGGTCCCCGCGGCCCAGCCCGACCACCACCAGAAGGAGGCGATGTCCGAGCGCCGGGCGGCGTCCGGCACCGGGTTCTCGGCGATGGCGTACTGCTCGCGCAGCTCGGCCAGGCCCGCGTCGTCGCCGAGCAGCCCCTCGTAGTGGGCGCGCACCGCGGCCATGGCGGCGGCGCGGTCGTCGGAGACCGTGATCGTGCCGGTGGCCGCATCATAGGTGTTGGTGCGGAACTCGGTCTTAAGCCGGCTCTCGAGCGCGGCCTGACGCGCGTCGTCCAGCTCGGCGTAGGCAACGCCGAAGTCGCGCCGCGCCCAGATGTCGAGCGTGGCGACAAGTTCGCGGTGGAGCTGGTCGGCCGACCAGTCGGGGGCGACATAGCCGCCGTGGCCCCAGACGGAGCCGACCTGCTGGCCGCCCATGGATTGCCAGGCGAGCTGGCCGTCCTGAATGTCCTGGCGGGTGAGCAGCACCTCGCCGGACGCGCTGACGACGCGATCGGGGATCGGCGGCGCCTGCCTGTGTATCTCGCGTCCCATCAGCCCCAGGACGGCGAACGAGGTCGCCATGATCAGGGCGAGGACGATCCAAAGTCTCTTGGTTGTCATCTCTCTGTCCTCCGGCCGGCGGAGACTCCCCCCGTCAGCCCGTTGAATGCTCATTCGCCCTGTCGTCCCGGTCGGACGTTGCGCGGGCGCAAACTCGGATGGTCCGCCTCAGACCGCGCGTGCGTGGCGGCGTCCCCCTTCCGAAAGACGTTGGTCGAAACAGGCGGCGACGGTGCGCATCAGCCGCCGCGCGGGTTCGGGGATGGCCACGCGCCGGCCGTCGAGACGGCACAGGCCCTCGGCCTGAAGCGGGCGCAGATCCTCCAGACAGGCGTCGAGGGCGTCGGGCGAGACGCCGTGCGACGTGCAGACGGCCGCGACATCGACCGCGAGGTCACACATCAGCCGTTCGATGACCGCCGCGCGCAGGTCGTCCCCGGCGGCCACCGCCAGGCGACGCGCGACGGGCAGTTCGCCGGCCTCGACGGCGCGACCCCAATGGTGCGTCTGAACCTGGTTCTGGACGAAGCCCCGGCCGAGCCGGCCGATGCTGGACGGGCCGATCGGGATCATCACCGGGGCGGGATCGTCGGTGTACCCCTGGAAGTTGCGGCGCAGCCGGCCCTGGCCCAGCGCCTCGACCAGCGGGTCACCCGGCAGGGCGTAGTGGTCCAGGCCCACGCGGACGTAGCCCGCCGCCACGAGCGCCTCGTCGGCGGCCTCGGCCTGGTCCCAGCGTCCCTGGGCGTCGGCAAGCTCGGCCTCGCGGATCATGACCTGCTGCTTCTTCATCCAGGGCACGTGGGCGTAGCCGAAGACGGCGACCCGATCGGGCCGCAGCGACAGCGCCTGACGCACGCTGGCCTCGACGTTCTCGGGCGTCTGGCCGGGCAGGCCGTACATCAGGTCGAAGTTGATCGCGGGCACGCCGGCCCAGCGCAGGCGCTGGGTGACGGTGGCCACGCGATCGAAGGGCTGGATGCGGTTGACCTTCTTCTGGACCTCGTCATCGAGCGTCTGGACGCCCAGGCTGACCCGGTTGACCCCGGCGCCGGCGGCGGCGTCGATGAATTCCGGCGTCAGCAGGCCCGGATCGAGCTCGGCCGCGATCTCGGCGTCGGGACGGATGGCGAACCGGCCCTTCAGAAGCCCGACCAGTTCGGCGAAGTGAGCGGGGGCGAGGGCGTTGGGGCTGCCGCCCCCGAAATGCACGTGCTGGGCGCCCGCGTGGTCCGGCAGGGCGTCGGCCCACAGACCAGCTTCCAGCTTCAGCGTCTCGAAGAAGCTGCGGACCCGGTCGTATTCATGAAAGACGCTGGTGTGACATCCGCAGTACCAGCACAGGCGCTTGCAGAACGGCACGTGGACGTAGACCGACAGGGCCTGATCCGCGCCGACCTCCGAGAGCCAGCGCCGCGCTTCGGCCTCGTCGTCGGAGGGCTCGAAGGCCAGGGCGGTGGGATAGCTGGTGTAGCGAGGAAGCGCGCGCGAAGCCTGGGCGAGCCAGGACGCTGGAACCCCCCGCTGGTCGATCGTCGGCGCGGCCGCGAGCTGATCGGTCATGTTGCCACACGCCTTGAACCGTGAAACGGAAATGGGCGTTCGCCCCATGACAAGGCGTACCGGCGGCGGTCCGGGAGGGATATTTGGGTCTTCTACCTACGCAGTCTTCCGGAGGCGCAGGTGTTTCCGGCGATTGAGGGCCCCGGTCCCGGCCCGGTGGGCTGGCTCTTCGCCGAGCGCCGGGTGCCGGCGGCGGTGATCGTCGCGG
Organism: uncultured Brevundimonas sp.; assembly: GCA_966210875.1. Classification (GTDB taxonomy): domain Bacteria; phylum Pseudomonadota; class Alphaproteobacteria; order Caulobacterales; family Caulobacteraceae; genus Brevundimonas. The sequence goes on along the minus strand of CBIHLR010000020.1, from coordinate 8,883 downwards.
TGGGGGGCGCCCTTCTCGCGCTCACGATTCGCCTGGCCATGACCCCGATCATGGAGGACCGGGTCGCGTTCCTGTTCTTCATGCCGGCGGTGGTGCTGGCTGCAGCGCTGGGAGGTTTGTGGCCGGGCGTTCTGGCCACGGTGCTGGGCGTGGCCGGCGGTCTGTTCATCACCTGGAACGAGCAGCTGACCGGCGACCTGGCGAGCGCGGCGGTGTTCGTGGTCATCGGACTTGGCGTCAGCGCGGGCGGTGAGATGTTCCAGTCCATGCGGGCCCAGGCCGCGGCGGTGAACGCCGGCCTGCGCGCGCGCGAGGCGCACCTGAGCTCCATCCTGGCGACCGTGCCGGACGCCATGGTGGTGATCGACGAGCGCGGCGAGATGCACTCCTTCAGCCACGCCGCCGAGCGCCTGTTCGGCTGGAGCGCGGCCGAGGCGATCGGCCAGAACGTCAAGATCCTGATGCCCTCGCCCTACCGCGAGGCGCACGACGCCTATCTCGCGCGCTACATGGCGACGGGCGAGCGCCGCATCATCGGCATCGGACGCGTCGTGGTCGGAGAGCGGCGCGACGGCTCCACCTTCCCGATGGAGCTGTCGGTCGGGGAGATGACGTCCGGCCAGGAGCGGTTCTTCACAGGCTTCGTGCGCGACCTGACCGAACGCCAAAAGACGGAGGCCCGGCTGCAGGAACTGCAGACTGAGCTGGTCCACATCTCGCGTCTCACAGCGCTGGGGGAGATGGCCTCGGCCCTGGCGCACGAACTGAACCAGCCGCTGTCCGCGGTCGCCAACTACCTCAAGGGGTCGGCCCGGCTGCTCCAGGGCGAGGAGATTCCGCGCGACACGCTGAAGGAGGCGCTCGACCTGGCGGGAGAGCAGGCGCTGCGCGCCGGCGACATCATCCGCCGCCTGAGGGACTTCGTGGCCCGCGGCGAAACCGAGCGCCGGGTCGAAAGCCTGCCCAAGATGATCGAGGAGGCCGGGGCCCTGGCGCTCGTCGGCGCCAAGGAGCACGGCGTACGCGTGAGTTTCCGTTTCGATCCCGCCGTAGAACTCGTGCTGGCCGACCGGGTGCAGGTGCAGCAGGTCGTCCTGAACCTCATCCGCAACGCCATCGAGGCGATGGAGGGCAGCGACCGCAAGGCGCTCGACATCCGCATCGAGGCGGGCGGCGATCATGAGGCGCGGGTGGTCGTCGCCGATAGCGGGACCGGGCTGACGCCCGAGGCGGCGGAGCGGCTGTTCCAGCCGTTCTTCACGACCAAGCGAACCGGAATGGGGGTTGGCCTGTCGATCTCGCGGACCATAATCGAGGCGCACGGCGGACGAATCTGGGCCGAGCCAAATCCCGGCGGAGGCACGCGCTTCTGCTTCACCCTGAACACCGTCGATGCCGAGGAGCTGGAGAATGCAGACTGAGAGCGTGGTCCATGTGGTCGACGACGACGCGGCCGTGCGCAACTCGCTGCGGTTTCTCCTGAGGAGCGCGGGGCTCAACGCCGCGACCTACGAATCGGGCCCGGAACTGCTCAGCCAGGCCGGCGAACTTGAGCCCGGCTGCATCGTCACCGACGTGCGCATGCCGGAGATGAACGGCCTGGAGCTGGTCAGGCGCCTGAAGGAGCTGGAGGTCCGGCACCCGGTGATCGTCATGACCGGCCACGCGGACGTTCCCCTCGCGATCGAGGCCCTTCGCGCGGGCGTGGCGGACTTCATCGAAAAGCCGTTCGACGACGAGGCCTTTCTCGCCTCGGTGAAGTCCGCGCTGGAGCAGCAGGCCTCGGCGGCCACCGAGGACGCCGAGGCGGTGGAGGTGCGCGGGCGCATGGAGCAGCTCTCCCAGCGCGAGGGCCAGGTGCTGGAGGCTCTCGTCGAGGGCAAGGCCAACAAGGTGATCGCCTACGACCTGGGCATCAGCCCTCGGACGGTCGAGGTCTATCGCGCCAACGTCATGACCAAGATGCAGGCGCGAAGCCTGTCCGAGCTGGTCCGCATGCGCCTGCTGCTCGGCCGGACCTAGGCGGCCGCGAGCGCCTGCCGCACCGAGTTCAGCAGGGCGTCGCTGAGCAGCGGCTTTTCGATGATCTGGGTGCCGGCCTGAGCCGCCTGCTGCCGTAGCGCGCGCTTGGGATTGGTGGTGATCAGTATAGCCGGCGCGGTCACCCCGCCTTCGCGCAGACGGGCCAGCAGGTGCAGACCGTCCATGTCCGGCAGTTGATAGTCCAGCACCAGGCACCCGGCGTCCGCCAGGCGCGGGCTCTCGAGGACCTGGGCCGCGTCCGCATAGGTGCTGACGTTGAGGCCTTCGAGCCCGAAGGCGAACTCGATCGCCCGGGTGACGGCCGGGTCGTCGTCGACCAGGATCACCCACGGACGAGGCGCCGGCTGACTCTGCACGGCGGCGAGGGTCATTGCAGGAGCTCCCTCAGTCGGTCGGTCCGGATCAGCCGGACCTGACGGCTGGAGCGGGCCTCGATGAGGCCCTCGGCCTCCAGCTGGGACAGGGTTCTGGACACGGTGTGGATGGTCAGCCCCAGATAGTCGGCCATGTCCTGGCGCGTCATGGGCAGGTCGAAGGCGTCGCCCTTGCCATTGCGGGCGGCGAAATCGAGCAGGAGAGCGGCCACGCGTTCGACGGCGCCGTGCCGCGCCAGGACCAGGGCGTGTTCCTCGCTGCGCTGGAAGGCGCGGACCGAAACCTGCCAGAGCGCGCGGGCCAGGGCGGCGTCGGTCGCAGCCAGATCGGAAAGCTCGCTGCGGCGCATCGCTTCGACCAGGGTGTCGGTCAAGCAGACCGCGGTCGAGCCATGCACGACCCCGGCCTCCAGACCGACGTAGTCACCCGGCAGATGAAAGCTCATCACCTGCCGGCGACCGTCCGCGAACAGCCGATAGCTGGCCATCGCCCCGCTGCGGATCCGATAGACGCGAAAGCTCGGGTCCCCCTGTCGGCAAAGCTCCCGCCCGGCAGGCTGGAGCTGAACCATGGCTCCCTCGTCGAAGGCGTCGCAGAGCGCGCAGCTGTGGGACAGCGGCCGCGGAAACGCCGGCAGCGGGGACCGGGGGAAGGTGCTCAGGCTTTGCAGCGCCATGACGACTGGCTCCGATTTGGAGCTCAATGACTATGCCCGGCCGCGGGCGGGCGACACCTGGGTTTGCTCCCTACGGAATTTCCCTCAGTGGCGTCGGGCCGCAGGGCCGACGAGAAACGGGCTCATTATCAGGATGGGACCCCCACATGCCGCTGTCCGACCCCGGCCTGCTGCGCCGGGCCGAGATGTTCGAGGGCCTGGCCGACGCGCAGCTGCTCGATGTCGCGGCCGCCGGCATGGTGCGCCGGCTTCCAGCGGGGGAGCGCATCTTCGCCCAGGGCGACCCCGGACTGAGCTGCCACAGCCTGCTGTCGGGCCGCATCAAGATCCTGCAGACCCTGCCCGACGGCTCGCAGTCGGTGCTGAGATTCATCGGCCCCGGCGAAATGTACGGCACCGTCGCCGCCCTGATGGACCAGCCCTTTCCGGCCGACGCCCTGGCGGTGACCGAGTCGGTCGAGATCCGCTGGACGGTCTCGGCCTTCCGCGACCTGATGCGCCGCCATCCTGAGATCGGGGTGCGGTCGACCGCCTCGGCGGGCCAGCGGCTCTTCGATCTGCAGAGCAGGGTCGGGGCGCTGTCCACCGAGCGGGTCGAGCAGCGGATCGCCAAGGCGATCCTGCGCCTGGCGCGCCCGGCGGGCCGGCAGGTGGCCGGCGGGGTCGAGATCGACTTTCCGATCACGCGCCAGGACCTCGCCGAGATGACCGGCTCCACCCTCCATACCGTCAGCCGGACCCTGGCGGGCTGGGACCAGGCGGGCGTCACCGCGAGCCGCCGGCGCGGAGTGACGGTGCGCGACATGGCCGAACTGGCGCGGCTGGCTCAGGACTGACACGCGAAAGGGCCCGGGAGGCTGTCCTCCCGGGCCCTCCGCCCCTTGGCCGTCAGTGGGTTCAGAGCCGGCCAAACATCGTCGCGAAGCGGCTGCGGGCGAGGCCCGGCGCCCGACCTGCGGCGGCCTGGGCCGCGGCCAGGTTCGGCCCGCCGTCACCGACCACCACCAGACCGACCATGCCCATGCCGTAGTGCGGCGCACATTTGACGCCGTAGACGCCCGGCGCGGTGACCCGCAGGACATACTCGCGGCCCATCGCGCCGCGCGTCACCGCGACCCCGGCGGGCAGCATGCCGGCGATGGTCTCGGCGTTGTGCCCGGGGTTCGTCGGCACATAGCGGATGGTGTCGCCCACCCGCGCCCGGACCAGCGCCGGGACGAAGACCATGTTTCCGCCTTCGCCGCGGTTCAGCATCTGAACGACGTGCTCGGCGGCCACGGCCTGGCCAGCGACGGCGAGCGCCGCGCCGGCGGCCGCCAGGGTGAGGAAGGTGCGTCTGAGCATTGTCCTACTGCCTTGATGAAGTGCGGCGCGGCCCTTGCCGCGTCATGGCTTCTTCTAGGCGTGGGCCCAGGACCCGACCTTGTTCGGGGACAACTTCAGGTCTCCGTACGATTGCGGAGAAGCGGCGCGTACAGGCGCGCCTCCTCGATCGCCATACGCCCTTCGAGTTCGAAGGCGGCCTTGGTGAGAAGAACGTAGGTCAGCCTCCAGGTCGTGCAGGCGCCGGCAGGGGCCTCGAAGTTCGCGGTCAGGCTCCGGACAGCCTCGAGCCGGCGCCGTATGCAGCGGTGTTCGGCCGCCATGCGGGCGGCCAGCCGCCGGCCCGTGGCCGCGACGTCGGTCGCCGCCGCATAGGCCGCATCCTCGCGCGCGTCGTGCATCTCGAGGGTGTCCGCGAGATCCTCGAGTTCATCGACAAGCCCATGCGGCCAGCGATCATCCCGCCGGTGCGCATCATCGGCGGTGCGGGCGAGCGCCAGGGCGTCGCGGACCAGCCGCCGCAGAGGGCCCGCCTCCCGGCGAAGACGCGCGATCAGGCCCGAGAGCGTCTCGGCCGGAGCGGTTTCGTCGGTCATCAGGCCGCTCAGACCCGTGTGCAGAGCCTCGCGATCGACCGTGTCGCAGCTCGCGACGCCCCAGCGGGCGAGCGCCTCATTTCGGGCAGGCATCATCGCGGTCTCGTCTGACGTGGAAAGGGTCTCGTCAGCCTAGGAGGCGTCGGCGACCTGACATTGCGCCCGCGCAAACTGCGCCTGCGGGGAATCGGCGAGCCTCCTCGGCCCGAAGGAGGAAGACATGGCGTTCGACAATCCCCTCGCCGCCGAAATCTGGCGCGGCAAGTACAGCTTCAACCCGCCCGGGGGCGGCGGTGACGAAACGGTGGAGCAGACGTGGGCCCGGGGCGCCGCCGCCGTCGCCGTGGCCGCGGCGCCCAAGCTCAGGCGACAGTGGCGCGACCGCTTCGAGGGCGCGCTCGGCGACTTCCAGTTCCTGCCGGCGGGACGGATCCTGGCCGGCGCGGGGACCGGCCGGTCGGTGACCCTGTTCAACTGCTTCGTCATGGGGACCGTGCCGGACGACCTGCCTGGCATCTTCGAAGCCGTACGCGAAGCGGCGGTGACCATGCAGCAGGGCGGCGGCGTCGGCATGGACTTCTCGACCATCCGGCCGTCCGGCGCGCCGGTCATGGGGGTGGGGGCCGACGCCTCGGGTCCGCTCAGCTTCATGGACGTCTGGGACGCCATGTGCCGGACCATCCTGTCCGCCGGACAGAGGCGCGGGGCGATGATGGGCTGCCTGCGCATCGATCACCCGGACATCGAGGCCTTCATCGACGCCAAGCGGGATCCGGCGCGCCTGCGAAACTTCAACGTTTCGGTGCTGGTCACCGACGGGTTCATGGAGGCGCTGAAGGCGGGCGCCGACTGGCCGCTGGTCTTCGGCGGCCAGGTCTTCAGGACCGTGCGCGCACGCGACCTATGGGAGCGGCTGATGCGCGCAACCTACGATGTCGCCGAGCCGGGGGTGATCTTCGTGGATCGGGTGAACGCCTGGAACAACCTGGCCCATTGCGAGACGATCTCGGCCAGCAACCCCTGCGGCGAGCAGATGCTGCCGCCCTATGGCGCCTGTCTCCTGGGCTCGATCAACCTGGCGCGCCTGGTTCCCCACCCCTTCGCGCCGGACGCCATGCTTGACGAGGAGCGGCTGGCCGAGCTGACGCGGACGGCGGTGCGGTTCCTCGACAACGTCATCGACGTGTCGCGCTTCCCGCTGGAAGCTCAGGAGGCCGAGGCCAAGGCCAAGCGCCGCATAGGCCTGGGCGTCACGGGCCTCGCCGACGCGCTCGTCTTCTGCGGCGCCCGCTACGGAGAGGGCGAGGCCGTGCGCCTGAGCGAGCGCTGGCTGGCGGTCATCAAGCGCGAAGCCTATCGGGCCTCGGCAGAACTCGCGGCCGAGAAGGGCGCCTTCCCGCACTGGGATCCGGCCATGCTGGACACGCCCAATCTGAAGAGCCTCGACGAGGAGACGCGCGCGCTGATCGCGCGTCATGGCCTGCGCAACGGCTGCCTGACCTCGATCGCCCCGACCGGGACGACCTCCCTGCTGGCGGGCAATGTGTCATCGGGGATCGAGCCGGTGTTCGCCTACGCCTACACCCGCAAGGTTCTTCAACCGGACGGGTCGAGGCGCGAGGAGGCGGTCGAGGACTACGCCCTGACCGTCTGGAAGCGACTCCACGGCGACGAACCGCCGCCCGACCACGCCTTCGTCACCGCCCAGACCCTGACTCCGGACCATCACCTGCGCATGCAGGCGGCGGCCCAGGCGCTGATCGACAGCTCGATCTCCAAGACGGTGAACTGTCCCGAAGACATCGCCTTCGAGGCCTTCGCCGACGTCTACGTCCGGGGCTGGGAGATGGGCTGCAAGGGCCTGACCACCTATCGCCCGAACGCCGTGACGGGCTCGGTGCTGTCCGCCGACCCGCCCAAGGCCGACGAGCCCACTTCGGAGCCGGCGGCGGCCCACCGGCTGGAACCCCGGCCGGAGGCCCTGACCGGCCAGACCTACAAGATCAAATGGCCCGACAGCCCTCACGCCGTCTACGTCACGATCAACGACGTGGAAGGACATGACGGCGTCCGACCGTTCGAGATCTTCGTCAACTCCAAGAACATGGAGCACTACGCCTGGACGCTGGGCCTGACGCGGATGATCTCTGCGGTGTTCCGGCGCGGCGGCGATGTCTCCTTCGTGGCGGAGGAGCTGAAGGCGGTGTTCGATCCGCGCGGCGGCGGCTGGCTGAATGGGCGCTATGTCCCGTCGCTGCTCGCGGCCATCGGCGGAGTTATCGAACGCCACCTGGCCCAGGGGGACGGAACGACGGCGCTCGAACCGCGGGGCGCGGCCTCGGGCTTGGACGCTAGCGCTCGGCCAGGTCCTTGCTGCCCCCGCTGCGGCGCGCCGGGCCTGGTGCGCAAGGAGGGCTGCGACACCTGCTTTCAGTGCGGCCACTCCAAGTGCGGCTGAGGCGTCAGTAGCGGTACTCCAGGGTCAGCCAGAATTTGCTGGCGTCTGCGTACTCGGGCCGCTCGCTCTCGAAGCGGGCGGCCTTGGCCTCCAGCGACCAATGGGGGCCGAGCGCCACCGAGGCCGAGGCGTCGAACTCACGTCCCACCTCGAACTCTCTCTGGGCGTCGCGGAAGGCGTGGGCCTCGAACGCCAGGCGCAGGGGCCGACCGACGGCGGCCTCCGGGAGGGCGCCCCGGACCTGAATGAAATCATCCGCAAGGCCGTAGGCCGGCGTCGCACCGATGACGTCCGACCAGCCCAGATAGGCGTGGTTCGAACCGAGCGGCGTCTGGAACGCGGCGACGCCGTCGCCCTCCAACCATTCCCGGCCGAATTGCACTGACCAGCTCGAGGTGTGCAGGCCGACGCCGGCTCGGGCGTAGTCGACGGTGAAATCGGCTGGATTGGCGCCGAAGTCATCCTGGCGGCCGTAGTCGAACCGCCAGGTGACGGACAGGCTGTCGCCGACGGGCCGTTCGCCCTGCAGGCCGATCACCCAGGTTCGCAGGGACTGGTTGGGCTGGGCCGCAAAATCACTGGTGAGGTAGAGCGCCGACAGCCGCCCGGCCATCGTGTCCGTTCCGGCCGCCACGGCCTGGACCGCTCCGCTCCACACGCCCTGGGGATGGTCGCCGCCCGGGAAGCGGCGGACGTGCTCGGCGTGGACGAGCGTCAGATCGACGCCGGGGACTGCCGAGGTGGTCACACGCAGGGCGTCGAAGGTCTGCTCATTCTGTCGCCAGGCGCTGTTTCCAAGGAAGCGGCCGTCGTCAAGCACGATGCGCTGGCGTCCCACGATGGCCTCGGTCGAGGCGGCCGGACGCCAGCTCAGCTGCGCGCGGTTCAGCTCCATGACCTCGCTGTCGCCGACGACCGGCCGCGAGGGATCAGGGCGCAGGGGCGCCGAGAAGCGATCGTCGAGCACGACCACGGCCTCGCCCTCGACCAGCGCCTGCAGACCCCAGCGCCGCTCGCTGCGCCAGCCGAGCCGGGGGCGGACCGTCAGGGCGTGACCCGTCTGGAGGCCCTCCTGGGCGACGGTCTCGGAACGGGCGCGCAGCTCGAAGATGACGCGCGCGCCGTCATCGGCGGGATCGGCGCGCGCCAGGCCCGGCGCGGCGAGAGCCGCCGCCAGGAGAAGGGTTCGGAATGTCATGTCCGTGTCCTGAAAAAAACGGCCGCCGGGGGCTCCGGCGGCCGTCGAGTCTCACCGGCAGGAAGGGCGGTCCCGGCTCAGTGATCCATGTGCTCATGGGCGCGGTCGTCGCCGCGGAAGACGTCCGGGTCCTGCGGCCCGGTCACCTCGATGATGCCTGCGGCGCCGCGATCGACGCGGCTGAGCGCATGGTCGACCATGATGTAGCTGCCGG
>CBIHLR010000019.1:0-21030 GCA_966210875.1 uncultured Brevundimonas sp. | reverse complement strand
CACCTCCGCCGCCGACCTCACCGCCTCCGCCGTCCGCGGCGGGGAGCCCGCCACCCCCGGTCGTCCAGGAAAGCGCCGCAGCCCTTGCTGAAGTCGCAACCGACGTGGTGGTCAGCGGCTCGGCTGCCCCGTCGATCACCAACGTGCAGGAGGCCGGGGTCGACGAGGGCGGGATCGTCAAACAGGTGGGCGACTATCTGATCATCCTGAGGCGCGGGCGGCTGTTCACTGTCTCCATCGCCGACGGTGGCCTGAGGCCGGTCGACGCCATCAACGCCTATCCGCCCGGCGCCGACGCGGCGGGCGACTGGTACGACGAGATGCTGGTCTCGGGGGACTGGGTCGTGGTCGTGGGCTACAGCTATGGGCGCGGCGGGACGGAGATCAACCGCTTCCGCCTGTCGCCCGAGGGGCGGCTGTCGTTCGTTGACGCCTACCACCTGCGGTCGAACGACTATTATTCGTCGCGCAATTACGCCTCGCGGCTGGTCGGCGACGAGCTGATCTTCTACGCGCCGCTGGAGCTCTACTGGGATGGCGACCCGCTCAGCGTGCTGCCGGGCATGCGCCGCTGGACCGGAGAGGCGGACGCCAAGTTCCGGCCCATCGCGCGACCTGAGCAGATCTACGTGCCGCAGCGTCTGCGCGACGATCCGACGGCCGAGATCTCCACCCTGCACACCCTGTCGCGCTGCGATCTGACGGCTGAGCGGATGGCCTGCGAGGGCGTCGGGGTGCTGGGCTCTGATTCGCGAACCTTCTACGTCTCGACCCAGGCCGTCTATCTGTGGGTCGGCCAGGACTGGTATCGGGGAGCGGGCGGCCAGGAGGGCCTGTCCTTCGTGTATCGCCTACCGCTGGGACAGAGCGCGCCGACCGCAGTGCAGGTGCGCGGCCAGCCGGTGGATCAGTTCTCATTCCGCGAGAACCGCTCGGCTCAGACCCTGGATGTCTTCGTGTCCTCGGACGGGGGCGGGGACGCGATGTGGCGGCCGGAGGTGACGGAGGGCGACGCCGCCCTGCTGCGCCTGCCGCTCGGCCTGTTTGGTGACGGTTCGGTGCGGGCCTCGTCGGACCTCTACCGCGAGCTGCCCGGCGCGGACGGCGGCTCGATCGACCGGAACCGCTGGGTGGGGGACCGGCTGCTTTACAGCCTGAGGACCTACGGGTTTGACGGAGCCGCCGCGGGAACGCTGGTCGCGGCGTCGCTGGACGGCGGGGTGACGTCGATCGCCATGCCGCACGTCGTCGACCGCATCGAAGTGATGGGCCGTGACGCCCTGACTGTGGGCGGCTCGGAGGACGTGCAGTTCACAACCATCGAGCTGGATCCCGGCTCGGCGGTGATCGGCGACCGCTATGTCCTGCAGTCGAGCCAGGAGGCCGAGGAGCGCAGCCACGCCTTCTTCTACAGCCCGGACGCCGACAGCCCGGACGGCTCGTCCGGCGTGGTCGGCCTGCCGGTGATGCGGGCGGCGGACGGGCGCAGCACCCTGTTCTATTCCATCGCCGACATGCTGTTCCTGAGACGCGAGGCGCGGCGGCTGGGGCCGTACGGACGGCTGGACTCCTCGCCGGGCACGGCGGTGGACGACGCCTGCATCGCCTCCTGCGCGGACTGGTACGGCAACGCCCGGCCGATCTTCATCGGGAACCGCATCTTCGCCCTGCTCGGCTATGAGCTGGTCGAGGGCGCGCGCGAGGAGGAGACCGTGCGCGAGATCGGGCGGATCAGCTTCGCCCCGCCGGCGCGGGGCCAGCAGCGCTAGGCAAGCCCCGTGTACCGCCAGGCCAGCTCCTGGCCGGCGAGGAAGGGGACAATCGGCGCGCCGGCGGCGGTGAGCTCTTCGGGGACGGTCCAGGCGGAGCGCTCCAGCACGACGCGGCCTTCGTTCAGCGGCAGGCCGTAGAAGCGCGGGCCGTTCGTGGAGGCGAAGGCCTCGAACCGGTCGAGCGCGCCCTCCGCTTCGAAGACCGAGATGTAGGCCTCGAGCGCCGCGGGGGCGTTGAAGATGCCGGCGCAGCCGCAGCCGCTCTCTTTGGCGTGGCGGGCGTGCGGGGCCGAGTCGGTGCCGAGGAAGAACTTCGGACTGCCGGAGGTCGCGGCCTTGCGCAGCGCCAGCCGGTGCTGCTCGCGCTTGGCGACGGGAAGGCAATAGGCGTGCGGCCGCAGGCCGCCGTCGAACATGGCGTTGCGGTTGATCAGAAGGTGCTGGGGCGTGATCGTGGCCGCCAGGTTGGGACCCGCCGCCTCCACGAACTGGACCGCGTCCTCGGTGGTGGCGTGTTCAAACACGATCTTCAGGCCCGGGAAGTCGCGGATGACGCCGGTCAGGACGCGCTCGATGAAGACGGCCTCGCGGTCGAAGATGTCGACCTCGCGGTCGGTCACCTCGCCGTGCACCAGCAGGGGCATGCCGATGCGTTCCATGGCGGCCAGCACGCCGTGGATGTTGCGGATGTCGGTGACGCCGTGGCTGGAGTTGGTGGTGGCGTGGGCGGGGTAGAGCTTGCAGGCCTTCCAAACGCCCTCGGAGAAGCCGCGCTCGACCTCGGCGGCGTCGATGCCGTCGGTCAGGTAGGCGGTCATCAGGGGTGTGAAGTCGGCGCCTGGCGGCAGGGCGGCGAGGATGCGGTCGCGGTAGGCGCGGGCGGCCTCGATGGTGGTCACGGGCGGGGCCAGGTTCGGCATGACGATGGCGCGGGCGAACTGGCGGGCCGTGTGGCCGACTACGTCCCTCAGCATGTCGCCGTCACGCAGGTGGACGTGCCAGTCGTCGGGGCGGCGGATCACGAGGCGGTCGGTCATGGCGGCCCTCATACTCCGGTCAGGACTTCGGCGGGAGGGCCAGCAGTGCCTCGCGCTCTTCGGGCGTCAGATGCCGCCAGGCGCCTTCCGGCAGGTCACCGAGCTGGAGCGGGCCGATGCGGACGCGGAACAGGTCGATGACCCGCAGGCCGACCAGTTCGCACATGCGGCGGATCTGGCGATTGCGGCCCTCGCGCAGGATGAACTTCAACCGCCCTTTGCCCTTGTCGAAGACTCCGGCGGGCTTGAGCACCCGTCCGTCCAGCTCCAGGCCATGACGGAGGCGGGCGACGGCCTCTGGCGTGACCTCGCCGCGTACGCGGACGCGGTATTCCTTCTCCAACTCGGACTCGGGCCCGATCACCGCCTTGGCGACCACGCCGTCGGAGGACAGAAGCAGCAGGCCGCGCGAGTCCTCGTCGAGCCGGCCGATGGGCGGAAGCGAGGCGTCAGCGGCGGGGACGGGCCCGTCGCCGATGCGGTTGGCGGCGGTCAGCAGCCGCACGGCCGGGATCTTGCCGGGCTCGGGCTGGCCGGAGACGTAGCCGGTCGGCTTGTGGACGATCAGGGTCATGCCCTCGGCCAGGGCGGCCTGGGCGCGATCCGACAGCGTCAGGGTCTCGCCGGGCGCGATCTTGCGGCCGGGATCGGTGACGACCTGGCCGCCGATGGAGACCAGGCCCTCGGCGATCAGGCCTTCCGCCTCGCGGCGCGAGCAGACGCCCGACTGGCCCAGCCACTTGTTGAGGCGGACCGGCTCGGCGCCGTCGTAGGTGCGGGTCCAGGCCATCAGACGCGCCGGAAGAGCAGGCAGAGGTTGTTGGCCGGCATCTCGATGCGCAGCGTATGGGCCAGACCCTCCTGCTTGGCGGCCAGGACCACATCGTCGAGCTCGCGCAGGCCCCAGGCGGGGTCGCGGGCCTTGAGGCTCTCATCGAAGGCGGCGTTCGACGCCGCCAGCGGTACGCCTGTCTCGCGATAGGGTCCGTAGAGGACCATCAGGCCGCCCGGGTTCAGCAGGACGCGCGCCGCCAGCCGCATGAGGCCGAGCGTCGCCTCCCAGGGGCTGATGTGGATCATGTTGGCGCAGAACAGGGCGTGGAACGGGCCGTCGGGCCAGGCGCTCTCGTCCGTCGCATCGAGCTGGATCGGCGGCTGCAGATTCTGCGGTCCCTCGGCCTTACGCCAGGCGGCGGCGCTGGCGATGGCGGCGGGGTCCGGATCGGTCGGCGTCCACTCAAGGCCGGGCAGGGCGCGAGAGAAGGCCAGCGCGTGCTCGCCCGCGCCGCAGGCGACCTCCAGCACCCGGCCTCGCGCGGGCATGTGCGCCTTCAGCACCTTCAGGATCGGCTCGGTGTTGCGGGCGCTCGACGGGGAGGACAGGCGCGGGTCGGTCATGCCCGCTCCATAGCATTCTTGCGGACTTGTCATCCCCAGCTCGGTGAATCCGCGTTAGGGTAGAGCCATCTTGCGGCGGCAGCCGCGAATCCCGAGGGGGGAAGACTATGGCTTTTTCCGCGAGCGAAGCGGCGTTCGAGGGCTTCCGGCTGGCTCGCCGGTCGCCCATGACCATCCTGATCTGGACGATCCTGACCGCAGTCTATCTGGGGGCGTACTTCTCGATATTCGCCCCGATGCTCATGGCCATCATCGGGGCCGCGCAGGAGGGCCGAGAGGTCACCGAAAGCGAAATGATGAGCGCGATGGGCGGCAGCATCGGTCTGATGGCCCTGTTCTACCCCCTATCCTTCATCTTCTCGGCCATGACCCTGGCTGCGGTGAACCGGGCCATCGTCAGGCCCGCGGAAAGCGCGTTCGGCTATCTTCGGCTCGGGATGGATGAGCTCAGGGTCTTCATCGTCTATTTCGCCCTGACGATCCTGGCGGTGATCGCGTTCATGATCCCGTACTTCCTCGTCATCGCCCTCGTGGCCGGCGTCGGTGTCGCCCTGGGCGAGCAGAACGCGGGCGTCACCGTCATCATCGGGATCGCGGCTGTCCTGGCGCTGGTGGCGGCCATCGTCTTCGTGGTCGTCCGTTTCAGCCTCGCCCTGCCGATCGTAGTGGCCGAGCGGCGTTTCGCCTTCTTCGACTCCTGGGGAATGACCAAGGGTCACTTCTGGGGGCTGCTCGGGATGTTCCTGCTCGCCTTTGTGATGTCGATCGTCGTCTCGCTGCTGATCTCGATCATCGCGCTCCCGATCCTGTGGTTCACGCTCGGCGGGTTCGACAACATCGCGGCGCTGGGATCGATGGAGTTCGCGGACTATGCGCCTGCCGCGATCGTCGCCCTGGTCGTCTACAGCCTGCTGACCGCGCTGCAGATGGCGATCCTCTACACGCCGGGGGCGGCGGCCTATCTCGCGATCAAGGGCGAACGAGGCGGGGCCACGCCCGTGACCGCCGCCGATCCGGCGATCTAGGCGCGCTTCCTGGAGGCCGTCGCGCGCGCGGCGTGGCGGTCTAGCAGTTCCTTCAAATAGCGGCCGGTCCAGCTCGCTGGATCGGCCGCGACCTTTTCGGGCGTGCCCTGGGCGATGATCTGGCCGCCGCCGTCGCCGCCCTCGGGACCGAAGTCGAGGATCCAGTCGGCGGTCTTCACGACGTCCAGGTTGTGCTCGATCACCACCATGGTGTTGCCGGCCTCGACCAGCTGGTGGAGCACTTCCAGGAGCTTCTTGATGTCGTCGAAGTGCAGGCCGGTGGTCGGCTCGTCCAGGATGTAGAGGGTCCGGCCGGTCGCGCGCTTTGACAGCTCCTTGGCCAGCTTGACCCGCTGCGCCTCACCGCCGGACAGGGTCGTGGCCTGCTGGCCCACCTTCACATAGCCGAGGCCGACGCGCTCGAGCGTCTGCATCTTGTCGCGGATCGAGGGCACCGCCTTGAAGAACTGGGCGGCCTCTTCGACCGTCATCTCCAGCACGTCGGCGATCGACTTGCCCTTGAAGACGATCTCCAGCGTCTCGCGGTTGTAGCGCTTGCCCTTGCAGACGTCGCAGGTGACGTAGACGTCGGGCAGGAAGTGCATCTCGATCTTGATCAGGCCGTCGCCCGAGCAGGCCTCGCAGCGGCCGCCCTTGACGTTGAAGCTGAAGCGGCCCGGGCCATAGCCGCGCGCCTTGGACTCCGGCAGGCCGGCGAACCAGTCGCGGATCGGTCCGAAGGCGCCGGTGTAGGTCGCCGGGTTCGAGCGCGGCGTGCGGCCGATCGGGCTCTGGTCGATGTCGATGACCTTGTCGAAATGCTCCAGCCCCTCGATCCGGTCGAACGTCGCCGGCGCGTCCGAGGCGTTGTTCAGGCGGCGCGCGGCGGCCTTGTAGAGCGTCTCGATCGTGAAGGTCGACTTGCCGCCGCCCGACACGCCGGTGACGCAGGTGAACAGGCCGACGGGGATCTCGCCGGTGACGTCCTTGAGGTTGTTGCCCTTGGCCCCGATGACCTTCAGCGCCTTTTTCGGGTCGCGAGGCCGCCGGCCCTCAGGCGGCAGCTCGATCTCCTTCAGGCCCGAGAGGTACTGGCCGGTCGTCGACTTCGGGTTGGCCATGACCTCGGCCGGCGTGCCCTGGGCGCAGATCTCGCCGCCGTGGACGCCGGCGGCCGGGCCCATGTCGATGACGTAGTCGGCGGTCAGGATGGCCTCCTCGTCGTGTTCGACGACGAGAACCGAGTTGCCGAGGTCGCGCAGCCCCTTCAGGCTCTCCAGCAGGCGGGTGTTGTCGCGCTGGTGCAGGCCGATGGACGGCTCGTCGAGCACATAGAGGACGCCGGTCAGGCCCGAGCCGATCTGACTGGCCAGCCGGATGCGTTGGCTCTCGCCGCCTGAGAGCGTGCCCGAGGCGCGGCTGAGGCTGAGATAGTCCAGGCCGACATTGTTCAGGAAGCCGAGGCGGTCGTTGATCTCCTTGAGAATCCGCCGGGCGATCTCGAGCTGCTTGTCGGTGAGGTCGGCCTCCAGGCCGCTGAACCAGGCGTGAGCCTGTTTGATCGAGAACAGCGACGCCTCGCCGATGTCGAGGCCGGCGACCTTCACGGCCAGGGCCTCGGGCTTCAGGCGCTTGCCGAGGCAGGCTTCGCAGGGGGTTTCCGACTGGAAGCGGCCCAGCTCCTCGCGGACCCAGGCGCTGTCGGTCTCGCGCCAGCGGCGTTCGAGGTTGGGCATCACCCCTTCGAAGGGCTTGGAGACCTCGTACTTCCGGGCGTTGTCGTCATAGACGAACTTGATCTTCTCGCCGCCCGACCCTTGCAGGATCACGTCGCGGGCCTGATCGGGCAGGTCGCGCCAGGGCTTGTCCATCGAGAACCCGTAGTGACGCGCGAGCGCCTGCAGCGTCTGGGTGTAGAGGGGCGACTGGCCGCGCGACCAGGGCGCGATGGCGCCCTTGTGCAGGGTCTTGTCGCGGTCCGGCACGATCAGGTCGGCGTCGAAGGTCAGCTTCTGGCCGAGGCCGTCGCAGACCGGACAGGCGCCGGCCGGATTGTTGAAGCTGAACAGGCGCGGCTCGATCTCGGCGATGGTGAAGCCGGAGACCGGACAGGCGAAGCGTTCGGAGAAGATCAGCCGGCGCGGCTCGGTCTCGCCCTCCTTGACGTCGGCCCACTCGGCCACGGCGATGCCGTCGGCCAGGCCCAGGGCCGTCTGGAGGCTGTCGGCGTAGCGGCTCTCCTGGCCGGCGCGGGTGACGATCCGGTCCACGACGATGTCGATGTCGTGCTTGAACTTCTTGTCGAGGGTCGGCGCGTCCTCGATGGCGTAGAACTGGCCGTCGATCTTGACCCGCTGGAAGCCCTGGCGCTGCCACTCGGCCATTTCCTTGCGGTACTCGCCCTTGCGGTCGCGCACGACGGGGGCGAGCAGCAGCAGGCGCTCGCCGTCGGGCAGGGCGGACAGCTTGTCGACCATCTGGCTGATGGTCTGGCTCTCGATCGGCAGGCCGGTGGCGGGCGAGTAGGGGACGCCGACCCGCGCCCACAGCAGGCGCATGTAGTCGTGGATCTCGGTGACCGTGCCGACGGTCGAGCGCGGGTTGCGGCTGGTGGTCTTCTGTTCAATCGAGATGGCCGGCGACAGGCCCTCGATCAGATCGACGTCCGGCTTGCCCATCAGCTCCAGGAACTGGCGGGCGTAGGCAGACAGGCTCTCGACGTAGCGCCGCTGGCCCTCGGCGTAGATGGTGTCGAAGGCGAGCGACGACTTGCCTGAGCCGCTGAGGCCGGTGATGACCACCAGCTCGCCGCGAGGGATGTCGACGTCGACGCCCTTGAGGTTGTGTTCGCGCGCGCCGCGCACGCGGATGAAGGCCTGTTGGTCGCTCATGGAATCCGGAAACTCAAACCGGGCCGCAAAGGCTCCGGCGCAACGCCGTCATATGGGCATCAATTCGCGGATTTCAGCAAGAACAATATGGGAACATCAGGCCCAGGCGGCCACCGCGCCCTTGCGGCGTGGGGCGCCGGCGTCAGGCAGGCGGGTGATGAGCTCTGGCGCGGCCCGTCCGAACCTCCAGCCCTGCGCCATGTCCACGCCCAGCGTTCTCAGGGCCTCGGCGACCTCCTGGGTTTCCACCTGTTCAGCCACGGTGCGCACGCCAAGGGTGCGGCACAGTTCGACGACATGCCCCACCATGGTGCGGGACCTCTCGTCGACCAGGATGGAGCGCGTCAGGCAGCCGTCCAGCTTGACCATGTCGACGGGCAGGGACCGCAGGTACTCGAACGAGGCAGCGCCGGCTCCGAAATCGTCTATGCACACCTTCACGCCCGCGCTCCTTAGGCGCTCGAGCCGGCTGCGGGCGGCGGCCAGATCCTCGAGGGCGGCGGTTTCCGTCACCTCGACCATAAGTCGTCGACGGTCGCCCGGCTCAGCCGACGTCCGCCGCAGGAGGGTCGAGACGAAGGCGTCGTCTGTCAGAGAAGCCCCCGAGACATTGACCGCGAGCTTGGCCAGGCCGGCGCCGGGTTGCCGAAGGGCGCGCAGCGACTTCTCCAGGACGGCGAGGTCGAAGGCGCGGATAAGGTCCAGCTCTTCCGCCATGCGGATGAGCTCGCCCGTGTCACCCGCAGGAAAGCGCGCGAGGACTTCATGATGGTGCACGGCCCCCGAAGACAGGCTCACGATCGGCTGGAAGTGGATCTCGAAGGCCTGGTCACGGGCCGTCCGCCTGAAGTCGGCGGCGGACTTCAGGGTTTCGGCCAGGCGGGACGAGAAGGTCCTGGCGGATTCAACCGGGCCGTCGGTGATGCAGGCGTCGATGGCGAAGCGAAGGGCTCGCAGGGCCGCACGCGGATCGGCGCCCAGGCCGCCCACCTCGACCACCGGGTCGATCTCGACGTTTTCAACGGCGCACGCCTCGCGGAGGAGGCTGGCCAGGTCGCGCTCGTCGTCCTGAGCTCTCAGGACCGCGAACCGTTCGTCCGAGAGCCTGGCGGCGGACCGCCCATCCAGCGAGGCCTCCTGCAGGGTCGCCGCGACGACGTCCATCACCTGCGAGGCGGGTGGATGGGACAGGCCTGGCACTTCCACGAAAGCGACCGACATCGGTTCGCCCGACTGGGCCATCGAGGCGGGCGCCTGTTCCAGAAACGCGTCGGTCGTCGCCAGGGGGGCCGCGGCGAGAACGAATGGGGCGCCCTCCCAGCTCAGGCCCAGCGACAAGGCCGGCGCCAGCTGGGGAGCGCTGAAGCCGCGAAGCGCCGCCTTGCGGACCCTGCCGTCGTCGCAGCGGACCAGAACGTCCAGCGGGCCAATTCGGCGACCGGGCGCAAGGTCGGTCACGGCGCGACGGAACGCGTGAAGCGACGCCCGACAGAGGATGTCGTCGAGCCGCCGACGCTCATAAGTCCCAGCGGCCTCCGCTCCTGGGAGGGCGGTGGCGCCTGCGGCGAAGGAGATTGTGCGAGACTCGTCGACCTCGAGGAGCAGGTCGGACGCGACGAACGCCAAGCTCAGGAAGCGATACCGGTTCGGCATGGCGCGGGCGTAGCAGGCAGCCATGAAAAATCCGTCCAGGGTCGTGGCTAACGCCGCCTTACGCGCCGGTCTTGCGCCGCGGGCCCGCGGGCCCCATTGTCAGAGGGCTTCGAGTTCGTAGAGGAGGCCTGACGGTCATGATCAGCACGCTGGAAATCGGTCTCGCCCTTTCCGCTCCGCTGCTCGTGCTCGCCTATGCCCTTCTCCGACCCCAGCCCCAGGCCATCCGCATCCGCGTTCGTGACGCTCGACAGCGTCGCCGCCCGCACGCCTGACGGCCACACTCTCTTCGACAATCTGAGCCTCGCCTTCGGGCGTGAGCGCACCGGCGTCGTCGGACGCAACGGCGCGGGCAAGACCACGCTGCTGCGGATCCTGGCCGGGCTGGCTGAGCCCTCGCAAGGCGCTGTGGCGCGCGTGGCCTCCGTCGGCTGGCTACCGCAGGCCGCCGTCCCCGGTCCGCGCGAGACGGCGGCCGAAACCCTGGGCGTCGCCGAAATTCTGGCGGTGCTGAAACGGGTTCTCGCGGGCGAGGGCGACGCCGCGGATCTGGTCGAGGCTGACTGGACGCTGGAAGAACGGCTGGCGCAGGTCCTCGCCGAACTCGGCCTGGCCGGCCTCGCGCTCGACCGCCTGACGGCCAGCCTCAGCGGCGGCGAGCGGACGCGCCTGCGCCTCGCCGGCCTCCTGCTGGCTCAGCCGGACCTGCTGGTGCTCGATGAGCCGACCAACCACCTCGACGCCGAGGCGCGCCGACTGGTCAGCGAGATTCTGGGGCGCTGGAAGGGTGGGGCGGTGGTGGTCAGCCATGACCGTGGCCTGCTGCGCCAGACGGACCGGGTTGTGGAGCTGTCGGCTCTGGGCGCCGCCGTCTTCGGTGGAAACTACGACCTCTACGCCGAGCGAAAAGCCGCCGAGCGGGCCGCGGCGGAACGTGAGCTCGACGCCGCCGAGCGCCAGCGAGCCCAGGTCGATCGGGAGGCGCAGCGGGCGCTGGAGAAGAAGGCGCGGCGGGACCGGGCGGGTCGGGCTTTCGCCATGCGGCGCTCGGAGCCCAAGATCCTGCTCGGGGCCATGGCCGAACGCGCCGAGAATTCAGGTGGCCGCGAGCACCGGCTGGCGGAGCGCCGGCGGGTGGAGGCCCAGGCCACGCTGGCCGAGGCGCGCGAGCGGGTCGAGCAGGTGCGCGCCCTGTCGATTCCGATGCTGACCACGGGACTAGCGGCCGGAAAGACGGTGCTGGAGCTGGACGGCGCGGGCTGGGCTCCGCCCGGTGGCCGCCCGGTTCTGGCGGACGTGTCGCTGAAGCTCGTCGGTCCGGAGCGCGTAGCCGTCGTCGGCCCGAACGGGGCGGGCAAGACCACCTTGCTGAAGCTGGCCGCCGGACTGCTGGAGCCCACGGCCGGCGTAGTCCGACGCCCCGTGGACGCGGCCCTGCTTGACCAGGAAGCGGCCCTGCTGCGGCCCAGGGAGACACTGGTCGAGGGCTATCGCCGCCTCAATCCGGAGGCGACGCCGAACGACGCTCACGCGGCCCTGGCGCGGTTCCTGTTCCGCAACACGGCGGCGCAGCGGCGAGTCTCGACCCTGTCTGGCGGGGAGCGGCTGAGGGCGGCCCTGGCGTGCGTGATGACGGGCGTACGGCCGCCGCAGCTGCTGATCCTGGACGAGCCGACCAATCATCTGGACCTGGCCTCGATCACGGCCGTCGAGGCGGCGCTGGCGGCCTATGACGGGGCGCTGCTGGTGGTCAGCCATGACGCGGACTTCCTCGACGCCATCGGGGTGGTGCGGCGGATCGAGCTCAGGCCTGGCGGTTCAGGGTGACGGCACGCATGTCGCCGCTCGCGGCGAGGCCGGCGGCGCCGTAGGTGGCCGGCGAGCGGGCCTGAGCGACCTCGGCGGCGATGGCCTGGACCAGGCCCTCCGAGACGGTGCGGGCGGCCTCGACCGCCCGGGCGTGACGGCCCAGGACGGCCTCGAAGGCCTCGGTCGCCCGCATCAGGGCCATGCGCTGTTGCAGGTCGGCGGTGTCGATCAGCGACCGGTCGGCCTTCACCCGCGCGGATTCGTGCCGATAGACGTTGGCGAGGCGCTGGGTCTCTTCCAGGCCAGGTACGGCGTCCTGAGGTCGGCGGGTCTCGAAGGCGCGGGTCTCCTCGGCCAGGCGTTCGGTGAGGCGTTCGGTCAGGGTGATGAGCTGGCCGACGCGGTCATCGGCGCTGTCTGCGAAGAGGGCCATCAGACGGGCTCCGAGGCTGCGGGGGCGGCGCCCCCCTGCATGGCGATCAGTTCGCGCTGGACGTGGTCGGCCAGGCCGATGCCGCCGCCGGACGCCACGCGCCGGGCCATGGCGTCGACCATGAAGGACCGCCAGGTCTGCTCGCCCGCCCCGCCGCCGAAGGGCGCCTCGGTCGAGAGGCCGGCGAACATCGGCTGGAGCATCTGGGACAGGAAGGTGGCCTCGAAGTCCTCGGCCACCTGGCGCAGGCGGGCGGCGTCGGCGCCGCCGGGGACCTGCGGCAGGACGGAGCGGACAAGGTCCGGGGAGACGGCGAGGTCGCTCATCACATCACCTCGATTTCGGCCTGGAGCGCGCCGGCGGCGCGGATGGCCTGGAGAATGGAAATCATGTCGCGCGGGCTGACACCCAGCGCGTTCAGACCGTTCACAAGGTCGGACAGGGACGCGCCCTGGTTGACGATGCGCAACTCGCGGCCGCGCTCTTCCTCGACGCTGACGTCGGATTGAGGGACGACCACGGTCTCCCCGCGTGAGAAGGGCTCGGGCTGGCTGACGGCGGGGCTTTCCTGGACACTGATGGTCAGGTTGCCCTGGGCGATGGCGACCGTGGAGATGCGCACGTCGTCGCCCATGACGATGACGCCGTTGACCTCGTCGATGATGACGCGGGCGGGGCTGTCGACCGGGACGCTGAGGTTCTCGATGCCCGACAGGAAGCTGGCCATGTCGCGGCCCTGGGGCGCGCGCACCGACACGACGGTGCCATTCTCGGCGTAGGCCGTGCCGGGGTGGACGGCGTTGATCACCTGGGCGATGCGCTGGGCGGTGGTGAAGTCGGGATTGCGCAGGGCCAGCCGCACGATCGGCATGGACGACAGGTCGAAGCCTGTCTCGCGCTCCACCACCGCGCCCGCCGCGATGCGGCCGGCGGTCGGCACGCCTCGGGTGACGGACGAGCCTGAGGCGCCCGAGCCCGAGACCGCGCCCGTCTGCACCGAGCCTTGGGCCACCGCATAGGTCTGACCATCGGCGCCGGCCAGCGCCGTCACCAGCAGGGTGCCGCCCATCAGGTTGCGGGCGTCGCCCATGGTCGAGACGGTCACGTCGATGCGGGAGCCCGGCGTGGCGAACGGCGGCAGCTCGGCCGTGACCATGACGGCGGCCACGTTGCGGGTGTTGGCGTTGGCGTCGCGGATGTTGACGCCCATCTGCTCCATCATCGCCTCAAGGCTCTGGCGGGTGAAGGGCGAGTTCCTCAGCGAGTCTCCGGTGCCGTTCAGGCCCACGACTAGGCCGTAGCCGATCAGCTGGTTGGTCCGGACGCCCTCGACCGAGGTGATGTCCTTGATTCTCGACTGGGCGAGGGCGGGGCCAGCGAAGGCCAGCACGGCCGCGGCCAAGGCGAGGACTCTAAGGAAGAGGGTCATGGGCGACGCCTGTTAAGCATAAGTCGAAGGTCAGGCTGCGAATTGCGTGCCAGCTTTCGGCGGAAAATGTTGAGTGTTTTCAGCGGCGCAATTGGTTAATGGTCGCCCTTGGCCGCCGGGCGGCAGAATCTGCCCGGCCGTTAAGGTTTCGGTGACCGGGCAGGGAGACCTTGGCTGCATGAAGGTCACCGGCGCCGGCCCGATCTCGTCGCAGTCCTCCTCCCGTCCCAGACAGGCGGAGGGCGGCTTCTCCGTGTCCGGCGGGACTCGCGCGGCCTCGCCGGCGGCGGCCTCAGTGGCCGGGGTCGCCGGCGTCGGCTCCGTCGATGCGCTCCTCGCGCTCCAGGCGGTCGACGGCCCGGAAGAGCGCCGCAGGCGCGCGCTGCGCAGGGGCGGCGGGCTGCTGGATCGGCTCGACGCGCTCAAGCTTGCGATGCTCGGCGGCGAGGACGGCGCCTCGGCCCTGCAGGCCCTGGCGCGCGCGAGCGCGGAGCAGCGCGATCAGATCGATGATCCCGCCCTGGCTGACCTGCTGGACCATATCGACACGCGCGCCGCAGTTGAGCTCGCCAAAGTCCGGTACCGGACATCGGCCTGAGGCCGGAAAGACACGGTTCTCCAGCCTCTTCGTGCAAGCTTCCGTGAAGTCAGGTTCTCGACGTTGAACCGACTCCGGCGGCTGTGTATGGCTCCCTCGCTTCTCAGGGGGCGCTTGTAGGCGTGAGGGGTTAGATGACCGCTTTGAGGTCTGATTTCGTTGAAGAGGCCTATCGGCCCTCGGACGACGAGCCGTTCATGAACGAACGGCAGCTCGACTATTTCCGCAAGAAGCTGATGGCCTGGAAGGAGGAGATCCTCCGGGAGTCCCGCGGGACCGTCGTGAACCTGCAGGCCGAGACCGAGAACCACCCCGACCTGGTCGACCGCGCGTCGTCAGAGTCGGACCGGGCGCTGGAGCTGCGCACGCGGGATCGGCAGCGCAAGCTGATCTCCAAGATCGACGAGGCGCTGCGCCGGATCGAGGACGGCTCCTACGGCTACTGCGAGGAGACGGGCGAGCCGATCGGGCTGGCCCGTCTCGACGCTCGACCGACCGCGACCCTGAGCCTCGAGGCCCAGGAGCGTCACGAGCGCCGCGAGCGCGTTCACCGGGACGACTGATCTTGGGAAGGCTCCGACGTCTCGGAGCCTTGCTGCTGTTCGCCCTGTTGGCGCAGGCCGCGCCGGCGTCGGCGCAGAGCGCGCCGACGCCGCTGGATTATCTGCCGGCGCTGCGCGGCGACTATTTCCCGATCCAGTCGCAGGCGATCGGCCGGCCCTATCACATCTATGTCCGCCTGCCGGACGGCTACGACCACGCGGCCGAACGGCTCTATCCAACCGTCTACCTGCTGGACGGGGACAGCCTGTTTCCCATCCTGGCGGCCAACCACCTGTTCCTCACCTATGACGACGGCCTGCCCGAAGCGATCGTGGTGGGCATCGCCTACGGCGGCTTCTCGCCCGAGGTGAACCGCCGGAACATCGACTTCCAGACGCCCGGTGAGGGCGTGATTGAGGAGGCGGCGGGCGCGGCGGCCTTCCAGCGGTTCCTCGTCGAAGAACTGATCCCCGAGGTCGAGGGGCGCTACCGCTCGGACGCCGCGCGCCGCATACTGTTCGGCCAGTCGCGGGGCGGCGCCTTTGTGCTCTATTCGGCCCTGACCGACCCGGATCTGTTCTGGGGCCGCATCGCCAGCAATCCGTCGCTCACCCCGGGCATCGAAAGCCTGCTCGAGCCTGCGGCTCCGGCGGGGCGAGACGACCTGTCGGTGATCGTCACCAGCGGCACGCTGGACCGCCCCGACCTGCAGGAGGAGGCCGCGCTGTGGCTCTCGACCTGGGAGGCGCGACCAGGCCGGCCCTGGCGCCTGCACGGCGTCCGCATCGAGGGCGGAACCCATGCCGCCAATGCGCCGGACGCCTATCGCCAGGGGCTACGCATCCTGTTCGGCGCGCCGTCCTCGCCTTGACTTGAGCGGTGCGGGGCGCGACTGACGCGCTCCGCATTTCAAGGTGTCCGCCCGCCATGACCGTGAAGGTCCGTTTCGCCCCGTCTCCGACCGGAAAGCTCCACGTCGGCAACGTCCGCACCGCGCTCGTCAACTGGATGTACGCCCAGGCGAACAGCGGCGTCTTCGTGCTGCGTATCGACGACACGGACCTCGAGCGTTCGACGGCCGAAAACGAGCAGGGCATCGAGACCGACCTGACCTGGCTCGGCCTGGTCTGGGGCGAGCGTTACAACCAGTCCAAGCGCTTCGACCACTACGCCGCCGCGGCCGAGCGGCTGAAGGCCATTGGCCGGCTGTACGCCTGCTATGAGACCCAGGAAGAGCTCGATCGCCGCCGCAAGGTGCAGCTGTCGCGCGGTCAGCCGCCGATCTACGACCGGGCCGGGCTGAACCTGACGGACGAGGAGCGCGCGGCGCTGGAGGCCGAGGGCCGCCGCCCGCACTGGCGCTTCAAGCTCGACGGCAAGCGCGTGGTCTGGGACGACCTGGTGCGCGGCCGCTGCGAGGTGGACACCGCCTCGCTGTCCGACCCGGTCCTGATCCGCGAGGACGGCCTGTATCTCTACACCCTGCCGTCGGTGGTCGATGACGTGGAGATGGCCATCACCCACGTCGTGCGCGGCGAGGACCACGTCACCAACACCGGCGCCCAGATCGAGATCTTCGAGGCGCTCGGCGCGCCCGTGCCGACCTTCGCCCACATGTCCCTGCTGATCGGCGCCGACGGCCAGGCCCTGTCCAAGCGTCTGGGCTCCCTGTCGATCAGCGAGATGCGCGAGCAGGGCTACGAGCCCGCCGCCATCACCAGCCATCTCGGCCGGATCGGCACCTCCGACGCGGTCGAGTTCGTGGGCTCGCTGGAGGCGCTGTCGGAGGGTTTCTCGTTCGACAAGCTGGGCCGGGCGCCGGCGCGCTATGACACCGCCGACCTCGACCGGCTGAACGCCCAGGCCCTGCACGCCATGGACTACGCGGCGGCCCAGCCGCGGCTGCAGGCGCTCGGCTGCGATCTCGGAGAGGTCTTCTGGCTGGCGATCCGTGAGAACATCGGACGGTTCGCCGAGGCGAAGGACTGGGCCGAGACCCTGACGGGCCGCGTGCGCGGTCCGGGCCTGCCCGACGCGGCCTTCCAGGCCTCGGCCATCCTGGCCTTCGAGCAGGCCGTGCCGGTCGGGGCCGAACCCGATGATCAGACCTGGTCACGCTGGACCGAGGCGGTGAAGGCGACCACGGGGGCGAAGGGCAGGGGCCTGTTCCTGCCGTTGCGCCAGGCGCTGACGGGCCGCGACGCCGGCCCGGACATGAGCCTGCTGCTGCCGCTGATCGGGCGGGAGCGAATCCTCGATCGGCTGCGCGGCGGCTGATACGAAAACGCCCGCGCCGGCGAACCGGGCGGGCGTCTCGTTCGAACAGATCGATATGGCTTAGGTGGCGGCCGTGTTGCAGGTCGCCAGCTGATCGGCCGTGAGGGCCCGGCCCTGCCAGGTGAAGCTCGCCAGGGCGCCGACGCGCGCGACGACGCGGCGGCAGGCGCGCGTGGCCGGCTGTTCGGCGACGCGGCCGGTCGCCACGCAGACATTGTCCTCGCCACAACGCCAGCTGGCGCCGTCGATGATGACGGCTTCGGTCGGCGTCATGGCCGTGTTCTGCAGGGTGAAGGAGGTGGTGCGGGTCTGGGCCGTGGCCGAGCCGGCGAGGGCAAGGCCGATCACGGCCGCGGCGGTCAGGATGCGCATGGGAGGACTCCGTGAGAGCAAGCGCCTCGTTGGGCGCGGCTGCATAGTGCGTTTTTAAAGAGAACTGTCAAGGCGCGTTGCGTAAAGCAACGTACTGGAGAGAACGATGATAACTTATCAGCGATAATGCGGCAGCTACAAGGCAGCCCGTCGCGGAGCGCGACTCGGCTCAGGCGGGTTCGAAGCGGTCTCGCAGCGCGTCCATCAGGCTCGGAACGTCGGGCACGACGACAATGCTGTCGACGAACCAGGCGGGGGTCATGCCCACTTCGACGTTGTGGCGCAGCAGGGCGATCAGGTTGTCCCAGAAGCCGTCGATATTGAGGAAGTAGGTCGGCTTGTCGTGCAGGCTCAGCCGCTGCCACGACATGACCTCGACCGCTTCCTCGAGCGTGCCGATGCCGCCGGGCGCGACCACAAAGGCGTCCGAGGCGTCATACATCATGGCCTTCCGCTCGTGCATGGTCTCGACCACGATGGTTTCGACCTCGTCGAGCAGCCGCTCCTTGGCGCGCAGGAAGTCCGGCATGATCCCGAGCACACGCCCGCCGGCGTCATGCGCCGATCGCGCAGTCTCGCCCATCAGGCCGACGCCGCCGCCGCCGTAGACGAGGCGAATGCCGCGCTGGGCCAGAGCCGCTCCCAGTTCGCGCGCGGCTTCTGCGAAGACCGGATCGGAGCCCATGGAGGAACCGCAGAAGACGCAGACCGAATCGAGGCGGGCGGGAGCGGACGTCATTGCGGGCGAGGACCTTCAGAGTTGGAGGCGAGGGACGGTTCGTCTAGCAAAGGCCGGTCCCGTCACCTAGCGGAAGCGTCGAATGCGCCGGCTCCTCGTTCCGATCCTGGCTATTGGCCTGGTCGCAGGCTGCGGCCGCGAGCCGGAGACAGCGCCTGAAGCCCCCGTGCGGGACGCGGCCTACGCCACACCGCCGGTCATTTCGTCCGTGAGCGTCACGGGCGGCGGGCTGACGATCAGTGGACTGGCCGAGGCGGGCGAGCGCGTCCGTCTGATCGAGATGGACGGCACCGCTCATGGCGTGACCGCGGGCGACGACGGCGCCTTCAGCCTGACCCTGCCTGGCGCGGGACCACAGGATCGCCTGGTGGCGGTCAATGTCCAGCGGGCCGGTCGCGCGGTCTCCGCTGACGGCTGGCTCTTTTCGCCGGCGGCGGCGCCGGAACGCGCCATCATGCTGAGGCCGGGCGGAGCGTCTCTGCCGGTGGGACCGGCGCCCCTGCTCGCCGCCGTCGATGTCGATGGGGCGGGCGGTGTTGCGCTCTCAGGCGTGACGGAGCCGAACGAGGAGGTCGAGGTTCGCATCGATGGCGCCCGGGTCGGCGCCGCTTCAGCCGACGCGGCCGGCCGCTGGTCCCTGGCCCTGGAGGCGCCCCAGCCAGCCGGACCGCACCGGATCCTGGCGGTGTCGTCCACCCAGGTCGAGCGGACCGTTGATCTGACGGCGGTCAGACCCTCCACACCCCTCGAGGCGTCTGCGAGCGACGGCGTCGTCCGCATCGCCTGGGCGCTGCCGGGCGGAGGCGCGCAGACCACCTATCTGCTCCTGGCTCCGAGCTCCTGACAAACCGCTGTTTCTGACGGAAGATTAACTTGGCGCAAGCGCGCGCCCGGCGCATCGGTTGGCCCGGATTCTCGAGGGCGCGCTTCGGTGTTGAGGCTGGATCAGGGGCTGGAGCCCGAGGCCTATGCGCCTGTCTTCAGGAGGTTTGGGCGACTGCATGTCCCCGGCCTGCTCAAGCCCGAGGACGCTGTCAGACTCCACAAGGGCGTCGCCGAGGCGGATGGATGGCGCCGCGCAATCCATCTGGGGCCGGGGCAGGACTACGACATGCCCATGGCGGAGCTCGAAGCCATGGCGCCTCGCGAGCGGGCGGACCTTGAGGCGCGAGTCCACGCCTCGGCCACCGACGCCTTCCGCTACATGTTCGACACGGTGCGGATCAGTCAGGACACCCTGAACGGTCTGGACGTGGCGCCCGCCCTGGCGCAGGCGCGGGACTTCCTGAACAGCGACGCCTTCCTCGCATTCGTCCGGCGGATGACCGGCGACGATCGCATCGTCTACGCCGACAGCATGGCGACCCGGTACACGCCAGGCCATTTCCTGACCGCCCACGACGACGAGGCGCCGGGACGCGATCGGCTCTTCGCCTATGTGCTGAACCTCACAGCCCGGTGGCGGGCGGACTGGGGCGGGATGCTGCTGTTCCTTGATGACGAGGATCACGTGGCCGAGGGCTACATGCCGGCCTTCAACTCTCTGAACATCTTCAAGGTCCCCCAGCGGCACGCGGTTTCGATCGTCGCGCCCTTCGCCGGGGAGCCGCGTCTGTCGATCACCGGCTGGCTGCGCGCCCGCAAGCCCGAGGCCTGGGAGCCTTACGCCTGACACAACTCTGTTGCGCTCACCTTACGGTCCTGTAAGGTTCAAGGCGGAATTGGGGCGGGGGCCTCATGGCGGTGACCATGACCAAGGCCGAGAGGCCGGATCCGGCAAACATCCGGGACGCCTGGGGGGGCGTTCGCAGGACCGCGGTTCTGACGGAGAACGACTGCGCGCGCTGGGCCGCCCTGGCCGCCGCGGGCGGCAGCTGTCCGATCGAGGACGTGCGGGCGTTGCTCGCCGAGCTCGGTCCGACGACGGACGTTCATTGGTGGCGCGAGACCGAGGGCCTGCCAGCCGGCGCCGGCTTCGTGCTCGACCTGGAGGACCGCGCCTCGCCCTGCGGCGGCCTGCTGCTGGCGTTCAAGGGCGACCGTCTGACCGGCTGGCGTCCTGAAGCAGGGGCCTTGACCGTCTTTTCCGAAGGCGCGCTGGTTCTGAGCCCGGTCGTCCCCGGCGCGCCCGAGCGGCGCGCCATCGTCGGACGGCTGGCCTAGGCCGCCAGCTCCGTCGCCTGGGTCAGGTCGACGCTGACCAGCTGGCTCACGCCACGCTCTGGCATGGTCACGCCATAGAGGCGGTCCATCCGGCTCATGGTCACCGGGTTGTGGGTAATGACGATGAAGCGGGTGTCCGTGCGCCCGCGCATCTCCTGCAGCAGGCGGCAGAAGCGGTCGACGTTGGCGTCGTCCAGCGGCGCGTCGACCTCGTCGAGCACGCAGACCGGCGCCGGATTGGCCAGGAAGACGGCGAAGATCAGGGCCGTGGCCGTCAGCGCCTGCTCGCCGCCGGACATCAGGCTCATGGTCGAAAGGCGCTTGCCGGGCGGGCAGGCGAAGATCTCCAGCCCGGCCTCGAGCGGATCGTCGCTCTCGACGAGCTTCAGCTCCGCCTGACCGCCACCGAACAGCGCGGTGAACAGGGTCTGGAAATGGCCGTTGATGGTGTCGAAGGCGCCCAGCAGACGTTCGCGCCCCTCGGCGTTCAGCTCGTCGATGCCGTCGCGCAGCTTGCCGATGGCGCCGGTCAGGTCGGAGCGCTCGAGCTTCATGGACTGAAGCCGCTCGGAATGCTCTGAGGCCTCCTCCTCGGCGCGCAGGTTGACGGCGCCCAGGGCCTCGCGCTCGCGCTCCAGGCCGAAAAGGAGAGACTCGGCGCCGGCGGCGTCAGCGGGGAGGGCGACGGCGTCCTCCTTCAGCTTCTGACCCAGTTCCTCGGGCGCCATGCGGGCGGCCTCGCGCACCTGCTGGTCGGCGTCAGCCAAGCGAAGGGCGGCCGCCTCGGCGTGGGCGGCCAGGCCGGCGCGCGCTTCACGCGCCTCCCCGACGGCGCGCTCGGCGGCGCGGCTTTCGCGGTCGGCGGCCTCGGCGGCGCCTTCCACCTCGGCC
>CBIHLR010000018.1:0-22644 GCA_966210875.1 uncultured Brevundimonas sp. | reverse complement strand
CCCTCGAGATGCAGCCGCAGGTCATCGAACCTTGGCGCCACGGGCGCTTCGAGCGTGACGAGCGGCACTGAGAAGGCGAACAGCGAGCCCTTGCCTACCTGGCTGGACAGCTTCCACTCGCCACCCATCGCCTTCACGAAGCGATCGCAGATGGTCAGGCCAAGGCCGGTGCCGCCGAACTTGCGGGTCGTGCTCTGGTCGGCCTGGGAGAAGGCCTCGAACAGGTGGGGCAGCTTTTCGGGCGGGATGCCGATGCCGGTGTCGCGGACGCCGATGAGGATGCGTTCGGAGCCATCGGGGTTGGGCTCGACGGAGATCAGGACGCCGCCGGTCTCGGTGAACTTCAGGGCATTGTTGAGCAGGTTGCCGATCACCTGGCGCAGGCGGGTCGGGTCGCCCATGACCCTGGGTGTGGCCGGGTGGACGAAGACGGCGAGGTCCAGCCCCTTGGCCTTGGCGCGCTCGGCGAACAGGCCGGCCACGTCCTCGGCGGCCTCCGTGAGGTCCACCTCGACCTCTTCGAGCTCCAGTTTGCCGGCCTCGACCTTCGCGAAGTCGAGGATGTCGTTGATGATGGCCAGCAGCGACCGCCCGGACTTGGAGATCACCTCGGCGTGGCGGCGCGCGCGACCGGGCAGTTCGGCGCCGGCCAGCAGTTCGGACAGGGCCAGGATGCCGTTCAGCGGTGTGCGTATCTCGTGGCTCATGGCCGCGACGAAGTCGGACTTGGCCGCAGAAGCCTCTTCCGCGACCGTCTTGGCGGCGCGCAGCTCGGCGGTGCGTTCGGCGACCGTGGCTTCCAGCCCGGCCATGTGGTCGGCGATCTCCTGGTCGCGAACCTGGATGGCCTGCAGCAGGTCGTTGAACCCATCGGCCAGTTCGCCGATCTCACCGTCGGCCTTCACTTCGGCGGGCTGACCATAGTCGTGGGTCGAGCGGACACGGGCCATGACGCCGGCCAGTTCCACCAGCGGCCGGGCCAGCTGGCCGCCGAGCCGCCAGGCGACCAGCAGGCCGGCGATCGCCGCGACGAGCGCGCCGGCCAGGGTCGCCAAGATCGTCGCCATCAGGCGCGAACGGACGTCGGGCAGGTCGCTGAACACGACGAGACGGCCGATCTCCTGGCCATTGGACACGACGGGCGTGGAGGCCGTGATCGACTTGGTGGTGAGCAGGCCCAGCAGGTCCAGACGGTCCGACTGCTCGATGCTCGCGTCACCCACGAGCCGGACGCCGGAGCCGGTCTCGGCCAGCAGGGCGCCGTTCGCCGCCTCCAACCGCGCGTACTGCAGGTTCGGCATCTCGGAGATGGCGCGGATGGTGCGGAAGGCCATCGCCCGGTCCTGGGCGGCGACCGCGTCGGTCGACAGGGAGGCGATGACCGCTGCGGTGGCCGTGAGCCGCTGGAGTTCAAGCTCGGCCTGCCGCTGGGCGTCCATATAGGCGGCCACAGACGCGGTCACGGCGCAGGCGACGCCCAGCGACGCCAGCACGAGACCCGCGAGTTTTCTGTGAATACCGCCTCGGCGCAAGTGGCCCTCTCCCAGACTATCCACAGGCTACCAGCCGTTAATGACCTGATGCTTAAGTAGAGGGGCCAGCGTGTGTGGGGGCGCGTATGTTGGGCATGAAGAGCCGACGTAGCAGCATGGGACGTGCGACTGAGCGGACCGGCGGTCTGCTGCGCGAAGTTCTCGGTGCGGGCGCTCGCTTTACGTCCAAGCTTTGCCGTAACACGCGCGGCGTCATCGCCCTGAAGTTCGCCCTCGCCGTCCCGGGACTGGCGGTCCTGGTGCTGGGCGGCGTTGATCTCTACGCGGTCCAGGCGGATCGGGCGCGTCTGCAGAGCATCGCCGACGCGGCCGCCCTGGCGGGTGCGCGAGAGCTGGGACTCGCCGTCGACGCTGCGGGGCCGGAGGGGCGGGCCCTCTCGTACATAGAGGCGCAACTGTCGGAGTGGGCGCACGGGCCGCAATCCATCACGCCCAGCGTCGAAGTAGTGACGCTCGCCTCGGGAGAGCGGGCCTTGCACGCCGTGCTTGATGCCAACCGCACCTCCTTTTTCGGAAACATGCTGCCGCCCGGGGGATGGAACATGCATGCCGAGGCGACGGCCACCTCGATCGCGGTGACGCCTCTATGTGTCCTCGTACATGGGGAAACCGGTAGCGAAGTCCTCCGCGCCAAGGACTCCTCCCAGATTCGCGCGCCGGCGTGCCTGGTGCATTCGAACCACGACATCCGGGTCGAGGGCGTCGCGCGCATTACGGCTGCGGCGGTCCAGGCCGTCACTCGCGCCCAAGGGTCGATCTCTCCCGAGCCGGCGACCGGCGCAGTTGCCATCGAAGATCCATTCGCATCGCTGGACCTGAACGCGGAGCTGCTGAGGCGGACGGTCGGCTGCACGGTCCGCCGCATTCCGCTCGTCGTGACATCCGGGCGTCATGTTCTGAGCCCGGGCGTGCACTGCAACGGCATTAGCATCGAAGGCACCGCCGAATTGGTGCTTCAGCCTGGGGAGCACTGGTTCCTCCAGGGTGCGCTGGTCATCAAGGAGGCCGCCCGTCTGTCCGGCGAGAACGTGGTGCTCATCTTCGACCAGGCGTCGAAGTTCGAGTTTAAGGACCGGGCCATGGTCAATCTGGAAGGCCGGGAGGAGGGGGCCTATGCGGGTCTCGTCATGGTCGCAGACCGCGGCAACCGGCAGGACTTCATCATATCCTCCGACCAGGTCGAGAGCCTGCTCGGCGTCATCTACGTCCCGGACGCGACGCTGATCGTCGAGGGTTCCGCCGACGTGGCCCGCGAGTCCGCCTGGACGGTCATCGTCTCGCAGCGGCTGGAACTGAAAGGCTCGCCCCAGCTGTTCATCAACGCGAACTACACCGCCTCTGACGTGCCCGTGCCCGAGGGCGTGGGACCGAGCTCAGGCGGCAGCCGCCTGCTGCAGTAAGGACCCTCAGGCTCGGATCTGCGGCCGGGCGAACCAGCGCATGAACAGCCGGAACATCCACGACCCGCGCGGGGAGCCGGCGTGTCTGTCAGACGTCGCACGCCTGCCTCTGCCGGTATAAATTTCGAACATGACTTCCCCCGATACGGGCAGCGTCAACGCGCGAGCGCGTCGGAGGTTCCGGCGTACATAAAATAATGTCGAAATATCAGATACATGTCCGGTAGCGGACATTTCTCGCCGCGCGACCCTGGATTTCCTCAGGCGCGGCGGTCGTACCGGGACGGAGCGGGCGGCTCAACCTGGGCGAGGGTCTCTTCGACCAGCGGCAGGAAGGTCTCCTTGCGGAGTGGCTTCTGCAGGACCGCCGCGGCGCCCATGGCCTTGGCCAGCGGGAGGTAGAAGCCGACGTCGAGCTGGCCTCCGCTGGAGATGGCGATGACGGGCGTTTCCGGCCAGCGCTCCTTGATCTCCCGGATCGTCTCCACGCCTTCCTTGTTCGGCATGATCAGGTCGGTGACGACCAGGTCGAACGGCCGGGCCGCGATCTGCTTGATGCCGTCGTCGCCGTCCTCGGCCACTGAAACTCGATAGCCCGCCTGGGTCAGCATCTGGGAGCCGATGAGCCGCACGAGCGGGTCATCGTCGATCACCAGAATATGGGCGGCGCTCGTCATCAAGAGAAATCTCCAGTTCGCAAGATGCGCCGATAAGACAACCAAGTCGTTAAGGCGATCAGCCGAGACCGCCTACAAGCTTGACCATTCGGGGTTTTCTTTAGACGCAAAAGCAATCGAGCCCGCCCACAGGGCGAGCCCGATCATCTTGTGTCTATTAGTCGACCTGCGGGCGCGATTAGTTCCGCCGCTCGGTCGTCCTGACTTCGAGACCGTCCTCACCAGCGCGAACCGTGGTCTCGGTGGTGTCGTCGCGATCGTCGCCGTCGACGACCACGTCCGGGGGATCGATGACGACGTCCGGTCCGCTCGCCGCGCGATCAGCGGCGGCTTCGGCCCGGTCTGCGGCGGCGTCAGCTTCGGCCGCCGCCTGGGAGCCCGCATTCTCGACCGCCTGGCCGGCGTTATCCGCGGCGGAATCGTCCTCGACCACACAGGCCGACAGGGCGAAGGGCGCGACCAGGGTCGCGGCGAGCAGGGACAAGCGGGTCTTCATGAAAAGCTCCGGGTAGGCGACGCCACGCGTCGTGAACCCTGCGTCAACGAGCCGACGCACCTGCGGTTCCGCTTGCCCCTACGAAAGCGCCCGGGACGAGCCCGGGCGCCCGTATCAAGCCTCCGGGTTCAGCCCGGACGGCCCGTCCGCGCCCGCCAGGCGGCCATTTCGGCCTCGTATCGCGCCTGGGCGGCGTTGGCGGCGGCGGCCTCCGCCTCATAGCGGGCCTGGGCCTCGGCGTGGGCCCGCTGGGCGGCTTCAAAGCGGGCCTGGGCTTCGGCGAAGCGCTCGGCCTCGGCCGCGTTGGCCGCGACGACCTGGGCGTCGCGCTCCAGCACGGCCTGGTTCAGCCGGGCCGTTTCGGCGCGTTCGCGAGCTTCGATCTCTGCGACCGGCGTGCCCGGCGGATAGCCGCCGGTGACCTGGGCCGAGGCGACGGCCGGCGCGCCGATGACGCACGCGAAGGCGGCGGCGGCGAGAAGTTGGGTTCTGGACATCATTGGTCTCCTGACTCTGACCCCCATCGCGCGACACAACGCGGCCAGCCGGGCAAGGTTTCGGGAACGGCCAAGCTTGGTCAAGCCCAAAGGGTCAGAGATGCTCGACCTCAAACGGAGCCAGTTCGAGCATCATGGCAGCGACGATGGAGCGGTGACATTCGTCGTGCCTGGCCTCGTAGCAGAGCAGGGCGGTCTTCGTCTCCCGCGCGAGGTCCACGGCCTGCCGCAGCGCCCGTTGCGGCTCAGGTTGCTCCATGTGTTCGGCGAAGATCGCCTCCATCTCCGAATGACGCCCGGCCCGAGCCGCCTGCCGTCCGGCCGCCGGCGTTCCGAGGGCCCGCAGGTGCACATAGTCGATCCCTGCCTCATTCAGAGAGTTTCCGAGCAGGGTCTTCGAAAACCCGGCCCGCCGCGATGCCGCGACCGCCCGCACGTCAATCACCCGCTCGACCCCGGCGGCCTTGAGCCGCTGGATCACGTCGGCCTGGGCTTCGCTCTCGTATCCGATGGTGGCGAGTTTCATGGGAGTGCTCCGCAGTATTTACGCACGAGCGCGACCTCCGTTCAAAGCCTTGGCTTGCGACGCGTCGAAGGGCGCCCTAGGCGGCGCGGGTGACTGCGCTGTTCGAACACATCCAGACGCTGGCGGCACAGCCGGGTCGCCGTTTCGCCTCGATCCTGGAAGCAGGGGCCTGGCGCGACCAGACCTACGCCGATCTCTGGCGGCGAGCGCTGTCATTTGCCGGGCTGTTCCGCGCCTCTGGCCTGGCGCCTGACGACGTCGTCTGTTTGATCGTGAAGCCGGGCGCGGACGCCTACGCCGCCTTTCTCGGCGGGATGGCGGCCGGTGGCCTGCCCAGCTTCCTGCCATATCCGAACAGCAAACACGACACGGGGCTCTACTGGGCGCAGCACAAGACCCTCTTCGGTCATGCGCGGCCGCGGCTGATCCTGACATGGGACGAATTGGCGCCGGAAGTGGAGCCCTGCGCGGACGGCAGTGGAGCCCGTGTGCTTCGTCTGTCGGAAGTCGAGAAAGCCGAGCCGTTGCTGGCGCCGGTTCCACGCGGCGAGGACGATCTCGCCCTGTTGCAGCATAGCTCCGGCACGACGGGTCTGAAGAAGGGCGTGGCGCTGTCCTACGGGGCCATCGCGCGGCAGGTTGACGCCTACGCCAAATCGCTGGGGGTGAGCTCGGATCGGCCGCCCGTCGTAGCGTCCTGGCTTCCGCTCTATCACGACATGGGGCTAGTCTCGAGTTTCCTACTGCCGCTGAGCCTGGGCGGGAGCATCGTGCCGATCGATCCGTTCGTCTGGACGTCGCGACCGACGCTGCTGTGGGATGCGGTCGAGCGGGCGAAGGCGACGCACGCCTGGCTTCCCAACTTCGCCTTCCAGCATCTCGTCAGGATGGCGCCGCCGGGGCGCACGTGGGAGCTTGGCTCGCTACAGGCCCTGGTCAGCTGTTCGGAGCCCTGCAAGGCCGCGACCTTCGACGCTTTCCTGACGCGATACGCCGATAGCGGCGTGCGTCCGCAGACGCTCCGCACATGCTACGCCATGGCCGAGACGGTTTTCGCGGTGTCGCAGAGCACACCGAACCAGCCTGTTCGACGTGTAACGGTGTCTCGGGAGAGTCTGGAGCGGGAAGGGCCGGTGGACTTGGCTCGAGACGGTGTCGAGTTGTTGTCGAATGGGCCGTTGCTGGAGGGCTTGGAGGCTCGGGTGCTGGCCAACGGCGAGCCGGCCGGCGAGGGGGTCATGGGCGAGATCTGCGTGCGCGCGCCTTTCCTGTTTGACGGCTACTACAAGAATCCTTCGGCGACCGAGGCGGCCTTCGATGCCGACGGCTGGTACCGGACGGGCGATCTGGGCTTCCTCGACCAGGGTGAGCTGTTCGTCGCCGGCCGGTTGAAGGACGTGATCATTGTCAACGGCAAGAACATCTTCTCGCATGACGTGGAGGCGGCGCTGCTCGGCATTCCGGGGCTGAAGGCCGGACGTGCCGTAGCCATCGGTCAGTTCGACGCAGCCCTGGGGTCCGAGAAGCTGATCGTCATCGCCGAGGTCGAAGGCGACCAGGACCCCTCGGGCGTGATGGCCGAGATCAACCGGGCGGTGCTGCGCGAGACCGGCGTGCCCTGCGGCGACGTGCGACTGGTTGAGCGGGGCTGGCTCATCAAGACAACCAGCGGCAAGATCAGCCGCTCTGAGAACCTCAAGCGATACGAGGCGCGTTTCGGCGCCGGGAGCCAGACATGAGCCAGACCTTTCCGATCGAGCGGCTATACGCCGTGATGGGCGAGGTCTTCGGCCTGCGAGACTTCGCCCTGCAGCCCCACATGAGCGCCGCGGACGTGCCCGGGTGGGACTCGCTCCACCACGCCGTGCTGATCATGCGACTGGAGGCGGAAACGGGCCTCGACCTGTCCGGTGTCGAGACCGCCGACCTCCCCGATATCGCGGCGCTCCACGGCGCCATAGTGCAGCGCCTTGCCGGCTAGCTGCGTTCAGGCCTGGGGACGCTTCGGCGGCTCCGCTTGAACCGGCGCGGGCAAGGGCCACATAGTCGGCGTAATGCCTGCCGAGAGTCGGGGGCAGGGGCCATGCTCCCAGGAGGTGGCTTCGAAGGCCGCGTGTCGCTGTCGAAGGCGGCCCTGGAGAACTTGATGTCTGAGCCTGTGATTTTGCCCGTCCTGCCTCTGCGGGACATCGTTGTCTTCCCTCACATGGTCGTGCCGCTGTTCGTGGGGCGCGAGAAGTCAGTGAAGGCGCTCGATGAGGTGATGAAGGGGTCCAAGCAGATCCTGCTGGCGACCCAGAAGAATTCGACCGACGATGATCCGTCGCCCCAAGCCATCTACAGTCTGGGCGTGGTGGCCAACGTGCTGCAGCTGCTCAAGCTGCCCGATGGAACGGTGAAGGTGCTCGTCGAGGGCAAGGGCCGCGCGGAGATCCGGCAGTTCACTGACCGCGCCGAATATTTCGAAGCTGAATACGTGCCTGTCGAGGATGCGATCGAGGAGGCCAGCGAGGTCGAGGCCCTGTCCCGCGCCGTTGTCGAGCAGTTCGAGAACTATGTGAAGCTGAACAAGAAGGTTCCGCCCGAAGCCCTCAGCTCCATCCCGAACATCACCGATCCTTCCGCCCTGGCCGACTCCGTCGCTGCGCATCTGGCGGTCAAGATCGCCGACAAGCAGGGCCTGCTGGAGACCCAGTCCGTGGCCCGCCGGCTGGAGAAGGTCTACGGCCTGATGGAGGGCGAGATTTCGGTCCTGCAGGTCGAGAAGAAAATCCGCAGCCGCGTGAAGCGCCAGATGGAGCGGACGCAGCGCGAGTACTATCTGAACGAGCAGATGAAGGCGATCCAGCGCGAGCTGGGCGAACAGGACGATCAGCGCGACGAACTCCTGGAGCTGGAAAAGCGCATTCGCCGCACCAAGCTTTCGAAGGAGGCCCGCAACAAGGCCAATGCGGAGCTGAAGAAGCTGCGCAACATGAGCCCGATGTCGGCGGAATCGACCGTCGTGCGCAACTACCTGGACTGGCTGCTGTCCGTGCCGTGGGGCAAGGCCAAGCAGAAGCCCATCGACCTGGATCGCGCCGAGGCCATCCTGGAGGAGGACCACTACGGCCTCGAGAAGGTCAAGGAACGGATCATCGAGTACCTGGCCGTCCAGGCCCGGACCGGCTCGCTCAAGGGCCCGATCCTCTGCCTCGTCGGTCCTCCGGGCGTCGGCAAGACCTCGCTCGGCAAGTCGATCGCCAAGGCGACCAACCGCGAGTTCGTGCGCATGTCGCTCGGCGGGGTGCGCGATGAATCCGAGATCCGCGGTCACCGCCGGACCTACATCGGCTCCATGCCCGGGAAGATCATTCAGTCCATGAAGAAGGCGAAGACGACCAACGCCTTCATCCTGCTCGACGAAATCGACAAGATGGGCTCGGACTGGCGCGGCGACCCGTCCTCGGCCCTGCTCGAGGTGCTGGACCCGGCGCAGAACTCGACCTTCGGCGACCACTATCTGGAGGTCGATTACGACCTGTCGCCGGTCATGTTCGTCACCACGGCCAACAGCCTGAACATGCCCCAGCCGCTGCTGGACCGCATGGAGATCATCCGCATCTCCGGCTACACTGAGGACGAGAAGGTCGAGATCGCCAAGCGCCACATCCTGCCCAAGCTGGCCAAGGACCACGGCCTGAAGGAAGGCGAGTGGATCGTGCCGGAAGAGAGCATCCGGGACCTGATCCGCTATTACACGCGCGAAGCCGGCGTCCGAAACCTGGAGCGCGAGCTCGGCGGCCTGGCCCGCAAGGCGGTGCGCGAAATGGCCAAGGAGAAGCTGGTCTCGATCACCGTCGATAAGGAGCGGCTGGCCCGCTACGCCGGCGTGCGCAAGTACCGCCATGGCGAGACGGACGAGACCGATCAGGTCGGCATCGTCACCGGCCTGGCCTGGACCGAGTTCGGTGGCGACATCCTGACCATCGAGGCGGTGAAGATGCCCGGCAAGGGGCGCATGACCGTGACCGGCAATCTGAAGGAGGTCATGAAGGAGTCGATCTCCGCGGCCGCCTCCTACGTGCGGGCGCGCTCGCTGGTGTTCGGCATCAAGCCGCCGGTCTTTGAGACGACGGACGTCCACGTGCACGTGCCGGACGGCGCCACGCCCAAGGACGGTCCGTCCGCCGGCATCGCCATGGTGACGGCCATGGTCTCGGTGCTGACCGGCAATCCGATCCGCAAGGACCTGGCCATGACGGGCGAGGTGACCCTGCGCGGACGCGTCACCGCCATCGGCGGCCTGAAGGAGAAGCTGCTCGCGGCCCTCCGCTCCGGCCTCAAGACGGTCCTCATCCCGCAGGAGAACGTCAAGGATCTCGAGGACATCCCGGCCAATGTGAAGGAAGCGCTGGAGATCATCCCGGTGTCCAACGTGGACGAGGTTCTCAAGCACGCCCTGACCCAGCCGCTGACGCCGGTGACCTGGGACCCGGAAGCTGAGCCGCTGCCGCGACCGGCCCCGCCGGAGGACGTCGGAGGGGTGATCGCCCACTAATCCCTTGTGGAAACGTGGTTTCATGGCCGTGAAACCGCGTTTCCCTTTTGACGCGAGGGAAAAGCTGTTCTCTTATGCGTCCGCAAGGGGCGCGCTGAGTCGGCTAGACGGCCAGCCGGAGCCTCCAGAAGGGTTGGGAGACCACAGATGACCAAAGCCGAACTCATCGCCGCCATGGCGGACGGAGCCGGGCTCAGCCG
Source organism: uncultured Brevundimonas sp. (assembly GCA_966210875.1). Taxonomy (GTDB): domain Bacteria; phylum Pseudomonadota; class Alphaproteobacteria; order Caulobacterales; family Caulobacteraceae; genus Brevundimonas. Next base: position 12,755 of record CBIHLR010000018.1, on the reverse strand, counting down.
CGACCAGGCCAAAAAGGCCCTGGACGCTTTCACCGACGCCGTGACCGACTCGCTGAAGAGCGGCCAGGATGTCCGCCTCGTCGGCTTCGGCACCTTCGCGGCCGTGAACCGCGCCGCCGGCACCGCGCGCAACCCGCGCACCGGTGAGACCGTGGCTCGCGCGGCGTCCAAGACCTGCCGCTTCCGCGTCGGCGAAGGCCTGAAGACCGCTCTGAACGGCTAAGGCTGGTTCGAGAGTTTGCGAGAGGGCGCGAGGCTTCCGGGCTTCGCGCCCTTTCCGTTTGGGCGGCTAGCTCAGCGGTAGAGCGTCTCGTTTACACCGAGAGGGTCGGGGGTTCGATCCCCTCGCCGCCCACCATCTCCAAAGCAAAAGGGCCGTCGGATCGCTCCGGCGGCCCTTCGCTTGTGTGATCGGCTCGCCCTAGAAGCGGAAGCTGGCGCGGAGCAGCAGGGCGTAGCGGACGTAGTCGTCGATCATCTCGGCGTCGGCCTCGACCGCCAGGAAGCCCAACTCGTTGCCGAGGTTCAGGCGGAAGCCCACGATCGGGCCGCCGCCCTCCAGGCTGTCGCCCGAGAGCGCAAACGGCGAGCCGCCCGACACGAAGCGGGCCGTCGTGTCGCCCGGGTCGTGCGAGAAGATCTGACGCCAGCCCAGCCGGATTTCCGGGCGCAGCCAGTTGTTCTCGCCGAAGCCCGCGCCGATCGTGATGGCCGCGGTCGACGAGAAGATGTGGCCTTCGCGGTCGTCCAGCGCCAGGTCGAAGCCCGCGCCGCCGCCGGTCTCCTCGTGGGCGTCCTCGCTGAGGCGGAAGTACTCGACGATCGCCTCGGGCCGGATGCTCCAGCGGCCGACCTGGTAGTCGTAGGCCACGCCCCCCGCCAGGGCGATGCTGTAGCCGTTCCAGGACGACTCGTTCCGGCGGTTGATCCCGGTGGCGACGATCTGGCGGACGCTGTCGAAGCTGGCGTAGCCGCCGGCCGCGCGGGTCCAGACCTGCCAGCGCGTGCCCTGGGCCCGCCAGTAGACGCCGAACTCCAGCAGCTGCGCCGCGAAGTTCTCCTCGCCCGCCGACTCCGGATCCTCAAGGTCGGAGGAGGTGAGGGCGAAGTTGAGGCCGAAGGCGCCCAAGCCCGTGCCGCGCTCGACGCCGCCGGCGATGCCAAAGCCCTCGGAGCGGAAGCCATAGGCCTCGCCGCGGTCCTTGTCGGCGTAGAAGTTGATCTCCTGAAGCCAGGCGCTGGTCTCGCCGGCGCGGGCCGGATAGCCCCGGCCGGACAGCGCTCGAGTGACGGCGTCGACGCCCGTGGCGAGCGCCATCAGCGGTCCGCCAGAGTGTTCTGGCAGGACCTGCTCGAAGAGATCGAAGAAGCCTTCGCGCGAGGTCTGCGACAGGAAGGCGTTCAGAAGCTGCTCGTCACCGCCGAGCGCCTCATAGAACGCTCCGTAGGTGGCCGACTCGGCGGCGATGAAGCCGAACTCCGCGTTCGTACGCTGCCGGGCGTCGACGTAGATCTGGTTCAAGGTGTTATCGACGCCGGCGTTCACCACGTACATGTACGGGGAGTTTTCCTGCAGCCGCGTCTGGTCGATGGTCCCGGCGTTCAGGGTGGTGGCCGATACGATCACGAAGCGGGTCGGGTCGTCCACGAGCGAAGTGAAACGCACGCCGAGACCAGCCCCGCTGGCCACGTTTGCCGTGCCGTTGACGATGAAGCCGCCGGCCGTTCCCGCCTCCGGGTCCACGGTGACGATCAGGTCGCCGTCGGCCCCGACATCCAGGACCGTGATGTTCAGCGCCGTCGCCTGACGGGCGTCGAGCACGCCGTTGGTGACGTTGATCTGAAGCGCGCCGTCTGAATCGGACAGCGCGCCACGGACCTGAGCGCCGCCAGTGACAGAGAGAGTGTCAGCCCCTGCCCCGAAGCTGATGTCTCCATCGACCGTACCGTTGCGCACGTCGAAGAGGTCGTCACCCGATCCAAACAGCACTTCGCCGGTGATGGCGGGCTCATTCTCGTTGTCGACGCCGTCATTGTCAGCGTCCGGATCGTCGATGCCGTCGTCGCCGTCGTCGCCGTCGTCGATCCCGTCCTGGGTGACCGTGACGCCGGAGGTGTTGGCGCTCAGGTCGATGGCGATGGCGCGGCCGGTGATGACTTCGTCACCGGGAAAGTCGTTGGCGTCGTCGTCGTCATCATCGTCATCCGTCGGGACGAGAGCCGCTTCGATCCTGCCGGTATTGGTCAGCGAGGTGAGGGTGCCCGAGGCGTCACGAATGGCGATTGCGTCACCCGCCTCTCCGCTGAGGAAAGCCTGGATGTCGCCGCTGTTGACGAGTTCAGTCAGCGTCGCGCCGGCTTCGATGTCGACGCCGACCATGGTGAAGTCCGTGTCGCCGGCACCGAAGGCCAGGATTAGCCCGCTGTTCAGCAGCCTGCCGACGTTCGTCACGCCCTCGACGTGCACAGCCGTGCCGCCGGCGTCGAGAGTGAAGGTGTTGACGGAGCCTTCGTTCCTGAAACCGCCGGTGAGCGTGACCGCCTGGCCGGCCTCGAGGCCCAGCCGAACGCCGGTGGCCGAGATGCCCTCATAGACGCCATCAGCGGTGATCGTGCCGCGGTTGATGAAACCATAGGCCTGGTCGCCAGTCCCCACCTGGCCGATCGTGACGGCGTCCGTCAGCGAACCGATCTGGACCGCCGGCGCGGAGCCGTAGGATGTGACCGAGGCGGCGCCTTCGTCGGCGTCGTTGACCCCGTTATTGTTGTCGTCGGCGTCGTCGGTATCCAGGATGCCGTCGTCGTCATCGTCCGTGTCGTCCGGGTCGTTGACGTAGGCGAGATCGAAAAGCACGCCCCCCGCCACATTGCCGGAAATGCTGACAGCGGGGCCGCCGATCAGGAGATCATCAGCGTCAAGCAGGCTGAGTTGGCTGGCCGGAACACCGCTCGTGTAACGGAAGCCTGTCGCCGTGATGGAGCCACCCACGGTGAAACGTCCGGAGACGTCGCCCTCCACGGACACGCCCACCGATCCGGCGCCCCGCGCGGAAACCGTACCGCCCGCCCAGACATCCCCATCCACGTCGGCGGCGGTCCGGATGCCGTAGCTCTGGTCGCCGGTGATGTTGATGGAGCCGAAGTTGCGCAGGTCGCCGATCAGACGGCTCTCGACCGAAACGGCCGCCGACTGGTTGCCCTCGACGGTGATGATCGCGCCCCGACTGTTCGTGATGTCGCCGGTAAAGTCCCCGGGGCCGGTGACGCGAATGCCGTACCGGCCGGTGCCCGTCGCGAAGGCGCCGTCGACGTCGCCGTCGTTGTCGGTGTCCGTTCCTTCGTGATTGTCGGTGACACTGATCTGGCCGCTGTTGGAAACGTCCGCAGCGTTGCCGCCCTGGATCAGAACCCCGGTGGACCCATCGGCCGCATTCTCGATCACGATGCGCCCGCCGCTCGCGATGGTCAGCCCATGGCTTGAGTTGATCGTGACCGCCGTGCCTGACGTCAGGCGGATCACGCCGCCGTTCGCAATCTGAATCGCCGAGGGCGATCCATTGTTCGCCGTGGCGGTCGCAATGGGCGTCGTCCGCTCGTTGTTGATCACGACCTGGGCCGTGGCGCCGGAAGCGATCATCAACGGCGCGAGTGCGACCGCCGCCGCGAGCTTGATACGCATGTAGACTGATCCCTACGACTGTTCAGCGCGCACGCCCGTCCATCCCCCGAAACGGGTGGCCGAGAACGCCTCAAGTTTCGTCTTTTTGAGGCGAATGCAAGGCGAACTTACCCGGTCGCGGCGCGGCATGTCGATGATCTTGAAGCGTAGCTATGCAAGTGATATCAGTCTGACATCAACTGAGGGGCTGATGACATGACCATTTCCATCAACGCATCCGCCGAGCGTCCGGCCCGGACCTCCGGCGGCATCCTGATGCTTCTGGTTTCGCTCGCGCTCATGCTGGGCGGCGCTGCGGCTCTCGTGCTCGGCATTGAAGGGACGCTGATTCCCGCCGCTGTGGCCGCTGGAATCTTCGCTTCGGTCCTGGGCCTGATCCTGCTGTGCGGGCTTTATTCGCTGCAGCCCAACGAGGCGATGGCGATCCTCCTGTTCGGCGACTATCGCGGCACGGACCGCAAGGCGGGCCTGCGCTGGGTGTTGCCCTGGTACAGCCGCAAGAAGGTGTCGATGCGCGTGCGCAACGTCACCTCGGACAAGCTGAAGGTGAACGACAAGCGCGGTAATCCGATCGAGATCGCCGCCAACGTGGTCTGGCGCGTGTCCGATTCGGCCCAGGCGCTGTTCGACGTCGACGACTTCGCCGCCTTTGTGAACATCCAGATCGACACCGCGCTGCGCGACATCACCAGCCAGTACGCCTACGACCACGGCGAGGAGCATGAGCCGACGCTGCGAGCCGACGCCGAACTCGTGGCCGAGAAACTACGTGACGAACTGCACGCTCGTGTGCGGGTGGCCGGCGTCGTTGTCGACGAGGCCCGGCTGGCCCACCTGGCCTATGCGCCCGAAATCGCCAGCGCCATGCTCCGGCGCCAGCAGGCCGAAGCCGTCCTGTCGGCCCGCCGCCTGATCGTCCAGGGCGCCGTTGGCATGGTCGAGACCGCGCTGGCCGACCTGGGAGAACGCGGCGTGGTCGAGCTCGACGAGGAGCGCAAGGCGGCCATGGTGTCCAACCTGCTGGTCGTGCTCTGCGCCGAGCGGGAAGCGCAGCCCGTCGTGAACGCCGGCACGCTCTATAGCTGATCCGATGCCGGACAAGGCCAAGCCGGCGAACGTCCGCAAGGCGTTCCTGTTGAGGATCAATCCGCAGGTTATGGCGGCCGTGGAGCGTCTCGCGGCCGCCGAACTGCGCAGCGTCAACGCCCAGCTCGAGGTACTGGTGCGCGAGGCGCTGGCCGCCCGCCACAAGCGCGAGGTTTGATCCGTATCAAACCTTGATCGGGTCCCCTTGCGCGTCTCAACGGCCGGGCGCAAATCACAGCGTGGCCGTAACGCCGGTTCGCATCCTCCTTGGCGATTCGCGCGTTAGGCGGGCAGGAACCAACTGACGGACGTTTCGCCACATGACCGACGCCTGGGATCAGGAACAGCGATGGGTGTTCACGCTCGAGGAGCGGATCGCCGACACGCTGCGCAGGCTTGAACGGAACGGCGACGACGGTCGGCCACGGCTGGTCGACACCACCATGCAGTACGCGCCGGTCAGCGGCGGCGTTAAGCGCTACCTCCACGCCAAGCGGGCTTGGCTGAACCGGAACCGGCCCGGCGTGAAGCATACGCTGGTGGTGCCCGGCCCCCGGACGCGGGCGCGGCCAGAGGCGACGGTCACGCTCGCGGCGGCCAAAATCCCCTTCACGACGGGCTATCGCTGGCCGATGAGCCGCCGGAAGTGGGCGACCTGGCTGCAGTCGCTAAATCCCTCGGTGATCGAGGCCGGCGACCCGTACGGCCCTGGCACCGCGGCGATCGACGCGGGTCAGGCGATCGGGGTGCCGGTGATCGGCTTCTGCCACTCCGACCCGGCGCATCTCGCCGCGCTTCACTGGGGCGAGTGGGCCCGAAAGCCGATCGAGAAGAAGTGGGCGGAGATCTTCAGCCAGTTCGACCGGGTGGTGGCGCCGAGCCGCTTCATCGCCGGGCGTCTGAGGGACGCGGGCGTGACGCGAATCGTCGAGCGGCCCCTGGGCGTCGACGTCGAGACCTTCCACCCCGACCGCGCCGATCGCGGCGCGGTTCGCGCCGAACTCGGGGTGGGCGCGGACGAGCGGCTCCTGGTCTTCGCCGGACGGGCGGCGAAGGAAAAGAACGTCGATGTTCTCATCTCAGCGGCCCAGGCGCTTGGTCGCCCCTACCGGCTCGTGCTGATCGGCGCGGGGGAGGGGCTGCCGGTCGAGGGCAATGTGATCTCCCTTCCCTTCGAGCGGGATAGCCTGAAGGTCGCCCGCATCATCGCCTCCTGTGACGCCTTCGTGCACGCCAACGAAAAGGAGCCCTTCGGCCTCGTGGCGCTGGAGGCCATGGCCTGCGGACTGCCGGTCGTGGCCCCGCCGACCGGCGGCGTCAGCGAGACGGTCGATGAGTCCGTCGGCCAGCGCGCCGTCTCCCTGGCGACCCGCGACTATGCCGAAGCCATCGAGGCGCTGTTCGCGCGCGACGTCGGCGTCTTGGGCGATGCGGCCCGGACCCGGGCGGCGAATCTCTACTCCTGGAACCGCGTCTTCGAGGACCTCTGCATGCTCTATGCCGATGTCAGCGGTCGGCGGGAGTTCGTTGAGCCGCAGGACCTCTACGCTCTGCACTAGGGCCGGGAACCGGCGGCCTTTTCGGCGGTTGCGGTCTGGGGCCGGCGAGGCGCCGCCCAACGAGTTGAGGACATTACGATGAGACTGATTCTGGCTCTGTTGACCCTGGGCGCCGGCTGGATGCTGCTGACCCGCGGCGCCCCCGGAGGCCAGGGCCCGATCCTGCTGGCCGGGCCGGAGGAGGACGGTGAGCCGGAGTCCTGGCTGGCGGCGGAGACCCAGGCCTATCGCGCCCAGGCCGAGAGCGGGGCCGGTCTCTGACCGGAACCTGAGCTGCACCGCGCCGTTCGCTGCAGATGGCGCGCCGCCCCAAGGTCTTCTGCTGGTCGGACGGTCTGCGGACCTTCACCGTCGCCACGCCGTCGCGTGCGAAAGCGCTGGAGGCATGGGGCGTGGAGCGCGACCTGTTCAAGAACGGCGGCGCGCGCGAGGTCGAGGGCGGGCTCGATTACGAGGCCGCGCTGGACCAGCCGGGCAAGGTCCTCGAGCGGCGGCTCGAGGTCGAGGTCGCTCCCACCGCGCCCCGTACGAAGTCCGCGGCCAAGCGTGGCAAGCCACAGGCGAAGGCGGTGGTGCGCCCGTCACCCTCCGGGCCAAGCCGAGCCGATCTGGCCCGAGTGGCGCGGTTGGAGAAGGCCTTGGCCGCATTCGACAAGCGTCAGGCGCACGAAGCCCGGGCCGCCGAAGCCCGCGTGGGGGAGGCGGAGCAGGCCCTGGACGCCGCGCGGAGCGCGGAGCGTCGGCTCAGGACTGAGCGGCGCCGCGCGCGTGCGGAACTTGAGGCCGAACTCGACGAGGCGCGGGCGTCGGTCCGCTGAGCCCGCGCGGCCCCAGCACGACAGAGCGACACCGCGACAGAGCGACAGAGCGACAGGTCGGTGTCCGCGACCCGGGCTCCCACCATCGAGAACGGGGTCCGGGTGTGGCCATCGGCGCGGAGTGTAAGGCTGGCCGCCGACAGAGAGCGCAAACAACGCTGCGGCGGGCGCAAGTCGCTGACGCTGCGCTGAAATTAGTACGGAACTAGGGGAGCTTTCCGGCCAAGGCCGGAATTGAAAGCGCCACTCCCTCGAATTCGAAGGAGTGGCGCGAGTGACGGGGCTCGAACCCGCGACCTCCGGCGTGACAGGCCGGCACTCTAACCAACTGAGCTACACCCGCGTACGTCCCTCGCCAGGCGGGCCCGGCGAGGGGCGTCTGATAGGTCCCGAGCGACGGGGCGTCAAGCGGGTGCTGAGGGATTTTCCCGGACGTCGTGCGGAGGGCGTCATTCGCCTCCCGCCGGGCCGCCCGGCAAGGCGTAGCGCACCCCTTCGCCGGGCCCGAGCGGGAGGTCCAGCGCCACCCAGCCGGCGGTCATGGCCAGGCCGGCCGCCAGGAAGGTGAGCGAGTAGGGGAGCATGGTCGCCATCAGGCTGCCGAGACCGAAGCCGGCGATCCATCGCTGGCAGAACGTCAGGACAAGCGGGAAATAGACCATCAGGGGCGTCATGATGTTCGTGGTCGAATCGCCCATCCGGTAGGCGGCCGTCGTCATCTCTGGCGAGATGCCGAGCAACATCAGCATCGGAACGAGGATGGGGGCGAGCGCCGCCCACTTGGCCGAGGCCGACCCGATCACCAGGTTGATGGCGGCCGCAAGCAGCACGATCCCGGCCAGAAGGCCGTAGGCGGGCAGGCCGGAGTCGCGCAACGCCTCCGCGCCGTTGATCGCCATGATGCCGCCGAGGTTGGACCAGTTGAACATGGCCACGAAGTGCGCGGCCACGAAGGCCAAGACGATGTAGGGCCCCATGTCCGCCATGGCCTGACTGGTCATCCGAACCACGTCCCGGTGACTGTGGATGGTCCGCGCGGCGACGCCGTAGAAGACGCCCGTCAGCAGGAAGAGGACGAAAAAGCCGGCCACCAGCGACTGGTAGAAGGGTGTCATCCGCTCCTCCGGGAGGGCCGCGGCGGCGTCATAGAAGGGGGCGTTGGGCCCGATGGTCAGCCAGACCCAGAGGCCGATCACCAGGACCGCGGCCACCCCTGCCCAGAGCAGGCCCCGCCGCTCCGCGGCCGACAGATCACCCGAGGAAAGGTCAATCGGTGCGCCGCCCGTGGGCTCCCACTTGCCCAGGCGGGGCTCGACGATCTTGTCGGTGACCCACCAACCCAGCGGCGTGAAGACAAAGGCCATGGCGGCAATGAACCACCAATTGCCGGCGATGTTCATGGTCCAGCTCGGATCTATGAGGCGGGCCGCGGGCTCCGTGATGCCGAGGAGCAGAGCGTCGAGGTGGCCCGGGAAGATGTTGGCGGAAAAGCCGCCAGACACCCCGGCGAAGGCGGCGGCGATGCCCGCGACCGGATGCCGTCCGGCCGCGGCGTAGAGGGCGCCGGCCAGCGGGATCAGGACGACATAGGCGGCGTCCGCCGCATGGTTCGCCACGATGGCGACGAAGATGACGATCGGCGACAGCAGCCGGACCGGCGCTCCCTTGACCGCCAGTCGCATCGCCGCGCTGAACAGGCCCGACCGCTCCGCCACGCCTGCGCCGAGCATCACGAGCAGGACGTACCCGAGGGGGGCAAAGCTCGTCAGGGTGCGCGGCATCTCGAGGAAAAGGCGCTGGAGGTTTTCTGGAGCCAGCAGGCTGACCGCGGTCATGGTCGATCCGTCGACCGGGTTCACGGCGGAGAGACTCTGGCCGGCGGCCCATACGCTGACCGCGACGAGGGCGGCGATGAACCAGACGAAAATGAAGACGGGATCAGGCAATTTGTTGCCGACCTTCTCCACGATCGAAAGCAAGCCGCCGCGCCTCATTCTGTCTCTCCGTAATGTCGGGAAACCAACCTTAACCATTGGCGCTCGCCGCCGCCAAGCGGGGTGACCGCGTTATGTGGACGGTCCGGGCGGCCGAGGCTGGACCCCGGCCCGGCGGCGTGGCTCTCTGCCCCCGAGGTGGAGGGGTCGATGCCGCACATCAGTCGCCGTCGTTGGCTGGCGGGAGCCGGCGCGTCTCTAGGCGGGGCGTGGGCGTCCGGTTGCGCCACCCTGGCGGCGCCTCCATCCACGGGCGGCGGCGCCTGTCTGCCCCGTGTCAATGTCGACCCGTCACGTCTGATCCGCGCCGTGGCCGGGCTGCGGCCCTATCGAGCCGAGGGGTTCGTGGTCCGCGAGGAGGCGCTGGGCGCCACGCGGCTGGTTCACAACTATGGGCATGGCGGGTCGGGGATCACGCTGAGCTGGGGCACGTCCATGCTCGCGGCCGAGCTCGGCCTGCGGGGGCATTCCGGTCCGGTGGCGGTCCTGGGGGCCGGTGTCGTCGGCCTGAGCACGGCGCGGCTGGTCCAGGAGGCCGGCTTTCCGGTGACGATCTACGCCGCGGCCCTGCCGCCGGATACGACCTCGAACGTCGCGGGCGGGCAGTTTCATCCCTTCGGCCATTTCCGCGAGGACCGGGTGACGCCGGCTTGGCGCGAGCAGTTCCGCAGGGCGCTCGATTACAGCTGGCGGCGTTTCCAGATCATGGTCGGCGACGAGTACGGCGTGCGCTGGCTGCCGACCTATTCGGAAAGCGACGAGGTCGAGGCCCGGGTAATCCCCGCCTTCCCGCCGATCAACCGGTTCATGGCGCGGGACGAGCATCCGTTCCCGGTGGAGAACCTGATCCGGTATGACACCCTGTACGTCGAAACCGGGCGGTACCTGCGCCAGATGCTGCGCGACGTCCGGGTCCACGGCGGGGAGATCGAGGTCCGACGGCTGGCCGACCGGGAGGCGATCGCGGCCCTGCCGGAGAGGCTCGTGTTCAACTGCACTGGCCTGGGCTCGCGCGAGCTGTTCGGGGACGAGGCCCTCACGCCGATCCGAGGCCAGCTGGCCGTCCTGCTCCCGCAGCCGGAGATCCAGTACGCCCTGACCTTGCGGGCCGGCTACATGTTCCCGCGGCCGGACGGCATCCTGCTGGGCGGCACCTTCGAACGGGGAGAGTGGAACGCCGAGCCCCAGCCTGAGGACATCGCCCGCATCCTGGCTTCTCACGCGGAGCTGTTCGCCGGGTGGCGGTGCGCCTGACCCCCCAAGCGGGGGTTCAGTTCTGCGAGCGATTCTCAGCTATTCCCGTGCCCGCCGGAACGTTTGAATCCGCCCGGCCTTCGGTCTAGAAGCCGCCGAGTCAGAACAGACCTCCCGGACATGACCGACTTCCTGCTGGAATATCTCCCGATCGTGATCTTCATGGGCATAGCCGCCGCGCTGGGCCTGGGGTTCATCCTCGCCGCCTTCGTGCTGGCGCCCAAGAATCCCGACGTGGAGAAGCTGTCGGCCTATGAGTGCGGCTTCAACGCCTTCGACGACGCGCGGATGAAGTTCGACGTCCGGTTCTACCTGGTGTCGATCCTGTTCATCATCTTCGACCTGGAAGTGGCCTTCCTCTTCCCTTGGGCCGTGTCGCTGATGGATCTGCCCCGCGGCGAGACGATCTTCGCCTTCTGGTCGATGATGATCTTCCTCGGCATCCTGACCGTCGGCTTCCTCTACGAGTGGAAGAAGGGAGCCCTGGAATGGGAATAGCGTCCGACGCTAAGCCGCTGCTGGCCACCGGCACGCAGGGCGCCTCGCCGGCGACCCCCTATGGCCTGGCCGCCCGCTCGACGGTCGAGGGCTACGACCCGGCCAAGCACGACCGCTTCTTCGAGGCGGTCAACGCCGAACTGGGCGGGAAGGGCTTCGTCACCGCGCCGCTGGACGACGTCATCACCTGGGCCCGCACCGGCTCGCTGATGTGGATGACGTTCGGTCTGGCGTGCTGCGCGGTCGAGATGATGCAGGCCTCGATGCCGCGCTACGACATGGAGCGGTTCGGCATGGCGCCGCGGGCCAGCCCGCGCCAGTCGGACCTGATGATTGTCGCCGGCACCCTGACCAACAAGATGGCTCCGGCGCTTCGTAAAGTATACGACCAGATGCCGGACCCGCGATACGTGGTTTCCATGGGTAGTTGCGCCAACGGCGGCGGTTACTACCACTATAGTTACAGTGTTGTTCGTGGTTGTGACCGTATTGTTCCGGTCGACGTCTATGTGCCGGGGTGCCCGCCGACGGCGGAGGCGCTGCTCTACGGGCTGCTGCAACTGCAGAAGAAGATTCGCCGCACTGGGACGATCGAGCGATGAGCGCGCCCTCGGAGAAGGCTCTGGCGGCGCTGGCCAAGGCCGCGGGCAAGGCCTGTGGCAAGGCGCTGGTCGAGATGAAGATCGCGTTCGGCGAGGTCACGCTGACGGTTCAGCGCGCGCAGGTCGTGCCGGCGCTGACCGCGCTGAAGGCCATGGGCTTCCAGCAGCTGGTCGATCTGTGCGGGGCGGACTATCCGGCCCGGGCCGAGCGGTTTGAGGTGGTCTACCATCTGCTGTCCCTGACCCGGAACGAGCGGATCCGCATCAAGGTGACGACCGACGAGCACCAGCCGGTGCCGACTGCGATTTCGGTCTATCCGAGCGCCGAGTGGTTCGAGCGCGAGGCTTACGACATGTACGGCATGTGGTTCGAGGGTCACCCCGACCTGCGCCGCCTGCTGACCGACTACGGCTTCGAGGGGCACCCGCTGCGCAAGGACTTCCCGATGACGGGCTATGTCGAGGTCCGCTACGACGAGGAGCAGCGCCGGGTGGTCTATGAGCCGGTGAAGCTGAACCAGGAGTTCCGGCAGTTCGACTTCCTGTCCCCGTGGGAAGGCGCGGAGTACGCGCGCTGGTCGGGCGTCCTGCCGGGCGACGAGAAGGCCGGGAGCTGAAACCATGGCCGACGACATGAAGCCCGCGATCGCTGATCCGGACGACCGCAAATTCACGATCAACTTCGGCCCGCAGCACCCGGCCGCGCACGGCGTGCTGCGCCTGGTGCTGGAGCTGGACGGCGAGATCGTCGAGCGGGTCGATCCGCACATCGGCCTGCTGCACCGCGGCACCGAAAAGCTGATGGAGGCGCGGACCTACCTCCAGAACATCCCGTATTTCGACCGCCTCGACTACGTCGCGCCGATGAACCAGGAGCACGCCTGGTGCCTGGCCATCGAGAGGCTGGTCGGGCTGGAAGTGCCTTACCGCGGCCAGCTGATCCGGGTGCTCTATTCGGAAATCGGCCGGATCCTGAACCACCTGCTGAACATCACCACCCAGGCGATGGACGTCGGCGCCCTGACGCCGCCGCTCTGGGGCTTCGAAGAGCGCGAGAAGCTGATGGTGTTCTACGAGCGGGCCTCGGGCTCGCGCCTGCACGCCAACTACATCCGGCCGGGCGGGGTGCACCAGGACCTGCCGCCCGAGCTGATCGACGACATCGAGAAGTGGGCCAAGGAATTCCCGGCGGCGCTGAAGGACATCGAGAGCCTCGTCACCGAGAACCGCATCTTCAAGCAGCGCAACGTCGACATCGGCGTGGT
>CBIHLR010000017.1:0-22760 GCA_966210875.1 uncultured Brevundimonas sp. | reverse complement strand
CGCGCGGCCAGGCGCGCATCCGCACGCAGATGTCGGCGGCCCATACCTTCGAGCAGATCGACCGGACGGTCGAGGCGTTCAAACAAGCCGGACGTGAGTTGGGAGTGATCGCATGACGCAGACGATGAAGGCCCTGGCCAAGACCAAGCCCGAGGTCGGGCTCGACCTGATCGAGGCGCCGGTGCCCCAGCCCGGGCCCGAGGACGTGCTGATCCGCGTCAAGCGCACGGCCGTGTGCGGCACCGACATCCACATCTGGAACTGGGACGAGTGGTCCCAGAAGAACGTGCCCGTGCCGATGATCACCGGCCACGAGTTCGCCGGGGAGATCGTCGAGATCGGCAAGGACGTGGATCGTCGCCTCAAGGTCGGCCAGCGCGTCTCGGCCGAGGGCCACGTCATCGACCTGAACTCCGAAGCTGCGCGTGCGGGACACTTCCACCTGGATCCCGACACGCGCGGCATCGGCGTGAACCGCCAGGGCGCCTTCGCCGAATACGTGGTGGCGCCGGCCTTCAACGTCATCGAGCTGCCCGACGACGTCCCCTATGAGATCGGCTCGATCCTCGATCCGTTCGGCAACGCCGTGCACACGGCCCAGCAGTTCGACCTGCTCGGCGAAGACGTGCTGGTCACCGGCGCGGGGCCCATCGGCATGATGGCCGCCGCCGTGGCGCGGCACGCCGGCGCGCGCACCGTCGTGCTCACCGACATCAACGACTTCCGCCTGGAGCTGGCCCAGAAGGTCGCGCCGGGCGTGCGCACCGTGAACACGATGAACGAGGACCTGCACGACGTCATGAAGGAGCTGGGCCTGAAGGTCGGCTTCGACGTGGCGCTGGAGATGTCGGGCTCGCCGATCGCCTTCAAGCAGTGCGTCGACACCCTGATCATGGGCGGCGGCATGGCGCTGCTGGGCATTCCGTCGAGGCCGATGGAGACCGACTGGGGCCAGATCATCCTCAAGGCCCTGACCATCAAGGGCGTCTACGGCCGCGAGATGTTCACCACCTGGCGCAAGATGCTGGGCCTGCTGAAGGCCGGCCTGGACCTCACGCCGCTCATCACCCACCAGATGCCGTTCGAGAACTACCGCGAGGGCTTCGAGGCCATGAAGTCCGGCAAGTCCGGCAAGGTGGTCCTGAACTGGGACAAGGCGGCCTGATCAGCGGCCGCGGCGGTAATCCGCCGGGTCGATGAAATCCCCGTACGCCCAGGCGCCCGCGCTATCCGTCCGAGCGTCGCGTTCCTCGTCCACGTACTCGCGCGAGTACTGCTCGTAGGCCAGGGCGTGGCCCGAGCGGACCATCTCTGCCCCGAGGTCGCGGCCGCCTGCACTGCAGCGTGCGACCGTGCGGCCATAGCGGTCGGTGTCCATAGGCGCGCAGGTCACCTGACGGCCGGCGACCAGGCGCTGGAGGGCCTGTCGGCCGGCCTCGCCGCAGGGACGACCGGAACAGGTCTGACTGCGCTCGAAGGCGTCGATGCCCTGCAGCCGGATGCGTTCCTGCCCTAAGTCGAGGGTGTCCCCATCCACTACCTCGGCGCGCCCTGCGATCAGGCGGTCTGAACTGGAAGGACCATCACGCGCGCGATCGGGCAGCACCCGGGCGACGGGCGCCCGCTCGAGATCGGCCGCCATGGCCTGAAGTCCATCCGTCCCGGCCTGCAGGGCGCGCTGCGCGCCGGACGGATTGATAATGGCTCCAAGAGCAAGAAGGGTGCAGGCGATGATGGCCTTCTCACCCGGCGAGAGGCGCCTGAGCCACCAGCGTTTCCATGGCGGGGGAAGACGCGACATGCGCGCCAGCTTGGCGCGCCGTCGTTTCGGGCCCGTTCCCGAAGGTCGTTAACGGCCGCGGCGGCCCGAGCCGCCGCGGCGTCAGTTCAGGCGGCGGCCGCCGGCGTCCTGCCGCCCGTGGCGCGGAAGAGGATGACGGCGAACAGCAGGATGCCCAGGCCGGTCATGATCTCGCCGGCCATGAGCGCCGGGAGCAGGGCGGTGTTGCCCAGCAGCATGGCCGCCAGGCCGGTCATCATGCTCACGAAGCCGAGGACGAACAGCAGCAACTGGGCCTTGGGCAGCCAGCCTGCCGCCGCGGCCGGCATGGCGCGGTAGAACAGGCCGATCAGCATCATCGAGGTCCAGCCGATCAGATTGATGTGGGCGTGGACGGGCCGCAGGGTGAAGTTCTCGTTGGCCCCCATCCAGATGCCGAGGCTGACGCCGACGATGAGCGACAGCACGCCGAGACGCAGAAACAGAGACGAGAGACGATGGTCCATGGCGGGACTCCTCTTGTTGGCCCGTATGGGCGGGGGAGGCGCCCTGTAGTGAGCGAACGATGCTCGCTCAACTTAAATATATGTCACGAGTCGATAGGGCTGTTGACTCGCGTCTAATGATTCCATATTCGTAGAAATATGGAAACGAACGAAGCGGTCCAGCGTCTCTCCGCCCTGGCCCAGGAAGGCCGGTTGTCGGTCTTCCGCATGCTGGTGCGGGCGGGAGAAGGCGGCCTTCCGGCGGGCGAAATCGCGCGCGCGGCGGGCGTCCCGGCGAACACTCTGTCGGCTCAGCTCAACCTGCTGGTTGCGGCCAATCTGGTGACCCGGCGGCGGGACGGTCGCTCCATCGTCTACACGGCCGACTACGCCGGCATGAGCGAGCTGATCCTCCACCTCATGGAGGACTGCTGCCAGGGCCGGGCCGAAGTCTGCCGTCCTGTCGCCGAGGCGGCCGGCCGCTGCCGCCCCCAACCTGCACAAGGAAACGCTTGATGAAACGCCTGCACGTCCACGTCGCCGTGGAAGACCTCGACCGGTCGATCGGTTTCTATTCGGCCCTGTTCGGGGCCGAGCCCGCCGTCCTCAAGGGCGATTACGCCAAATGGATGCTTGACGACCCGCGCGTGAACTTCGCCATCTCCAACCGGGGGCGCCCGGGCGGCGTCGATCACCTGGGCATCCAGGCCGAGACGGGCGAGGAGCTGGCCGATTTGGCCGGTCGCCTGAAGGCGGCGGGCGAGACGACCGTGGACGAGGCGGCGACCTGCTGCTGCTACGCGCGCTCGGACAAGAGCTGGGTCAAGGACCCGTCGGGTCTGTCGTGGGAGACCTTCCACACCTTCGGCGAGTCGACCGTCTACGGCGAGGACCAGCCGGACCTCGAGATCGCTGCGGCCATGGCCTGCTGCCCGACGGCGGCGGCTCAGCCTGAAGCCGCCTGTTGCTGATCCGATGAGCGCAGCCGCCGACGCCAGCCTCGAGCCGCCGAGACACGAGGGATACGGTCCCATCCGGCGGCTCGCCGCCGAAGCGCTCGGGACCGCCCTGCTGCTCGCGGTGGTGGTGGGCTCCGGCGTCATGGGCGAGCGGCTCGCGGGCGGGAACTTGGCCATCGCGCTCCTGGCCAACACCCTCGCTACCGGCGCGGGGCTGATCGTCCTGATCACGATCTTCGGGCCGCTGTCCGGGGCCCACTTCAATCCGGCGGTGACCCTGGTGTTCGCCCTGCGCGGGGAAATCAGGGCCCGTCCGGCCGCGGCCTATGCGGCGGCTCAGGCCGTCGGCGGGGTGCTCGGCGTCTGGCTGGCCCACCTGATGTTCGCCGAGCCGGTCCTGCAGGTGTCGACGAAGCTGCGCGACGGTCCGGCCCAGGCGTTGTCGGAGGGCGTCGCCGCCTTCGGCCTGGTGGGGGTCATCCTCGGCTGCCTGAGATTCCGGCCGGACGCGACGCCCACGATGGTCGGCCTGTACATCACCGCCGCCTACTGGTTCACGGCCTCCACCTCCTTCGCCAATCCGGCGGTGACCGTCGCGCGCTCCCTGTCGGACACCTTCGCCGGCATCGCGCCCAGCTCCGCCCCGGCCTTCATCGCCGCCCAGCTCGCGGGCGCGGTCCTGGCCGCCTATCTGTTCCGCTGGCTTCTGGACGAGAAACGCACATGACCGACTTCCCCGTCACCATCCATCACAACCCGCGCTGCGGCACGTCGCGCAACACGCTCGAGATGATCCGGGCGTCCGGATACGAGCCGGAGGTCGTTGAGTACATGCAGACGGGCTGGACCATGGACCAGCTCAAGACCCTGTTCGCAAAGGCGGGCATCGCTCCACGCGAGGCCCTTCGCGAGAAGGAGGCCAGGTCGCTTCGGCCCCAGCTGCTCGACGGCGCCGACGATGACGCCATCCTCCAGGCCATGGTCGAGGAGCCGGTGCTGGTGAACCGCCCCATCGTGGTGACGCCCAGGGGCGCGGCGCTGTGCCGTCCGTCGGAGCGGGTCTTCGACCTCCTGGAGCGGCGGCCCGAGCAGTTCACGAAGGAGGACGGCGAGGTCGTCTAGGCGGCCTCGGCGGCCAGCAGCTTGATCAGGGCGGGTTCGAAGCCCTTGGTCTCCGAACCCGGCAGGCTGGACGGCAACTCGCCCGCCTCGAACAGTTCGAACACGCGCGGGTGGACATAGGCGCTGCGGCACACCGTGGGGGTGTTGCCGAGCAGGCCCGAGACCGCGCGGCAGCAAAGGGTGATCTTGCGCCGGGCGTCGGTCTGGGACGTCGGCGGCTCCATGTCGCGAAGGGCGCGGGCCGCCGAGACGGTTCCGGCCCAGGTGCGGAAATCCTTCGCCGAGAAACGCTCGCCCATGGCCTCGCGGATATAGGCGTTGACCTCGTCGGAGGTGACGGGGACCAGGTCTCCGTCGGCGTCGCGGTACTTGAAGACCTGCTGGCCGGGCAGCTCCTGCAGCGAGCGGATCAGCCGCGCCAGCCGCCGGTCGCGCAGGCTGATCTCGTGATCCTTGCCGCTCTTGCCGCGGAAGTGGAACCGCAGGGCCGAGCCATCGACCTCCAGGTGCCGCTTGTGCAGGGTGGTCAGGCCGAAGCTGCGGTTCTGCTTGGCGTAGACCTTGTTGCCCACCCGGATGAGCGTCAGCTCCAGCAGTCGGACGGTGGTGGCCAGGACCTTGTCGCGGCTGACCCCGCGCTTGCCCAGATCCTCCTCCACGCGGCGGCGCAGGCGGGGCAGGGCGCGGGCGAACTCGGCCATGCGGCCGAACTTGTCCTCGGACCGATGGCTGCTCCAGTCGGCGTGATAGCGGTACTGCTTGCGGCCCTTGATGTCCCGGCCAGTCGCCTGGATGTGGCCGGTGGCGCGCGTGCAGATCCAGACGTCGGTCCAGGCCGGCGGAATGGCCAGGGCGCGGATGCGGTCCAGCGTCCTCTCGTCGGTGACGCGCTGGCCCTTGGCGTCGATGTAGGTGAAGCCCTTGCCGGCTCGCTTGCGGCGGATGCCGGGAAGCTCGTCGCTGCAATAGGTCAGGCCCTTGGGGACCTCGGGCGCCATGGCGGCGAAGGCGGCGGTCCCGTCAGGCATCGGGGGCGATCGCAGGACTGGACGGCATGACGGCTCCCGACTGGCCCGAGCCGAACGCGGCGCATGCCGGGCCGGTTCCTTGACGCGCCGTGGGCCGGGGGCGAGGAGGGGCCATGAACTATCGCCACGCCTTTCACGCCGGGAACTTCGCGGATCTGGTCAAGCACGCGGTCCTGCTCGACATCCTGGCCGAGCTGATGCGCGACGCCCGGCCCCTGACGGTCATGGACACCCACGGCGGGGCGGGGCGCTACGACCTGTCCGACGTCCACCAGCAGCGCTCGAGGGAGGCCGAGGCCGGCGTCCAGCGGCTGATGCAGGCCGAGCCCGGCGCGGCGTTCCAGCCCCTGGCCGAGGCCGTGCGGCGGCTGAATCCCGACGGCGGTCTGCGCTTCTATCCGGGCTCGCCTTGGCTGACGGTCGATGCGATGAGGCCGGGCGACCGCTACGTCGCCTGCGAGCTGCGCCTCGACGACCATGGCCAGCTGGAGACGACGCTGAAGCGGCTGGCCGAGCCCAAGCGGGTTAAGGCCGAGGCGCGCCGCGCCGACGGCTACGCCACCGCGCGCGAGGTGGCGCGGGAGGCCGGGCGGCTGTTCGTCCTGATCGATCCGCCGTTCGAGAAGTCCGACGACTATGACCGCGCCGCCGATACGGCCGCCGCCATCGTGAAGGCCAAGTCGCCGCCGCCGTGCGTGGCGATCTGGACGCCGCTGAAGGACCTGGAGACCTTCGACGGTTTCCTGCGGCGGCTGCGCTCCGGCGGGGCGGAGAAGGTCCTCGTCGCCGAGGCGCGCCTTCGGCCCCTGCACGACCCGATGAAGATGAACGGCTGCGCCATGGTGGTGGTCAATCCACCCGTGGCCTTGCGCGATCGGGCCCAGGCGGTCTGCGAAGAGGTGGTCCGCACCCTGGGCGACCCCGGCGGCCTGGCGAAGGTCTGGAAGCTCTAGGGCAGGTCCAGGTCCACGATCACCGGGTGGTGGTCCGAGCCGGTGGAGGCTCCGAGCTCGGAGTGCAGCGGCCGCAGGTCCGGCGAGGCCATGACGTGGTCGATAGCCAGCCGCAGCGGTCCGGGCGCCGGCGAAGGCCAGGTGCCGTGCGCGCCGGAGACGAGGTCCAGGCCGGTGGCCTCGACGGCGTGACGCAGGGCGCGGCCGGGCGGCGGGGCGTTGAAGTCGCCGGCGACGATAGTCCGGGCCGGCTGGGGCCCCAGGCGCTCGGTTAGGCGGTCCAGCTGCCAGATCTGGCCGGTCGTGGGCTGGAACGGCCACGGCCGGGTCAGGTGCAGGCCGAAGACGCGGATTGGACCCGAGGGCGTGCGGACTTCTGCGGCCACGACCGGCAGGCCGTCCATGATCTCCTCCTGGATCGGCCGCACCGGCCAGCGCGAGGCGATCACCGAACGCGCCGCGCCCGACGGCCGGTCGACCCGGCGCGTGATCACCCGATGCGGATAGTCGGCCAGGACACCGTCCAGGGCCGCCGCCGAGGCGTCGCCCAGTTCGATCAGCACCACCACGTCCGCATCCGAGACCTGGATGGAGGCGGCTAGGCGGTCGGTGTCCTCGTTGCGCGCCCAGGTGTTCGAGACATAGAGCCTCAGGTCCCGCGCCTCGGGAGCCGCCCCCGTAGGCGTCGCGTAAGGGACGAGGGCGGCGAGCAGGCCCACGCAGGCGGCCAGGGTCAGCAGAGCCGGCCCGCGGCGGTTCATCAGCACCATCAGGGCGAACCAGGCCGTGGCGCAGACCAGCATCGGCTTGGCGAACAGCACGAAGACGTCCGGCAGATGGTGGCCTATCCCGACGAGCGCGAGGCCCGCGAAGCCCACGAGCCCCAGGCTCGCGCCCCAGAGGATCAGGCTCCACAGGGAACGGAAAACAGTGTTCAACGGCACGGTCCGACTGTGAACGGTAGAGCTTTCGCTGCGTTAAAGCATCCGGCCCCCGCGGTCGAAAGGATCCCATGCCCCGCACCGTCCGCGAAATCGAAAAGATCTGGGCCAATGTCGAAGGCCTGAAGAAGCTGTCCGACCGCGTGGTGGGCATCGGCCCTTTCGGGGTCGGGCTGGACGGCCTGCTGACCTGGGTGCCTTGGGCGGGCGACGCCTACACCGTCGGCGCGGGCGCCTGGCTGCTGATGCAGGGTGTACGGGCCAAGGCCTCGCCGGCGACCTTGATCCGGATGGCCGGCTATCTGGCGGCGGACACGGCCACGGCGGCGGTGCCGTTCGCGGGCGCGGTGGTCGACACCCTCTTCGTCGCCCACGCCATGGCGGCCAAGGCGCTCCAGAAGGACATCGAGAGCACCCACTGGGTCGAGGCCAACGAACGCGACGCCCATGCCTCGGGAGAGCACGAGCGCCACGTCCGCGAAGGCCGCGCGGCCGGCAAGCGGCGGGTGGTCTATCTGGGCTGACGACCGGACCTACTGCCCCGTCTGCGGCGCCGAGAAGTCGAAGGCCGGCGGCTGCTGCTGTCGGTTCTGCGCCTGGCCGAAGGTCCAGGTCAGGCCGATGAAGGCCACCCGTCCGCCGAAGACACGCTCGGTCCGGTCGGTGAAGGCGGGGGTCTCGTAGACGGTCTCGTCGCCGAAAGTGTTGAACAGGTCGCGGACCGTGAACTGCAACGCGAGGCGATCCGTCAGCGTCCGGCGATAGCCCAGGTTTATCATGCCCGACGGCTCGCGCCGGCCCTGGGCGAAGACGGTCTCGCCGGTCCAGAAGCCGCCGATCTGCAGGAAGTCCTTGGGCGTCGGCTGCCAGTTCAGATTGACGCGACCGCTGATGGTGGTCGTCTCCGCGTCCTCCCCGAAGGCGATGCCCGAGGCGTCGATCTGCTGATTGTAGAGGTTGATCGAGGCGTTGTAGCGCAGGGTGGGGTGCAGCCGCCCGTTGGCCACGAACTCGACCCCGACGGCGCGGCTGGAACCCAGGTTCTCGGGCCGGCTCAGCAGCACCCCGCCGCCGATGTCGGTCACGACCTGGGTGAAGGCGTCGGACGTGTCCCGGTAGTAGAGGGTGGCCTGGTAGAAGGTCTGGTTGGCGCGGCTGAGCCAAGTCAGCTCGAACGAATCCGTCACCTGCGGTTCCAGGTCGGGATTGCCCGACCGGTAGTTCAGGGGATCGACGAAGACGCGGAACGGGTTCAGGTCACCGGGGCCCGGCCGCTGCACCCGACGGCTGTAGCTGCCGCGCAGCTCCTGGGTGTCCGACAGTTCGCGCACGACGTGGAAGCTGGGATAGACGCGGAAGTAGTCGTTGGACTCCTGGACGCCGCTGGTGATCTGGTCGAGGTCCAGCGTGACATACTCGACCCGCAGGCCGAACTGGGCCGAGACGGGTCCGAGCGGGCGCTCATAGGTGCCGTACAGGGCATGAACCGACTGATCGGCGTCGAAGCGGTTGGTGACGGTTGGGTCGACCACCAGCGCCGAGGGCGACGGGCCCCGGAGCACCTCGTTGCTGAACTCCAGGGCGGTGATCTCCGCCTCGTAGCCTGCGCGCAGCTTGCCCTCGCCGGACATGGGGCGGGTGTAGGCGCTGGCGAAGTTCAGCTGGCTGGATTCGCGGCCGTTGCTGATGCTCTCGTAGACCGAGGGCAGGGCCGGCAGAGTGAACAGGGTCACCCCGTCCTGGTCGTAGCCGTTCTCGCCGACGTCATAGCGGAGCTCGTTGGACCATTCGTGGCCCTCGCCGAAGGTGCGCAGCACCCGGGCGGTCACGCCGCTGAACTCGCCGCGGAAGCCGCCGGAGCCGCGCCGCTCGCTCGCCGCGACCAGCACGCCTGAGGCGTCGTCGCTCTCGAACAGCTCGACGCCTTCGCCGCCGCTCTCGAACTCCTGGCGGCGCAGTTCGCCGGTGAACTGGACGCCGTCGCTCAGCCGGTATTCGGCGCCGAGCCGCGCGTAGCGGCCGTCGATTTCGGCGTCCATGGTCTGGGACTGGCGGCTTTCGAAGACGTCGCCGGTCAGGGTGTCGATGCGCTCGCGCACCCGGTCGGTCTGCATCAGGTGGCCGTCATGGCGCAGGCCGAAGTCGCCGGTCAGGGTCAGGCGGTCGCGCGTCCAGGCGATGTTGCCGCCGAAGTTGTACCGGCCGTCGGTGCCGATGTTGGCGCGCACCGAGCCGCTGGTGGTCTGGCCCTCGCGCACGAAGTTAGGACGGGTGATCAGGTTGATGACGCCGCCGGAGCCGTCGGGCCGGTAGGCGGCGGACGGGTTGGTCATGACCTCGATGCGGCTGAACTGGTCGGCCGACATCTGCAGGATGGCCGGGCCCCGGCCCTCGCCGCTGAGGATGGCCGACGGGCGGCCGTCGATCAGGATGGTCACGGTCGGGTCGCCGCGCAGGCTGACGATGCCCTGCGGGTCGACCTCGACCGACGGAATGTTGCGCAGCGCGTCGGCCAGCGTCCCGGTCGCGGCCTGCAGGTCCTCGGCGGTCGAGTAGCTGACCGAATCGATCGAGGTGCGGATGTCGTTGGCGCGGCCCTGGACGACGACGCCCTCGACCGCGGTGTCCTCGGCCTCGTCCTCGCCCTCTTCGGCTTCCGCCTGCTCTTGCTCGTCCGCGGGGGGCGGCGCAGGCGTCGTCTGGGCCAGCGCGACGGCGGGCACGAGGAAGGCGGCGCTGGCGAGCAGCAGAATCCGGAGGCGGGTCATGCAAAGAACCAAACTGGAGGAGCGCCAAACCCCCCGGGTTCAGCCCAGTCCACAGCTAACCGCGCTCCGCCACGGGAGGTAGTTACTTCTTTGTCATGCGCTTTCGCGCGCTGGCGATGCGAACTCGCGGCTTGGAGACGCAAGCCGCGCATGCCAGAAATTCGCCCGGGAGAAGGGGAGGTCACGCATGCTGGGCTGGACGGGGCACGTCGACACCTTCGCGCGGGACAACCTGCCGCCCGCCGACCAGTGGCCGGACATTCGGCTAGGCGGCTGCGACTATCCCGAGCGGCTGAACGCGGCGGTCGAGCTGACCGACCGGCAGGTGGAGCGGGGCTTCGGCGACCGCACCGCCCTGATCGGCAATGGGCGCCGGCGGACCTACAAGGAGCTGGCCGACTGGACCAACCGGCTGGCCCGGGCGCTGGTCGAGACCTATGGCGTCAAGCCCGGGAACCGGGTGCTGATCCGCTCGGCCAACAACCCGGCGATGGTGGCCTGCTGGCTGGCGGCCACCAAGGCGGGCGCGGTGGTGGTCAACACCATGCCCATGCTGCGCGTGGGCGAGCTGTCCCAGATCGTCGACAAGGCCGAGATCGGCCTGGCCCTGTGCGATAGCCGGCTGATGGACGAGCTGGTGGCCTGCGCCAAGGACAGCCGCTTCCTCAAGCAGGTCGTCGGGTTCGACGGTACGGCCAACCATGACGCCGAGCTGGACCGCGTCGCCCTGAACCAGCCGGTCACGCCTGTCGATGTCGAGACCGGCCGCGACGACGTGGCCCTGCTCAGCTTCACCTCGGGCACGACCGGCTCGCCCAAGGCGACCATGCACTTCCACCGCGACCTCCTGATCATCGCCGACGGCTACGCCAGGGAGGTGCTGCAGGTGACACCCGACGATGTCTTCGTCGGCTCGCCCCCGCTGGCCTTCACCTTCGGCCTGGGCGGCCTGGCCGTCTTTCCCCTGCGTTTCGGGGCTGCCGGCATCCTGCTGGAGAGCGCAACCCCGCCGAACATGATGGAGATCATCGAGACCTACCGCGCCACGGTGGTCTTCACCGCCCCGACCGCCTACCGCGCCATGCTGGCAGGCATGGAGGCGGGCGCCGACCTCTCCTCGCTCAGGGCCGCGGTCTCGGCCGGCGAGACCCTGCCCGCGCCCATCTTCGAGGCCTGGACCCGGAAGACCGGCAAGCCGATTCTGGACGGCATCGGGGCCACAGAGCTGCTGCACATCTTCATCTCCAATCGGCTGGATGACGCTCGGCCCGGCTGCACCGGTCGGGTGGTCAGCGGCTATGAGGCCCGCATCGTCGGCGACGACATGGCGGAGCTGCCGCGCGGAGAGGTCGGGCGGCTGGCGGTGCGCGGGCCGACCGGCTGTCGGTACCTCTCGGATGAGCGCCAGAGGTCCTACGTCCGCGACGGCTGGAACCTGACGGGCGACACCTTCACCCAGGACGAGGACGGCTATTTCCACTTCGTCGCCCGGTCGGACGACATGATCATCTCCGGCGGCTACAACATCGCCGGGCCCGAGGTGGAGGCCGCCCTGCTGGCCCATCCCCACGTCGCCGAATGCGCCGTCGTCGGCGCCCCGGACGAGGCCCGCGGCCAGATCGTCGAGGCCCATGTCGTGCTGGCCGAGGGGGTCGAGGCCTGCGACGCCGAGCGCCAGATCCTGCAGGACCACGTCAAGGCGACCATCGCGCCCTACAAATACCCCCGCTCGGTCCGCTTCACCGACGCCCTGCCCAAGACCCAGACCGGCAAGATCCAGCGCTTCCGTCTGCGCGGGTGAGCAGTTTCCTCGCCCGCGCAGCGGGAGAGGAGGGCCCCGCCACGCTGAGCGGCACGCGAAGCGGTTGGGCGGGAGGTGAGGGGCGTTCCACCGCCCGCGTCAAAACCCTCATCTCCCGCGCAGACCTCCGCTGCGCTCCGGTGCGCGGGGCCCTCTTCTCCCCTGACGGGGCGAAGAGATCATTCCGGCTTCGACGGCACGAAGGGCGAGAAGGTGATGATGGTGAAGGTGTCGCGGATGTGCGGCCGCGTCTGGACGTGCTTGGTCACGAAGCTGCCGATGTCGGCCCCACGCGCCAGGTTGAACTTGGCCAGCAGGTCGTACTGACCCGAGGTCGAATAGACCTCCGAGACGTTCTCGACATTGTCAACGATGTCCGCCGCCACGTCGTTGGCGAAGCCCAGCTCGCATTTGATGAGGACGAAGATGGGGGTCATCATGGCGGCGGTTCCCGGGGCTCTAGGCGCCTCTGACTAACGGAGGACGGCGTGGCGCAAAAGGGCGAAGCGGGCTTGGACCTCGAAGCCGAGTACAACAACCGCGCCCGCTGTCCCGACCACCCGGCCGTCATGGCGCGCTGGAAGGCCTCGGCCGAGGCCGCGCGGGCGGCGCATCCGCCGGTCGAGATCGCCTATGGCGAGGGCCCACGCGAGCGGATGGACCTGTTCAGCGCGGGCGAGGGGAGGCCGGTCGCCGTCTTCCTGCACGGCGGCTACTGGCAGGCGCTCGACAAGGGCTGGTTCTCCGGGATCGCGCCGGCGCTCCTGGCCCACGGCGTCGGGCTCGCCGTGCCGAGCTATGACCTGGCGCCGCAGGTGAAGCTCGGCCGCATCCTCGATCAGGTGCGGGCGGCGCTGGATAGGCTGCGCAAGGAGACGGGCGAGGCGCCGGTTGTCTTCGGCCATTCCGCCGGCGGCCACATGGCGGCGGCCATGGTCAGCGAGGGAAGGGCGAAGGCCGCGGTGGCCATCTCCGGCGTGTTCGACCTGCGGCCGCTGATTCCGACGAGCCTAAACGTCGCGCTCAGTCTCGATGAAACGGAGGCGGCCGCCCTGTCGCCGGTCGACTGGCCGGTCCCGCCCGGAGCGGTGCTCGATTGCGTTGTTGGTGGCGCAGAGAGCCCTGAATTTATCCGCCAGAGCCGCGACATAGCCGACCGCTGGGGCCAGGCGGGCGCGGACACGCGGTTCGAGGCGCTGCCGGGACTGGATCACTTCACGGTGCTCGACCCGCTGTTCGACGCCGACAGCGCGCTCATTCAGCGGATTGTAGACCTCGCCCGCTAGGGATCAGTCCGGTACCACCGCGGTGGCCTGGATCTCCACCAAGGCTTCATCCTCGATCAGGCCCGAGACCTCGACCACGGCCATGGCGGGGAAGTTGCGGCCCATGGTGGCTTTCCAGGCCGCGCCGATCTCCTTCAGCGAGGCGGAGTAGGCTTTTCGGTCGGTGACGTACCAGGTCATGGTCGTGATGTGCTCGGGCCCGGCGCCGGCCTCGGCGAGGACCGCCAGCACGTTCTCCAGCGCCTGGCGCACCTGGCCCGGCAGGTCGTGGATCTCGAAGCGGCACTGGCTGTTCCAGCCGATCTGCCCGCCCACGAAGACCGTCCGCCCGCGCGCCTCGATCCCGTTGGCGTAGCCGACCGGTCGGGCCCAGCCTTCGGGCTGGAGGATGCGGTGGGGGCTGTCGCTCATCTGAGCATCCATTCCCTTCTCCCCTCGGGGGAGAAGGTGGCATGCGAAGCATGACGGTTGAGGGGGCTGGCCGTGCCGGGGCCAGCGTCGGAATAAGGGCGCGCGGATAGAGCCCCCGCATACCACCGCCCCCCGCGGCCACCTTCTCCCCCGAGGGGAGAAGGGATCCACAGGCGCCCGTTCACTTCGCGGCCGCCTTCATCAGCTCGCGTCCGATGATCAGCTTCTGCACCTCGGTCGCCCCCTCATAGATGCGCAGCGCGCGGATTTCGCGATAGAGCCGCTCGGTGATCTCGCCTGAGCGCACGCCGCGGCCGCCGAACATCTGCAAGGCCTGGTCGATGACCCACTGGGCGTTCTCGGTGGCGGTCATCTTGGCCATGGCCGCCTCCTTTGTCGCGTTCAGCTTCTGGACGTCCCGCCGCCAGGCCGTGCGCATGACCAGCAGGGAGGCCGCGTCGATGGCTGTGGCCATTTCGCCGAGCGTGCTCTGGGCGGTCGGCAGGTCCGCCAGGGTCGCCCCGAACATCCGCCGAGAGCGGGCGTGGGCCAACGCCTCGTCCAACGCGCGGCGCGCGAAGCCCAGAGCCGCCGCCGCCACCGACGGCCGGAAGATGTCGAGGGTCCGCATGGCGATCCTGAAGCCTTCGCCCGGCTCGCCGAGCAGCTGGCTGGCCGGCACGCGGCAGCCGTCGAAGCTGATGTGGGCCAGGGGGTGGGGCGCGAGCGTCTCGATCCGCTCGACCACCTCGAAGCCCGGCGTGTCGGCGAAGACCACGAAGGCCGAGATGCCGCGCGTGCCGGGCGCCTCGCCGGTGCGGGCGAAGACCGTATAGACGTCCGCGATTCCGCCGTTGGAGATGAAGATCTTCTCCCCATCCAGCACATAGACGTCGCCGTCCAGGCGGGCGGTGGTCGCCATGGCCGCTACGTCGGAACCGGCCTCGGGCTCGGTCAGGGCGAAGGCGGAGATGAGCTCGCCCGCCGCCACCTTCGGCAGGACGCGCGCCTTCAGTTCTTCGGTACCCGACAGGCTGATCGCGCCGGTGCCCAGCCCCTGCATGGCGAAGGCGAAGTCGGCCAGGCCGTCGTGCCAGGCCAGGGTCTCGCGGATGACGCACAGCGCCCGGCTGTCGATCTCGGTCGAGGCCCCGCCATGGGCCGCGGGCACGCAGCGCCTCAGCACGCCCGCCTCGCCCAGCCGGCGGACCAGCGCCTTGCAGGCCGCGTCCGCGTCATGGTGGTCGATCTCGCCCAGGCCGCCCGCGGCGATGAAGGCGTCCAGCTCTCGGGCCAGCACCCGGTGCTCCTCGCCCAGGAACGGCCAGTCTAGATGCTCGCGAGAGGGGCCGGTCAGCATCGGCTCAGTTCCCCTCGAACCGGGGCTTCTCCCTGGCCGCGAAGGCTTCGAAGGCGCGGCGGAAGTCGCCGGTGGCCATGCAGATCGCCTGGGCCTGGGCCTCGGACTCGATCATCTCCTCGATGCCCATGGACCATTCCTGATCCAGCATCTTCTTGGTCATGGCGTGGGCGAACCAGGGCCCGTCGGCGAGGTTGCGGGCGTAGGCCTGGGCCGCCTCCAGCAGGCTCTCGCGCGGGTGGAGCGCATTGTAGAAGCCCCAGGCGTGGCCCTCCTGCGCCGTCATGGCGCGGCCCGTGAACAGCAGGTCCGCCGCCCGGCCCTGGCCGATGATGCGCGGCAGGATCCCGCAGGCGCCCATGTCCGCCCCGGCCAGGCCGACGCGGGTGAACAGGAAGGCGGTCCGGGCCTCCGGCGTCGCCATCCGATGGTCGGCCGCCATGGCCAGGATCGCGCCCGCGCCGGCGCAGACCCCATCCACCGCAGCGATCACCGGCTGCGGACAGGCTCTAATCTGGCGCACGAGGTCGCCCGTCATCCGGGTGAAGGCGATCAGGTCCGGCATGTCCATCCGGGTCAGGGGCTCGATGATCTCGAACACGTCCCCGCCGGAACAGAAGTTGTCCCCGGCGCCGGTCAGGACCACGGCCCGCACGTCGCTGGCCTGGCCAAGCGCCCGGAACAGGTCGGTCAGCTCCTGATAGCTCTGGAAGGTCAGGGGGTTCTTCTTGTCGGGCCGGTCAAGCGTGATCGTCGCGACCCGCCCGTCCTCGCTGGTCTCGAAGCGGAAGTGCTCGGCCCGGTGGTCCTTGAAGGCGCGGCGCTTGGCCTGCATCGGATTGGTCATCGTCTTCCCTTAGCCCGCCATGACTTCGCCGCCGGCCACCACGATCGCCTGGCCGGTGACCGCCGAGGCGCCCGGCCCCGCCAGCCACACCACCGTGTCGGCCACCTGCTCGGGCGTGACCAGTCGGCCTTGCGGATTGGTCCGCGCCAGCCCGGCGCGCGCCTCCTCGGCCGAGCGGCCGGTCTTGGCCGTGATCGTCTCGACCGCCCCTTCCAGCAGCGGCGTGTCCGTGAAGCCGGGGCAGACCGCGTTTACGGTCACGTCCGTCTTCGCCAGCTCGATCGCCAGCGCCCGCGTCAACCCGACCAGCCCGTGCTTGGCCGCGCAATAGGCGGTGACATAGGCGTAGCCCGTCAGCCCCGCTGTCGAGGCGATGTTGATAATCCGCCCGTTGCCCGCTCGCCGCAGTGAGGGCAGGGCGGCCTGGGTCGTAAGGAACGCGCCGGTCAGGTTCACGCCCAGCGCCCGGTCCCACATCGCCCGGTCCGTCCGCTCGAAGGGCGCCGAGGGCGCCTCTCCCGCGCAGTTGACCAGCACCGCGATGTCCCCGAACCGCTCGACCGCCCGAGCGACGCCCGCCTCGACCGAGGCAGCGTCCGTCACGTCGAACCCGGCGACGATGAGGCTGCGGTCAGCGTCGATCTCGCCTGCGACCGCTTCCAGCGGCTCCGCTCGGCGGCCCGCGAGGGTCACGGCATAGCCCGCGCCGGCCAGCGCCAGGGCGATGGCCCGGCCGATGCCGGTGCCAGCGCCCGTGACCAGCGCGTGTCTCCGCTCGCTCATCGCGCTCCTTCGGCGGCCCGCGCCAGGTTGGTCTCGTACTGCCAGCGCGCCGAGCGGTACTGCTTGGGCCAGGCGACGCCTCGATAGCCGATCCGCGCCGCCTCGTGCAGCACCCAGGCGGGATCGGCCAGGTGCGGCCGGGCGATGGCGCACAGGTCGGCGCGGCCCGCCGCGATGATCGAGTTGGCGTGGTCGGCCTCGGAGATCGCCCCGACCGCGATGGTCGCCACGTCGACCTCGTTGCGGATGCGGTCCGAAAACGGCGTCTGGTACATCCGGCCGTAGACCGGCTCGGCCTCCTCCACGACCTGGCCCGACGAGCAGTCGATCAGATCCGCGCCGGCCGCCTTGAACAGCTCGGCGAAGATCGCCGCGTCCGCGGCCGTGTTACCGCCCTCGGCCCAGTCGTGCGCCGATATGCGCACCGAGATCGGCCGGTCGTCCGGCCAGACCTCGCGGATGGCCCGGAACACCTCCAGCGGATACCGAGCCCGGCCCGCGTGATCGCCGCCGTACTCGTCCTCGCGCACATTGGTCAGGGGCGAGAGGAAGCTCGACAGCAGATAGCCGTGCGCGGCGTGCAACTCGAGGATGTCGAAGCCGGCCTCGGCGGCGCGCTGAGTGGCGGCGACGAAGTCGGCGGTCACGCGGTCCATGTCCTCGCGCGTCATGGCCCGCGGCGTTTGAAGCCGCGGCAGATAGGGCAGGGCGGAGGCCGAGATCAGCGGCCAGTTTCCCTCATCCAGCGGCTCGTCGTCGCCTTCCCAGGGGACCTTGGTCGAGCCCTTGCGGCCCGCGTGACCCAGCTGCATGCCGATCTTCGCGTCCGTCTCGCGGTGCACGAAGTCGACCATCCGGCGGAGGGCCTCGGCCTGGTCGTCGTTCCACAGGCCCAGGCAGCCCGGGGTGATGCGCGCGTCCGGAGAAACGCAGGTCATCTCAGGAAAGACCAGCGCCGCCCCGCCCATGGCGCGCGCGCCGATGTGGACAAGGTGGAAGTCGTCGGGCAGGCCGTCCGTCGCCGAATACATGGCCATGGGCGAGACCACGATGCGGTTGGACAGTTCC
Source organism: uncultured Brevundimonas sp. (assembly GCA_966210875.1). GTDB lineage: Bacteria > Pseudomonadota > Alphaproteobacteria > Caulobacterales > Caulobacteraceae > Brevundimonas. The sequence continues at coordinate 5,168 of CBIHLR010000017.1, read as the reverse complement.
ATGCCGCGCACGCGGTAAGGCGTGAACATCGGCGGCGGCGGCTTCTCGCCGGCAGGGACCTTCACACCCGCGCGCTTGGCGAACCAGCGCTCATAGCCCTCCAGCCAGACGGGGTCGCGCAGCCGCAGGTTCTCGTGGCTGATCCGCTGCGAGCGTGTCAGCATGGAGTACATGAACTGCTCCGGCTCGAACTGGTCGGCGTAGCGCCGGCCGACCACCTCGAACCACTCCATGGCGTTGCGCGCCGCGTTCTGGATGCGCACCACGCCGATGCGCCGCTCGGCCTCGTAGGCCTCCAGCACCTGAGGGATCCGCGCCCCCTCGTGGCCGAAGGCGTCGAACTGGCGGGTCAGCTCGATGGCGTCGTCGATGGCCAGCTTGGTGCCCGAGCCGATGGCGAAGTGGGCGGTGTGCGCGCTGTCGCCCATCAGGACGACGTGACTACGGCCATTGAAATGGCTCCACCGCTCGCAGACCAGCCGCTGGAAATTCAGCCAGGCCGAGCCGCGCAGGTGCCGTGCATTGGTCATCAGCCGATGGCCGCCGAGCGTCTCTGCGAACAGCCCCTCGCAGAAGGCGATCGACTGGTCCTGGTCGGCCGTGTCCAGCCCGTGGGCGAGGAAGGCCTCTTCCGTCGTCTCCACGATGAAGGTCGAGGTGTTTTCGTCGAAGCGGTAGATGTGGGCCTGGAACCAGCCGTGCTCGGTGCGGCGGAAGTCGAAGGTGAAGGCGTCGAACGCCTTGTCCGTGCCCAGCCAGATGTAGCGGTTCGGCCGCACCAGCATGTCCGGCTGGAACACCTCCGGATAGCGGGCGCGGATGACCGAGTTCACCCCGTCGGCGGCGATGATCAGGTCGGCGTCCGGAAACTCCTCGTCGCTCCTGACCTCGCGCTCGAAGACCAGTTCGACGCCCAGCTCCACGCAGCGGTCCTGCAGGATGTTGAGCATCTTCTTGCGGCCGATGCCGACGAAGCCGTGGCCCGTGGTGCGCTGGCGCGTGCCCTTGAAGACCAGCTCGATGTCGTCCCAGTGGTTGAAGGCGTCCTCGATGGCGGAGGCCGTCTCCGGGTCCCATTGGCGCATCGACTCCATCGTCTGGTCGGAGAAGACGATTCCCCAGCCGAAGGTGTCATACGGCCGGTTGCGCTCGACGACGGTGATCTGGTGGGCCGGACGCCGGCGCTTCATCAGCAGGGCGAAGTAGAGGCCGGCGGGGCCTCCGCCGATGCAGACGATGCGCATGGGCTCCCTCTCGCTGACCGACCGGGACAGTGGACGCGCCCGCGCCAAGGTTCAAGCTGGCGTGGCCTCCGACAGCGTGGGATGACCAGCCATGGCCGCCTTCACCACGACCCGCACCCTGACCTTCGGCGACTGCGACCCGTCCGGCATCGCCTATTTCCCCTCCTACCTGCACCTGATGGTCGGGGTGATGGAGGCCTTCTTCGCCGACATCGGCCACCCCTGGCCGGCGATGGTCGCCGAGCGCCGCATAGGCACGCCGACGGTCGCCCTGAACCTGCAGTTCGAGAGCCCCGGCTTTCATGGGGACGAGCTCGAATTCCACCTGGACGTCGTAAAGGTCGGCCGCTCGTCGCTCGACCTGCGGCACCGCGTCGAGCGCGCGGGTGAAGTCCTCTGGCGCGCTGACCAACGCATCGTCGCGACCTCGCTCGAGACGCACAAGGCGATCGCCTGGCCGGATGACATTCGGTCGGCGGTCGAGGCCGCGGCCTAGAGGGTCCGTTCGAACGGGCCCTCCTCGCCGGGCTCCAGCCGCTCGCCGTGGAACAGTTGGGCGACGCGCGGCCCTAGCAGATCGCCGGGGCCCTGCCGGAAGCGGGGGCCGCCGAAGGCTTCGATGCCGTCGAGCTGGCGCGCCAGCGCACGGCGGTCCTGCGCCACCACCGGCGCGAGGAAGGCGCGGATGGCCAGTTCCTTGAGCCAGCCGGGGCCTCGCCCCCTTGGCGTCGTGAAGCGGGCGAAGGGGCGCAGGTGGCCGCTGTCTACCGGGGTGAAGAAGGCCGAGACGCAGAGAGTCAGCCCCTTGGCCCCTTCCCAGCGCGCCTGGACGGTGGTGGGCGCATAGAGGCGGGTTCGGCTCTGCTGCCGGTCCGGCTCCAAGACGCGCGACATCCAGCCGAGGTCGGGCTGGGTCTGTTCGATGACCGACTCGATGCCGTCCTCGAAGACGCGGGTGCGTAGATGGACCGGCATGCGCCGGCTGCTGCGGCGAATGAAGCCGTCGTGGATGAAATTGGTGTGGAACGGGTCGAGCACGTTCTCGATGGCGTCGATCGGCCGGCCCCGCCAGACGCCCTGGGACCACCAGAAGTGGTCGTGATCAGCGGCGCCCCATTCGCCGAGGTCAGGAAGGTCTTCGGGTCCGTCGGCCGACAGCCGGACGAAGACCCCGCCGTGCTGCTCGATCAGGGCGACCGGCTCGGCCGACAGGCGGCGGCCCTCCTCGGAAGACAGCGGACAGCCCGGGACCTCGTGGCAGGCGCCGTCGGGCCCAAAACGCCAGCCATGGTACGGGCACTCCAGCGCGCCGTCGCGCAGCCGCCCTTCCGACAGGGGAAAGTTGCGGTGCGGGCAGCGGTCCAGCAGGGCGGCGGCCCGGCGGTCGCGGCCGCGGAACAGCACGATCGGAGTACCCGCAACCCTGCGCGCCAGCGGGCCCATGCCGAGCTCACGCGACAGGCAGACCAGCTGCCAGCTCCTCGCGATGCTGTCGGGCAGGGGGGTCACACGGGCTCTCCGTTCCACTCGATGTCCGCCGTCATGGCGCCTTCCAGGCTCTGGCCCGTCCGCCGCGCGCGGCGCGCGAAGACGAGACTGTCCAGGATCGCCCCCAGCACCGGCGCCCGGTCACCCGGGGCGCCGATCACGTCACGGCCGGCCTTAAGCTGGCGTGACCAGGCCGCGAACTCGCGACGCCGAAGCGCCTCGGGCAGCCCATAGCGCCACATGGCCGGTCGCACGTCGCAGGCTGGGATCAGGGCGTCGTCCGCCTCGCGCCCGAGCATGGCCGCCGCCAGCGCGTCCGGCCTGGCGAACAGGAAGACGCCGCTGGTGCTGCGCGGATTGCACTCGATGAGCCAGGCCTCTCCGTCCGCGTCCACGATGGCGTCGCAGGCGAACTGGCCCCGCCCGACCACCTCGCGGGCAAGGACCTCGGCATGACCGCGCAGCCGGGCCATCAGATCGCCGGAAAGCGCTTCGAAGGCGTAGCCGGCGCCGCCCCGCAGCCGCCAGGTGGAGCGATAGGCCGAGAAGGCGGTGAGCCGGCCGTCGACGCAGACCGCGTAGAAGCTGACCTCCTCGCCGGCGATGCGATCCTGGACCACCCAGGACTGGGCCGGGCTGGGCTGCAGGCGGTCGAGCTGCGCGCGGCTCGGTCCGACGAGGGCCTGAACCCCAAACCGCGAGAATTCGCGCTTCACCACGCACCGTTCGGGCTCGGGCGTGGCTGCTCTCAAGCCGGCTGGATCCGTGACGCGGACCGTACGGGGTGAGGGAACGGCCAACCCCGCGCAGGTTTCGGCGAACCTGTGCTTGGAGTGCAGGCCGGCCAGCACACTGGGGGACGGCGCGAAAAACCGGTCCCCCCATCCGCCCGCCTCGGCGACCGGCGCGAGGTGGAAGACCTCCTCGCAGGTGGGCGCGAACAGCACGGGGTCCAGGGTCTCCACCAGCCGGGCGACATCGCGCGCGAAGCCCGCCGGATCGGTCCGGGGTGCGGCATAGGCATGCACCCGCGCCGCCGCGCGGGACGCCCGCGCCATCCAGGCGGGGCAACTGTCCGCGAGATGCGGCTCGAAGCCCGCGGCCTGGAAACTGCGCGCGACCACCAGGGCGGCGGGCGCCCGGGCGCCGGTGATCAGGACCCGCTCAGCCATCGCGCCATCGCACGCGTCGGCGCTTGGGCCGGTCAGGGGTCGACAAGGCCATGGCAGAGATGTCGGCCGCCACGCCTCGGCGGCGCAGCAGGTCGCCGAGGGCGCGCGTCGCGGCCCCGGCCTGCTCGGCCTCGATCTCAAGGCGCACGCCGTCCGCCGAGGCCCCGGCCAGCCAGCGGGCGTCAGGCGAGACGGCCGTCTCGATCGCTTCGGTGACCTCCCGAGGGGTCACGACCGTCTTGCCCCAGGTCCACAGGTCCTGGACGCGTCCCGCGACACCGCGGATCGCCAGCCGGGGCGAGCCACAGGGGCAGGGCGTCTCCAGGGGCTCGATCAGGTCGTCGAGCAGCACCCGCACCATCGGCTGGCTGGTGCGGCGCAGGTCGGTGACGATGGGCTGGAAACAACCCGGCGCGTGAGTCGGCGCGAGCTCGACCGCGAGCACGTCCTCGTTCAGATGCAGGGTCCCGAACCGGCAGGCGCAGCCGAGAAAGCCCTCCGTCGCCTGATAGATCGGATCCGGACGCACGCCGAGGCGCGTCGCGATCCAGGCTCGCTCCCGTTCGCCCATGGCCTCGGCGCCATAGAACAGTCGCGCGGGTCGGACCCCGCCGCCGGCGCGGGCGAGGTGCGCGAGCACCTGGCTGGCCCCGATCAGCACCTGCGGCTCGTAGGCCTCCAGAGCAGCGCGGTCGGGCTGCAGGCCGAAGAAGCGAAACCGCACCCGCCCGGCCTGCTCCACGTCGCTGTAGAGCCGGTTGCCGGCCCGCAGGCACAAGGCGATCCGCAAGGGCTTGAGCAACACGGAGGCCGGGAGCAGGCGAGCCAGGGCATGGCCGAGATAGGCGCCTCTTTCCAGGGCGGTGCTGACGAAGAGGCCGCGCCGACCCGTGGAGCCCGTCGAAAAGCCGACCGCGACCCCCGGCCGGACCTCCCCCGGCTCACCCCGCTCGTTGGCGTCGGCGGCGGCTTCCGCCTCCTCAAGGCCCAATCCGAGGGTGTTCCAGCGTGCGAAGTCGCCGCGGATGTCCTGCGGCCTGACGACCGGAAACTCGGACAGCGGCCGCCCGGCCAGGTGCGCCAACGCGGGCGTGCGGCGGATCGTCGGCTCCATCCGCCGCCACAGGCGACCCTGCCGTCTCGTCAGGTCCGCCCGGCTCCGAAGGGCGCTCCGTGACCAGCAAGCGTCGAACCAGGCGCGAACCAGCGCGGCGCGGTCAGCCGACACGGTCGCATTCCTCAGCTGCTTCAGGACAGTGGGACG
>CBIHLR010000016.1:0-22822 GCA_966210875.1 uncultured Brevundimonas sp. | reverse complement strand
CTGCACCGCATGCCGCTGTTCGTGTGGTCGATCCTGGTCACCGTCTTCCTGCTGCTGCTGTCGCTGCCCGTGCTGGCCGGCGCCATCACCATGCTGCTGACGGACCGCAACTTCGACACCAGCTTCTTCAGCCCGTCGGGCGGGGGCGACCCGGTGATGTACCAGCACCTGTTCTGGTTCTTCGGTCACCCCGAGGTGTACATCCTGATCCTGCCCGGCTTCGGCATGATCTCGCACATCGTGGCGACCTTCAGCCGCAAGCCCGTCTTCGGTTACCTCGCCATGGCCTACGCCATGGTCGCCATCGGCTTCATCGGCTTCGTCGTGTGGGCGCACCACATGTACACGGTCGGGATGAACGTGAACCTGCGCGCCTACTTCGTCGCCGCGACCATGATCATCGCCGTGCCGACGGGGGTGAAGGTGTTCAGCTGGATCGCCACGATGTGGGGCGGCTCCATCGACTTCAAGACGCCGATGCTGTGGGCGATGGGCTTCATCTTCCTGTTCACCCTGGGCGGCGTCACCGGCGTGGTCCTGGCCAACGCCGGCATCGACTACACCCTGCACGACACCTATTACGTGGTGGCCCACTTCCACTACGTGCTGTCGCTGGGCGCCGTCTTCGCGATCTTCGCCGGCTTCTACTACTGGTTCGAGAAGATGTGGGGCGTGAAGTACAACGAGTTCCTCGGCGCCGCGCACTTCTGGATCATGTTCGTCGGCGTGAACCTGGTGTTCTTCCCGCAGCACTTCCTCGGCCTGCAGGGCATGCCGCGCCGCTACATCGACTATCCGGACGCCTACACCCTGTGGAACCAGGTCTCGTCGATCGGTTACGTCATCACCCTGGTCGGCGTGGGCGTGTTCCTCGTCATGCTGATCGAGGCGATGATCCGCCGCCGTCCGTGCGAGGCCAACCCCTGGGGCGAGGGCGCCACGACGCTGGAGTGGACGCTGCCGTCCCCGCCGCCGTTCCACCAGTTCAACACCCCGCCGGTGATCAAGCACGACGACCATCACTAGCGGGCCGGCGGGTCTGATCCGCCGACCGGAAACCTAAGGGGGAGGGGACGGGGGCCGAGAGGCCCGCCGTCCCCGCCGTCCATTTGAGAGCCATGTCAGAAGCCGCCCCCGTCCCGCGCCCGGCCGCCGAGCCGCAGGACTACATCCAGCTCCTGAAGCCGCGGGTCATGTCGCTCGTGGTCTTCACGGCGCTGACCGGGCTCGTGTGCGCGCCGGGCGACATGGCCCCGCTGACCGCCGCCATCGCCGTGCTCTGCATCGCGCTGGGCGCCGGGGCGGCGGGCGCGCTCAACATGGCGCTCGAAGGCTCGACCGACGCCCTGATGCGGCGCACCCGCGGCCGGCCCGTGGCCGCCGGGCGCGTGCCCAAGGGCGACGCCCTGGCCTATGGCGTGATCCTGTCGGTGGCGTCCGTGACCCTGCTGGGGCTGGGCGTGAACTGGATGGCCGGCGGGCTGCTGGCCCTGACCATCGTCTATTACGCCGGGCTCTACACCCTGGTGCTGAAGCGGCGAACGCCCCAGAACATCGTCATCGGCGGCGCGGCCGGCGCCTTCCCGCCAGTGATCGGCTGGGCCGCGGCGACGGGCGAGGCGCCCTGGCAGGCCTGGCTCCTGTTCCTGATCATCTTCCTGTGGACCCCGCCGCACTCCTGGGCGCTGGCGCTCTATTCAGCCGGCGACTACGCCAAGGCCGGCATTCCGATGATGCCGGTGGCAAGGGGCGCGAAGTCGACCCGGCTGCAGATCCTGATCTATTCGCTGGTCTTGGTCCCCGTCGCGGTGCTGCCTGCCTTCGTGGGCCTCGGCGGGATGCTCTATATGGCGGTGTCGGTCGCGGGCGGAGCGCTGTTCCTGCTGCTGGCGGCGCGCCTTTACATGAGCCGGGCCGGCGATACGCCGGACAAGGCCGAGGCTGTCGGCCGCGAGGCCGCGCTGTATGACGTGCGTGCGGAGGCCAAGGCCGCCCGCAACCTGTTCGCCTATTCCATCGTCTATCTCTTCGCCCTGTTCGCGGCCCTGCTGGTCGAACAGGGCCTGACCGCCGGAGCATGACAATGACCCCCGAGGAACTCGCCGCCCGCAAGCGCCGCAACTGGGCCATCGCAGGCGCGCTGGTGCTGTTTGTGGTGCTGGTCTTCACCATCACCGTGCTTCGCCTGATGTCCAACCTGGCTGCGAGCGCGGGATGAACCGGAACGCCAAGGTCGCCCTGATCTGCGTGGCGGTCACCGTCTTCATGACCGGGGCCGCCTTCGCCGCGGTGCCGCTCTATCGCCTGTTCTGCCAGGTGACCGGCTTCGACGGCACGACCATGCGCGCCACCGCCGCGCCCGAGCGCGTGCTGGAGCGCGAGATCACCGTCCGATTCGACACCAATGTGCGCGGCGGCCTGCCCTGGACCTTCGAGGCCGAGCAGGTGCGCCAGACCGTGCGCGTCGGCGAGAGCAAGCTGGCCTTCTTCCGGGTGACCAACACCTCGGACCGGCCGGTGGCCGGCATCGCCGCCTACAACGTCGTGCCCGAGCAGGCCGGCCCGTACTTCCTGAAGCTGCGCTGCTTCTGCTTCGAGGCCCAGACGCTACAGCCCGGCGAGACGATGGAGTTCCCCATCCAGTACTTCATCGACGAGACCATAGAGACCGAGCCCGAGGGCCGCGGAATCCGCGACATCGTGCTCAGCTACACCTTCTATCCGGCCGAAGGTTTCGATGAGGCGCTCGCTGCCTCTGGCGAAGCCGCTTCCGCCTCGCTATAGCCGGACCCACTGGATTCAAGCCCCCAGAGAGACCATGGCCCACGACGCCGTTCGCCACGACTACCACCTGGTCAATCCCAGCCCCTGGCCGCTGGTCGCCTCGATCGCCGTGACGGTGATGTTCGTGGGCGCCGTCGCCTGGATGAAGGGACTGTTCGGCCTGCCTGCTGGCACGTCCTACGTCTTCTTCGCGGGCTTCGCCGGCGTGCTCTATTCGATGGTCGGCTGGTGGGGCGACGTCATCAAGGAAAGCCGTCAGGGCGACCACACGCCGGTGGTGTCGATCGGCCTGCGCTACGGGATGGTGCTGTTCATCGCCTCGGAGATCATGTTCTTCGCGGCCTTCTTCTGGATGTTCTTCGAGATGGCGCTCTGGAACGAGCACCGGACGCTGTCGTCTATCGAGGAAGTCCGCGCCGCTTGGTCCAACTGGCCGCCGCAGGGCGTCGAGACCCTGGACCCCTGGCACCTGCCCTTCCTCAACACCGTGATCCTGCTGCTGTCGGGCACCACGGTGACCTGGGCCCACCACGCGCTGCAGGTCGGCGACCGCAAGGCGGCCAAGATCGGACTGGGCATCACCATCGCGCTTGGCGTGCTGTTCACCGCCGTCCAGGCCTATGAGTACAACCACATCCTGCACGAAGGCCTGTTCTTCAGTGACGAAGCGGCCAACTCCGGCCTCTATGGCTCGGTCTTCTTCCTGGCCACCGGCTTCCACGGCTTCCACGTCCTGATCGGGACGCTGTTCCTGACCGTCTGCCTGCTGCGCCTTCTGGCCGGCCAGTTCACGCCGCAGAAGCATTTCGGCTTCGAGGCGGCGGCCTGGTACTGGCACTTCGTGGACGTGGTCTGGCTATTCCTCTTCGCCTTCGTCTACGTCGCCTTCGGTGGAGGCAGCCACGGCTGAGGCTCCTGACGGGGGACTCAAGACCAGCCTGGTGGCGGGCCTTCGCGGCCGCTGTCCGAACTGCGCCCAGGGCCCCCTCTTCGAGGGGTTCCTGACGGTTCGGCCCCGCTGCGCGAGCTGTGGCTTCGATCTCAGCCGCGCCGACAGCGGTGACGGGCCGGCCGTCTTCGTCATCCTGGTGGCGGGCGCGATCGTGGGTTTCCTGGCGCTTCTCGTCACGATCGCCTTCCGGCCGCCGACCTGGGTCCACCTCATTCTCTGGCTGCCCCTGACCGTGGTCGTCTGTCTGGCCCTGCTCAGGCCCTTCAAGGGCGTCCTCGTCGCGCTGCAGTTTCACCACGGGGCAGGCGGACGGCATGTCTGACCGGCGCTTTCCCTATGTCCTGACGGCGGCCTGCGCCGCCGTCCTGGCGATGCTGCTGGCGCTCGGCGTCTGGCAGGTCCAGCGGCTGATGTGGAAGGAGGGGCTGATCGCCCAGGCGGCGCGGGCCGAGACTTTGCCGCCCGTCCCGCTTAGCCAAGCCTTCTCCGAAGGAAATCCCGAGTTCCGCCGCGTCCGGCTGCAGTGCCCGGGGCTGGCGGCCGCGCCCTATGTCGAACTCCGCGCCATCGAGGACGGCCAGGCCGGCGTGCGCCTGATCTCGGCCTGTCGGCCGTCCGGCTTCGACTTCCCCTTCCTGGTCGACCGAGGCTTCGTCGCCGATACGATTTCCGCGCGCCCCCCTGTCGGCCCCTCGACCGCGCCCTTCGTGGTCGAGGGCGTGCTGCGGGAAACCCCGCCGCCGGGCTGGATGACGCCCGCGCCGGAAGGCGTCCATTTCTATGGCCGTGACCCGCAGGCCATGTCGGCGGCGCTCGGTCTCGATGAGGTGGCGGGGCCGTATGTGATCTTCGCCCTGAACTCCACCAATCCGGAGTGGCTGGCGCTGCGTCCCTCGGCGCCGCCGGCGGCCTTCAGCAACAATCACCTCGGCTACGCCCTCACCTGGTTCGGCCTCGCCGCCGCCCTGATCGGCGTCTATGTCGCCCTGCTCCGCCGCCGACTGCGTTCATGACCGCCCAGCATATTCTCCCGAGCGGCCTGAAGGTCGTGGCCGATCCCATGCCGGGCCTGCGCACCCTGGCCGTTACGGTCAGCGTCACCGGCGGCGCGCGCTGGGAGGACGAGGCCCGCTCGGGCTGGTCGCACCTGCTCGAGCATCTGGTCTTCAAGGGGGCCGGTGGCCGCGACGCCCGCGCCCTGATCGAGCGGATCGAGAACGCCGGCGGCTCGCTCAACGCCGACACCGGCCAGGAGCGGACGAGCTTCCACGCCCGGGTTCTCGAAGGCGACCTGGAGCTGGCGCTGTCCAGCCTGTCGGACCTGATGTTCCGGCCGACGCTAGATCCCGTCGAGATCGAGCGCGAGAAGGACGTCGTCGCCCAGGAGATCGCCGAGGCGTTCGATACGCCCGACGACTGCGTCTTCGACCTCGCGCAGGGCCAGGCCTTCGCCGGCCAGCCGCTGGGCCGGCCGATCCTGGGCACCAACGACAGCCTCAAACACGCCGACCGGGCCGCCGTGTCCGACTGGCGCGCGCGCCTCTATGCGCCTGAGCGGATGGTGGTCTCGGTTTCCGGAGCGGTCGATGAGGCCGAGCTGCTGACCCTGGCCGAGCGCTGGTTCGGCGAGGCGCCCGGCGGCGGCGGCGGCGCGCCCGAGCCGGCCCGCTTCGTCGGCGGCGCCGCAGGGGACGCGCGCCGCATCGAACAGGCCAATCTCGTCTTCCAGCTCCCCGGCCTGGCCTCGACCGATCCGGACACGCCCGCGCTCGCCCTGCTGGTCGAAGTCCTCGGCGGCGGCATGGCGTCCCGCCTCTTCCAGGAGGCCAGGGAGGAGCGGGGCCTGGCCTATGCGGTCGACGCGGGATTCGAGACCTTCGGCGACGCCGGCCTGGTGAACGTCTACGCGGGCACGGCGCCGGACAAGGCCGCCGACATGGCCCAGCTTGCCGGCGAGGCCCTCGCGCGGCTGAGCGACGGGGTGACCGACGCCGAGCTCTCGCGCGCCCGCGCCCAGGCGCTGGCGGGCCTCTACATGAGCCTGGAGAGCCCGGCCCAGCGCGCCGAGCGCCACGCCTTCCAGGCGCTGACCTGGGGCCGGCCGCTTCCCGCCGAGGAGACCGCCGGAAAGGTGAGGGCGGTCACCCCCGACGACCTGAAGCGGGTCGCGGCGCGTCTGCTTGAGCCGGGCCGCTCGGCCGCCGCCGTCGTCGGGCCGAAGGCCGCCGGCAAGGCCCCCGACGCGTTCTCACGAAGCCTGTTCGGTCAGGCCGCAGCCTGAGCTATCGTCCGGGCATGGCCCTGCTCGACTGGATCACGCCGGACCCCACCCTGATCGTCAGGGGCGATGGTGTGACGCTCAGGCCGCCGCGCCAGGGCGACTACGCCGCCTGGTCGCAGCTGAGGGACCGGTCCCGTCACTTCCTCCAGCCCTGGGAGCCAGCCTGGCCGGAAGACGACCTGACCCGGCCCGCCTACAAGCGCCGGCTGGCCATCTATGCGCGCGAAATGGACCTGGGGACGGCGTACCCCTTCTTCGTCTTCCGCGACGAGGACGACACCCTGGTGGGGGGCGTGACCCTGTCCAACATCCGGCGCGGCGTGGCCGAGACCGGCACGCTCGGCTACTGGATCGGCCAGCCCTATGTGCGGCGCGGACACGCCTCGGCGGCGGTCGCGGCCATCACCCGTTTCGCCTTCGATCGGCTCAACCTTCACCGTGTCGAGGCCGCCTGCCTGCCGTCCAACGCCGGATCGCGCGGCGTGCTCGAGCGCTGCGGCTTTGAACTCGAAGGGAAAGCCCGCGCTTATTTGAAAATTAACGGCGTGTGGCGAGACCATCTCCTGTTCGGCCTCGTCCGTGAGGGGTCCGGGCGGGAGGAGTAGCCTCCTGGGGCAAGGTGCGACTTGACCGAAAGGTCCAGAAGTCTCGCATGGGATTCGACGACGTCGCTGGAAGCCCTGGCGGCGGCGGGTGTCGCCCTGTGGACATGGTGTCCCGCAGACAATCTCATGCGCTTCACCGGCGCGACCCGGACGCTGGGCCTGGGGCCCCTGGCGCCCGAATGCACCGGCGCGGCCTTCGCGGCGCTCGCCCTGCCGCAGGACCGGGCCATCGCCGAACAGATCCTCAAACCCCAGGCCGAGGGAACCGAGATCGCGCTGCGGCTGCGCATGCGCGGCGCCGAAAGCTGTCTGTGGCGCGGCGTCTGGCTGGAGGACGGGCTGCGCGCCTCCGGCGTGGCGGCCGTGGAGTCGCGCTTCGGCGGGGCCGGATACGACACCCTCACCGGCCTGCTGGAGCGCAAGGCCTTCCTCGTGCGCGTGGCCGAGGCGCTGATCCAGCCGGGTGACTACGAGCTGGTGGTGGCCGACCTCGACCGCCTGCGTCGTCTGAACGAGGCCTTGGGCCACGACCGCGCCGACATGGTGCTGGCCGCGCTCGGCGCCCGGATGAAGTCCGCCTTTTCCGCCGACAGCCTGCCCGCCCGCATCGGCGAGGACGAGTTCGCCATCCTGGTGAAGTCCGGGCCCGTGCGCCCGTCCGACCGCCTGCGCGGCGCACTCGAGCAGCCGCTCCGGGTCGCGGGCTTCGACATCTATCCGACCCTGTCGATCGGCGCCGTGCGCGCCGAGGGCGGACCCGACGCCCCGGATGCGGCCGAGCTGCTGCGCCGGGCCGAGCTGGCGGTCGAGCAGGCCAAGACGGTGGGCCGCGGCGGCGCCGCCGCTTATGGCCGCGCCCTGGAGTCCGACAGCCTGTCGCGGCTGGCGCTGGAATCCGACCTGCGCAACGCCTTCGTGCGCGGCGAGATCGAGCCCTTCTACCAGCCCATCGTGAACCTCGCGAACGGGGCGGTGGCCGGCTTTGAGGCCCTGGCCCGCTGGCGCCATCCAAAGCGCGGCCTGGTGCCGCCCGACGAGTTCCTGACGCTCGCCGCCGAGATGGGTCTGATGAACGACCTCGGCCTGATGATGATGCGCACCTCCGCGCGCCAGCTGGCCGAGTGGCAGGAGCGCCACCCGACCTCGGGCAAGCTGTTCGTCAGCGTGAACCTGTCGTCCGGCGAGATCGAACGCCACGGCCTGGTCGAGGACGTCGCCCGCATCATCTCGGAAGCCCGCCTCAGGCCCGGCGCCCTGAAGCTCGAGGTCACCGAGAGCGACATCATGCGCGACACCAACCGCGCGGCGGTGACGCTGCAGAAGCTGCGCGAGGCCGGCGCCTCGCTGGCGCTCGACGACTTCGGGACCGGCTTCTCGTCCCTGACCTACCTGGCGCGCCTGCCCTTCGATACACTGAAGATCGACCGCTACTTCGTTCTGACCATGACCCAGGACGAGGGCTCGGCGAAGATCGTCCGCTCGGTGGTGAACCTGGGCCGCGACCTGTCGCTCGAGGTGGTCGCCGAGGGCGTCGAGAACGCCCAGCTGGCCAGCCAGCTGCTGTCGGTCGGCTGCCACTACGGCCAGGGCTTCGGCTATGCGCCTGCGCTCGCCGCCAACGACGCCGAGGTCTATCTCAACGAAAGCCTCGTGGACGGCTACGCCCCGATCAAGGCGCGCAGCCGCTAGGTGTCAGGCCGTGCCGGCCTGCCCCGACAGATGCGCGACATCGACCCCTATGCGGGCGATGGCGCGGGCCCATTTGGTGTCGTGATCCTGGTCGAACAGGATGTCGTCGTCGGCGTCGGCCGTCAGCCAGACGTTTTCCCGCAGCTCCTCGTCAAGCTGGCCCTCGCCCCAGCCGGCATAGCCCAGCGCCAGCACCGAGCGGCGCGGCGCCGTGGACGGATCGGTCATGGCCTTGAGCACGTCGCGCGTGGCGGTGATCGCCAGCCCCTCGCCGACGGCGAGGGAGGCGTTGCGGTCGAAATGGTCGTCGGTGTGCAGCACGAAGCCGCGTTCCTGTTCGACAGGACCGCCGGCCAGCACCGCCTGGGCGGGATCGACCGGCCGCCCCTCCACGCCCAGCCGTTCGAACAGCAGGCCCAGCGGCAGATCCTCGGCCGCCTCGTTCAGGCGGATGCCCATGGCGTGGTCGACATCGTGGGCGCAGACGAGGATCACGGCCTGCTCGAAGCGCGGGTCGCCGATGCCTGGCATGGCCAGCAGCAGGCGTCCGACGAGGCTGGAGGTCTCGGTCACCCCTCGATGATGGTTGCGGACGGCGACGGCTTCAAGGCGCCTTGGCGCGCGGACGCCTCGCGCCTATCTCACCAGCGGCCGCGCGTGGCGGTCGGGCAACTGATCGAGATCCTCCCATGACCGTTCAAGTCGGCGACCGCATTCCCTCCGCCACCCTGATGACCATGACCGGGGACGGTCCCCAGCAGGTGAAGACCGACGACTTCTTCGCCGGCAAGACCGTGGCCCTGTTCGCCGTGCCCGGCGCCTTCACCCCGACCTGCTCGGCCAAGCACCTGCCCGGCTTCAAGGAGAAGGCCGGCGAGCTGCAGGCCAAGGGCGTCGACAAGATCGCCTGCGTCTCGGTCAACGACGCCTTCGTCATGGGCGCCTGGGGCCAGGACCAGGGCGTGAAGGACGAGGTCGCGCTTCTGGCCGACGGCAACGGCGACTTCACCAAGGCGCTGGGCCTGGAGATGGACGGCTCCAAGTTCGGCATGGGCCCGCGCTCGCAGCGCTATTCCATGATCGTCGAGGACGGCGTGGTGAAGTCGCTGAACGTCGAACAGGCGGGTGAATTCCGCGTCTCGTCGGCGGACTATCTGCTGGAACAGCTCTGACCGACGTCTATTCCGCCGCCAAGCGCTCGGAGGTCATGGCCCGCGTCAAGGGCCGCGACACCGGGCCGGAGCGCGCGGTGCGCAGCCTCCTGTGGTCAGCCGGTTATCGCTACCGGCTGAACCGCAGGGACCTGCCCGGGACCCCCGACATCGTCCTGCCCGGCCGCCGTGCCGCCGTCTTCGTGCACGGCTGCTTCTGGCACGGCCATGACTGTCCGCGCGGAGCGCGCCAGCCCAAGGCCAACGCAGAGTACTGGCGGGCCAAGATCGCCAGGAACGTCGCGCGCGACGCCCGCAACCAGGCCGAGCTGACCGCGCTCGGCTGGCGCCCGCTGGTGGTCTGGGAATGCGAGTTGAAGGGGCCTGAGACTCTCTTCGAGCGGCTTGCGACGGAACTCGGTCCGCACCGTTGACCAGATATTAGGCGCGGTCCGCTATCCGGGTGGGGTGCGAAGCCTCGGTTGGCTTCTCGGGTGGGACAAGGCGTTCATGGCCAACGAGCCGGATCGTGCGGAAGCGGCCTTCGCCGCGGGCGTGACGCAGAGGCGCAAGAACCTCGTGGTCCGCTGCGTCATCGGGGTGGTCGGCACCCTGGTGTTCGAGCCGATCGTCGGCGTCGAGACGGCCGTCGCCTGGACCCTGCTCTTCATCACGACCCAGATGTTCGACGCCTGGGTCTTCGAGCCCATCACCTCTGGCAAGGTCATGACCTTGCCCGGGTGGCGCAAGGCCCTGGGCTGCCTCACCATGGCGCTCTCGACCACGGTCTACGGCGCGGTCTCCATCCCCATGTGGCAACAGGGCGGCCTGGCGGGCGGAATCTGCGCAGTCCTGATCCTCGCCGGCGGCGCCACCAGTGTCGTCATGAGCACGGCCGGCTCGCGGCTGGTGCTGGGCATGACGCTGACGCCGATCTTCGCCTATCTGGCCTTCACCCCCATGCAGATGGTCGCGCTGGGCGCCGACACGAACCTCGTGACCGCCGTGACCATCGCCTGCCTGGCTTTCGCCGGCTTCGTCTTCGCCTCCCACACGGTGGCCCAGCGCCTGGCCGAGGCCGAGCGCGAGGCGCGCCGTTTGAGCGAGCAGCGCAACACCGCCTTCGAGGCCGCCGCCTCGGGCAAGTCCGCCTTCATCGCCTCGGTCGGCCACGACCTCAGGACGCCCCTGTCGGCCATCCTGACCGGGGCCACCGAGCTCGGCCGCCAGGCGCATGACGCCACGGCCCGCTCCAACGCCGCCCTGATCCTCGACGCCGGCCAGATGATGAACCGGCTGCTCGACGACCTGCTGGACCACGCCCGAATCGAGGCCGGCCGGATGGAGATCGAGCCGGTCGTGTTCAACCTGCGCGACCTGCTCGCGCGGGCCTGCCGCTTCTGGCAGGGGCAAGCCGCCGGCAAGGGCGTGCGCCTCCTCGTCGAGGGCGGAGCGCGCGTGCCCGCCTGGGTCGAGGGCGATCCCGTCCGGGTCCGTCAGATCCTGAACAACCTGCTGTCCAACGCCGTGAAGTTCACCGTCGAGGGCGAGGTACGGGTGCGGCTGAACGCCTGGGAGGCCGACGGCGGCGCCTGCGCCCTGATCGTCGAGGTGGCCGACACCGGCGCCGGCATGGACGAGGCCCAGGTTTCCCGCCTGTTTCGGCCCTTCGACCAGACACAGTCCGGCGTCAGCGGCCGCCACGGCGGATCGGGGCTGGGCCTGTGGATCAGCCGCGAGTTGGCCCAGCTGATGGGCGGCCGCCTGACGGCCCGAAGCGTGAAAGGCGAAGGATCGGCCTTCACCCTGGCGCTGGTCCTGCCGACCGCCGAGGCGCCCGTGCTGGCCACCGCCATCCCGGACGTGCGCACCTATGCGGCCGGTTTCACGCCCCTGCCGACTGTCACGCCGGTCGAAGCCGAGCCGATCGAAGCTGAGGCGCCGCCTGCGCCGGCGCCGCCCCACGCGCCAGCGGACGAGGAGGACGAGGGCCGGCCCCTGCGCGTCCTCGTCGTGGACGACCACGACATCAACCGCCGCGCGGTGCAGCTGATCCTCCAGCCGCTGGGGTGCGAGATCACCCAGGCCGCCGACGGCATGGCCGCCCTGGCCGCCGCCCAAGCCGAAGCCTTCGATGTCATCTTCATGGACGTGCGCATGCCGGAGCTGGACGGCCGCGAGACCACGCGGCGCCTGCGCGCCACATCCGGCGCCAACCAGCATGTCCCGGTCATCGCCGTCACCGCCGACACCTCCGAAGAGGACGTCGCCGCCTGCGCCGCCGCCGGCATGACCTGGTTCGTGGCCAAGCCCCTGACCCCCGCCACTCTGCTGGGCGCCCTGGAGGCCGTGTTGAACGGCCAGGCCGCGCTCGACACGCCGGAGACGCAGGCGGCCTGAACGAACGAAGGGCGGCCCTGGCGGACCGCCCCTACCAGCGTGGCTGGATCGATCAGTTAAAGGTGAGGGTGCTGACCTGGCAGACGTTGATCTGCCGGCGATCGACGACGTCGCCGTCGGCGAAGCGGGCCCGGATGTCGAACAGGCAGGCGCCGGTGCCGTCGTCGAAGTCGACGACCACGCCCGAGCCGGACGGAATCACGCTCGAGCCGAGCAGGTCGCCGCCCCAGTCGGCACGGCCGGAGTTGGTGGAGTAGAGGTGGGTCAAGGTCACCCCGGTGCTGTTGATGACCCGCACGTTGCGGTCATAGCCGTCCTGGGCAAGGGCCCCGGTGCCGATGGCCGCGATGATGGCCGCGCCGACCAGCGCGCGGCGAGCATACTGAAGCATTGTGGTTCCCCCGTGGGCGCAACGGCCCCGCGTCACCCGAGAAGCCGGGCGAAATTCACCGTCTGTCAAAAACCGACGTTTTACGAGTCTCATTTTTCGAGGTCGGACGGCCCTGTCGGAGGCCGAGCCAGACCCTCTTAGGGCGAGGCATCCCCTTGCGGCGCGTGCGGACTTTCCCATATGGCCGCCATGGGTTTCGTCCAGGCCTCTGGCGGAACCGAGACCGATAACAAACCCCTGGGGACGGGCGCTGACGGCGCTGAATGGTCAGGCCGCTGATCCGTCCGCCGAAATGGAGACTAGAGACAGGTCCATGAGCAAGATCATCGGCATCGACCTCGGCACCACCAACTCGTGCGTCGCCGTGATGGATGGGAAGAATCCCAAGGTCATCGAGAACGCCGAAGGCGCCCGGACCACCCCGTCGGTGGTCGGCATCGCCGAGGACGGCGAGCGCATCGTCGGCCAGCCGGCCAAGCGCCAGGCCGTGACCAATCCGGCCAACACCTTCTTCGCCATCAAGCGCCTGATCGGCCGCACCTACGACGACCCCGTTGTGGCGAAAGACAAGGGCATGGTGCCCTACGAGATCGTCAAGGGCCCGAACGGCGACGCCTGGGTCCGCGCCCACGGCAAGGACTACTCGCCCCAGGAAATCTCCGCCTTCATCCTGCAGAAGATGAAGGAGGCCGCCGAGGCCCACCTCGGCGAGACGGTCACCAAGGCCGTCATCACGGTTCCCGCCTATTTCAACGACGCCCAGCGCCAGGCGACCAAGGACGCCGGCAAGATCGCCGGGCTCGAAGTCCTGCGCATCATCAACGAGCCGACTGCGGCCGCGCTGGCCTATGGCCTGGAGAAGAACGAAGGCAAGAAGATCGCTGTCTACGACCTCGGCGGCGGCACCTTCGACGTCTCGATCCTGGAGATCGGCGACGGCGTGTTCGAGGTGAAGTCGACCAACGGCGACACCTTCCTGGGCGGCGAGGACTTCGACCTGCGTCTGGTCGACTACCTGGCCGACGAGTTCAAGAAGGAGCAGGGCGTCGACCTGCGCTCCGACAAGCTGGCCCTGCAGCGCCTCAAGGAAGAGGCCGAAAAGGCCAAGAAGGAGCTGTCCTCGGTCACCCAGTACGAGGTCAACCTGCCCTTCATCTCGATGAATGCGTCCGGCCCGCTGCACCTGAACATCAAGCTGTCGCGCGCCAAGCTTGAGGCCCTCGTCGAGGACCTGGTCCAGCGCACGATCGAGCCCTGCCAGAAGGCCCTCAAGGACGCCGGCCTGAAGGCCTCGGACATCGATGAGGTCGTTCTGGTCGGCGGCATGACCCGCATGCCCAAGGTGCAGGAGGCGGTGAAGGCCTTCTTCGGCAAGGAGCCGCACAAGGGCGTGAATCCCGACGAGGTCGTGGCGCTGGGCGCCGCGGTCCAGGCTGGCGTGCTGCAGGGCGACGTCAAGGACGTGCTGCTACTCGACGTGACCCCGCTGACCCTCGGCATCGAGACCCTCGGCGGCGTGTTCACCCCGCTGATCGAACGCAACACCACCATCCCGACCAAGAAGTCCCAGGTCTTCTCGACCGCCGAAGACAACCAGTCGGCGGTGACCATCCGCGTCTTCCAGGGCGAGCGCCCCATGGCGGCCGACAACAAGATCCTCGGCCAGTTCGACCTGATGGGGATCCCGCCGGCGCCGCGCGGCATGCCGCAGGTCGAGGTCACCTTCGACATCGACGCCAACGGCATCGTCCACGTGACCGCCAAGGACAAGGCGACCAACAAGGAGCAGTCGATCCGCATCCAGGCCAACGGCGGCCTGTCGGACGACGACATCGACCGCATGGTCAAGGAAGCCGAGGCCAACGCGGCGGCTGACAAGCAGCGCAAGGAACTGGTCGAGGCCCGTAACCAGGCCGACGCCGCCGTCCATTCGACCGAGAAGGCCCTGGCCGAGCACGGCGACAAGGTCTCCGAGGCCGACCGCAATGAAATCCAGACCGCTCTGGACGCCCTCAAGGCGGCCAAGGACGGCGAGGACGCCGCCGACATCACAGCCAAGACCAATGCGCTGGTCCAGGCTTCGATGAAGCTGGGCGAGGCGATGTACAAGGCTCAGGCCGGTCAGGCTGAGGCTGGTGAGGCCTCGGCCGGCGGCTCGGATGACGGCGTGGTCGACGCGGAGTTCGAGGACGTCACCGAGCAGGACCAGGATCAGGACCAGAAGCAGTCGGCTTAGGGTTCGAGGCGCTCCTGCCCTCTGGCAGGAGCGCCGACCTGATTGGGGCGTAACGGGTTATGGCGCAGGACTATTATCAGACGCTGGGGGTCGACCGGTCGGCCGACGCCGCAGCGCTCAAGGCGGCGTTCCGCAAGGCCGCGATGGAACACCATCCGGACCGTAACGGCGGCTGCGAGAACTCGGCCGCCAAGTTCAAGGAAATCAACGAGGCCTATTCCGTCCTGTCGGATCCCGACAAGCGGGCGGCCTATGACCGCTTCGGCCACGCGGGCGTGAACGGCGCGGGCGGCTTCGGCGGCGCGCGCGGCTTCGACAACGTCAACGACATCTTCTCCGAAGTGTTCGGCGACGTCTTCGGCGACATGTTCAATCGGGCGGCCCAGCAGCGCTCGGCCGGGCCCCAGCGCGGCGCGGACCTGCGCCATGACCTGGAGATCAGCCTGGAGCAGGCCTATCGCGGCTCCGAGGTCGAGATCGACGTGGCCTCGGCCGCTGTCTGCGAACCCTGCGAGGGCTCGGGCGCGAAGCCGGGCTCCCAGCCGACCCAGTGCACGACCTGCGGCGGCCACGGCCGGGTCCGCCAGGCCAACGGCTTCTTCCAGGTCGAGCGCACCTGCCCCCGCTGCGGCGGTCAGGGCCGCGTGATCGCCGAGCCCTGCACGGCCTGTCACGGCCGCGGCCAGGTGCGGAAGACCCGCCGCATGGCGCTCAAGATTCCCGCTGGCGTCGACGACGGCTCGCGCATCCGCCTAGCCGGCGAGGGCGATGTCGGCCGGCGCGGCGGCCCGCGCGGCGACCTCTATGTCTTCCTGTCGGTCAAGCCACACGAGCTGTTCGAGCGCGACGGGCTGGACCTGCTGTGCACCGTGCCTGTGCCCATGGCGACGGCCGCGCTCGGCGGCGAGATCGAGGCGCCGTGCCTGTCCTCAGAAGCCTGCGACGGCCAGTGTCGCGCCTCGGTCCAGGTGCCTGAGGGCGCCCAGACGGGCCGGACCGTCCGCATCAAGGGCAAGGGCATGCCCGACCTCCAGGGCCGCCGCCGCGGCGACCTGGTCGTGGAGCTGTTCGTCGAGACCCCGACCAACCTCACCGCCCGTCAGAAGGAGCTCCTGCGCGAGCTCGGCGAAACCTGCGGCGATCGCCAGCATCCCAAGCACGCCGGCTTCTTCAAGAAGGCCAAGCGCTTCTGGACCGACCTGACGGGGACCGAAGGGACCGCCTGACATCCCTTCTCCCCTCCGGGGGAGAAGGCCCTAGAAAAGGTCGCCCTGCCCGGGTGGCGGGGCCTTCGCCTTCTTGAGCGAAGCAGCCTTGCGCGGCTCTCCGCCGGTGACCACCGCTGCGGCGTCGCCGTCGCGGAACTTCAGCGACAGCGCATCGCCGGCTGCCAGCTGCCCCGCCGAGCGCACCAGCCGTCCATCGGCCAGGTGCACCCGCGCGAAGCCGCGCTCGAGCGGCCGGTCCGGATCGAGTGACAGGAACAGCCGGCTCAGCCGCTCCAACCGCTCCGCCTCGCGCCGCTGCAGCCGGCCGAGCGCCGACTGCGACCGGCGGCCCAGTTCGTCGAGTCGGCCCAGCGCCTGCCTGACTGGCCGGTCCATGGACGGCAGCCGCCGCGCCACCCCCGACAGCCGCTGTTCCCGCTCCCTCAGCCATTGCCGCAAGGCCTGAGACGCGCGCCGGTCCAGCGCCGCCAGCCGCTCGGCCTGCTGGTCGATGGGCCGCCTCAGGGCCGTCGGCGACAGGCGAGACGCCACCCGCAGCAGGGCTCGTTCATGGGCCGCCGCATTGGCCTGCAGCGCCGAGGACAGCCGCGCCGAGGCCTGATCCAGCCGCTGCTCGCGCCGCCCGAACAGGTCGGCCCGGCTGGGCAGCCGCGCCGAGACGCCGGTCAGGCGCGTGCGCCTCAGTTCGATCGCCCGGCCTGTGCAGCGCTGCATTCGCCGGTCGAAGTCGGCCAGCTGCGCCTTCAGGTCTGTCAGCACCGGCGTAGCCATCTCGGCGGCCGCCGTCGGCGTGGGGGCGCGTCGGTCCGACACGAAGTCGATCAGGGTGGTGTCGGTCTCGTGGCCCACCGCAGAGATGACCGGCAGGGGACAGGCCGCAACCGCGCGGGCCAGGGCCTCGTCGTTGAAAGGCCACAGGTCCTCCACCGACCCGCCGCCACGCGCCACGATCAGTACGTCCGGGCGCGGGATGGGGCCGTCTTCCGGCAGGCTGGAGAAGCCCTTTACCGCCGCCGCGACCTGAACCGCAGCTTGATCCCCCTGGACCACGCAGGGCCAGACCAGCACCCGGCAGGGCCAGCGGTCGCGGATGCGGTGCAGGATGTCCCGGATGACCGCGCCGGTCGGGCTGGTGATCACGCCCACCACCGTCGGAATGGCCGGGATCGGCCGTTTGCGCGCGGCGTCGAACAGCCCCTCCGACTTCAGCTGCGCCTTCAGCCGCTCGAGCTGCGCCAGCAGGGCGCCGACGCCCGCCGGCTCCATGGTGTCGATGACGATCTGGTAGGACGACCGCTGCGGATAGGAGGTGATCTTGCCGGTGACGATCACCTCCAGTCCCTGCTCGGGCCGGCAGGCGAGGTTCTTGACCGAACCGCGCCAGACCACGCCGTCGATGCAGGCGTTGTCGTCCTTCAGCGTCAGATAGACGTGGCCCGACCCGTGGTGGGTGCACTTGGAGATCTCGCCCCTCAGCCGGACGTAGCCGAACCGGTCCTCGAGCGTGCGGCGCAGGGCGGCGGAGAGCTCCGACACCGTGAACGGCGGGGCGTTGTCTCCGGTGTGTGTCGTTTCGGCGACGATGGCGAGGTCCGTTAACCGAGGCGCCTCAAAGAGGCCCTGCTTGCATCTATATTGGGCTGGACCGCGTTGCTACGCCTGACAAAGCCCGTGACGCAAGGATCAGGATCATGAGACCGACCAAGCTCATCGCCGCGTCCGCAGCGGCCATCGCCTTTTCGACCGTGGCGCTCGCCGACGCCCCGGCCCCGCGCCGCGCCGTCGACCTGCAGCAGTTCGACGGCCGCTGGTACGAGATCGCGCGCACGCCCAACCGCAACCAGCCGTCCTGCAACCGCCTGCAGATCGACGTGACCCGCTCGGGCGACGCCTACAACGTGGTCAACACCTGCCAGCGCGCCAGCGGCGAGCCGCGCATCGTCCGCGCCTCGGCCAGCCCGCTTAACGACGCCAACAACCGTCTGCGCTTCCGCGCCCAGGGCGGCGCGGCCGGCTTCATCGGCGTGTCGCAGGAGTTCTGGGTGCTCGACCGAGCCGACGACTATTCCTGGGCCATCCTCGGCACGCCGGGCGGCAACTACTTCTGGCTGTGGAGCCGCTCGCACAGCCCGGCCAACCGCGCGGCCCTGCTCGCCCGCGTGCGCGCGCTCGGCTACGACACCTCCAACGTCGTTCACGTGGGGGCCTGAGATGCAGGCGCTCAAGATGATCTGGCTGGTCCTGGCGGTCGGCGCGGCGAGCTGATCGCCCGTCCGCATGGGTTGACTTGGAACAGCCCGTGAACATTGTGGCGGGGTGAGC
This sequence comes from uncultured Brevundimonas sp., assembly GCA_966210875.1. Taxonomy (GTDB): domain Bacteria; phylum Pseudomonadota; class Alphaproteobacteria; order Caulobacterales; family Caulobacteraceae; genus Brevundimonas. The sequence continues at coordinate 4,782 of CBIHLR010000016.1, read as the reverse complement.
CTCGTCGCCTTCGAAACCCTGGAACTGACCTTCACCGCGCGGCCGGCCGTGACGGCGGCCGTCACCAAGGGCGCGGCGCGCGTGATGGCGGACCTGGGCTATGCGCCGCTCTTGGAGGTTCGCCTGCCCAACGGACGGCGCGCCGATGTCATGGCGCTGGGCCCGCGCGGCGAGATCGCCATCTGCGAGGTGAAGTCCTCGGTCGAGGATTTCCGCTGCGACCGGAAGTGGGGCGACTACCTGCCGTTCTGCGACGCCTACTTCTTCGCCGTGGCCCCGGAATTTCCCGCCGACATCCTGCCGGTCGAGCCGGGCCTGATCGTCGCCGACGGCTTTGGCGGAGCGGTGGTCCGGCCGCATACGCCAAGCCCGCTGGCGCCCGCGCGCCGCAAGGCGCTCACCCTGGCGTTCGCGAGGCTAGGCGCGATGCGCGCCACCGGGGTCTGATGAAGGTCTCCTCTCCATCGCGGAGCGATGGGGAGGTGGATCGGCGCGGCGACGCGCCGAGACGGAGGGGGCGGCGCTGACGGACGACGAGAGCACCTACGGCCGCGCCAAAGGCATGCGCCGCCGGATGACTCCGCCCGAGGCCCGGCTATGGGTGAACGTCCGCCGGAACGCGCTCGGCTGCAGCATTCGAAGGCAACACCCCGTCGGGCCCTACATACTCGACTTCTATTGCCCGGCTGCGCGGCTCGCCATTGAGGTCGATGGTGTTGGCCACGCCGATCCTGAGCAGCAGGAGAGAGACCACCGCCGCGATGGTTGGCTTGCGCGTCAGCGCATCGACGTCCTTCGACTGCGCGCTGTCGATATCCGCGATGAACTCGACGCCGTTCTGGAGCAGATCGAGCGCGAGATCAGGCGCCGGATCGGACAGGCCGGCGCCGCCCCCTCCACCACTTCGTGGTCCCCCTCCCCACTACGCGGGGAGGAGAATTAGGTCAGCGCGGGGCGCGCTTGGCCAGGATCCGCTGCAGGGTGCGGCGGTGCATGTTCAGCCGCCGCGCCGTCTCCGAGACATTGTGGCCGCACAGGTCGTAGACGCGCTGGATGTGCTCCCAGCGGACGCGGTCAGCCGACATGGGATTCTCGGGCGGCTCGGCCTTCTCGCCGCCGACGGCCAGCAGGGCCTTGGCGACGTCGTCGGCGTCGGCGGGCTTGGCCAGATAGTCGACCGCGCCGGCCTTGATGGCGGCCACGGCCGTGGCGATGGCGCCGTAGCCGGTCAGCATGACGATGCGGGATTCAGGCCGAAGCTCGCGCAGGGTTTCGACGACCTTCAGGCCGGTGCCGTCCTCCAGCCGCATGTCGATGACCGCGAAGGCGGGCGGACTGGCGCGGCCCAACTCCATCGCCTCGGCCACCGATCCGGCCAGGGTCACCTCGAAGCCGCGGGTCTCCATGGCCCGCCCGAGGCGTGTGCGCAGCGCGGCGTCGTCGTCGAGGATGAGCAGCGAGCGATCCTCGAGGGTCTCAACCTGGGTCTGAAGGTCCAACGTCTCTGACATTCCGTCTCCTCGTCCGGCCTAGATCGATGCTGCGCCCCGGCTTCGCAAGCCCATCACACCTCGAGCGTCGAGCGTGGCCATGCGGCCACCACCTGAGCGCCTTCCTTGTGCCGGAGGTTCCCGAAGGTGACCGAGGCGCCGGTCTTCTCCAGGAGGGTCTTGGCGATGAAGAAGCCCAGCCCCATGCCATGGTGGCCGGTCCTGGAGCCTTCGCCGAGCGGACGCGATGTCACATAGGGCTCACCGAGCTTGGCCAGAACGTCTGACGCAAAGCCGGGGCCGTCGTCGCGCACCTCGATGCGGATGGTGCGGTCGTCGAAATAGGCCGTGACCCGCACCTCGTACACGGCGAAATCCGTGGCGTTCTCGACGAAGGCGCCGATGGCCCGCACGGCTTCGGGCAGGCGGCGGATCTCGGGCTCGGCGGAGCCCTTGGCCCCCTCGACGGCGATCTCGACGCGTGGCCCGTGGTTGCGGTGGGGGTCGGCCGCCTCGCGCAGCAGGTCGCCGAGGCTGACCTGGGCCTCGGCGACGTCGCCGGTCTCGGACCTCTGCGACAGGGCCTTGAGGATGTCGCGGCAGCGCTCGGCCTGCTGGACCAGCAGTTCGGCGTCCTCGGCCAAGGCCTTGTCGGCGCCGGCGTTGCGATAGAGCTCGCGCGCCACGACCTGGATGGTGGCCAGCGGGGTGCCCAGCTCGTGCGCCGCCGCCGCCGCCAGGCCGCCCATCGCCGCCAGCCGCTGCTCGCGCGCGAGGATGGCGTCGGTGGCGGCCAGGGCCAGGGCCATGCGCCGCGCCTCGGACGAGGTGCGCCAGGCGTAGCCCGCTGTGAACAGCACCCCGGTGAGGATCGCGGCCAGGAAGCCGAGCCGATAGATGGGCGGCAGGGCGAAGACCTCGCCGGGGCGCCAGGGCAGGGGCTCCGGCACGAAGAACAGGACGCAGGCGACCAGCAGGGCCAGGACCCCCACGGCCATGGTGTGGCGGGTCGGCAGAGCCGCCGCGGCGATGGTCACCGGAGCGATGAGCAGCAGGCAGAACGGATTGTCCAGACCGCCGGTCATGCCGAGCAGGGCGCCCAGCTGCAGCACGTCGAACATCAGCTGGGCGGCGGCGCGCCATCCCTCAAGCACCGGCTGGCGCACCAGCACAGCCAGGGCCACGTTCATCCAGGCACCCGCGCCGATGATGGCCAGGGCCCAGCCGAGGCGGATGTCGAAATCCAGGGTGAAGGCCGTAATCAGGACGGCCGTCGTCTGGCCGAACAGGCCGAGCCAGCGCAGCAGCATGAGGGTGCGCAGGCGCAGACGCCCCCGCGGGGCGGGCAGGCTGTCGGCGTCCCAGTAGGTGGCGGCTTGGGGCTCGGGGCTCACGCCCCTATAAGGCCCCGCCAGACCCGCCCGCGTCGAGAGGATTTCATGCCGCGCAAGTCGATCGTCATCTTCGCCGCCGTCTGCATAGGCCTTGCGGTGCTGATCGCCGGCCTGACGTGGTGGACCATGTCGCGCCGCACGGAGCCCTCGGAGCAGGCCGTGGTGACCTTCGGGGAGGCGGACATCGGCGGGCCCTTCCAGCTGGTCGATCAGACCGGCCGCCAGGTCGATGAGTCGATTCTCGAGGGCAAGTGGACCGCCGTCTTCTTCGGCTTCACCTACTGCCCGGACTATTGCCCGACCACGCTTCAGACCCTGGCGGTGGTGAGGGACCAGCTGGGGGCCCAGGCCGAGGACCTGCAGATCGTCTTCATCACCGTCGATCCCGAGCGCGACACGCCCCAGGCCATGGCCGACTACCTGTCCACGCGCGGCTTCCCCGAGGGTGTCATCGGCCTGACCGGCACGCCGGAGCAGGTGCGGGCCGCCGCCGACGCCTATCGAGTTTTCTACGAGCGCCGCGAGCAGACCGGGGGCTACACCATGGACCACTCCCTGACCGTCTATCTGATGAACCCCGAGGGCGAGTTCGTCACGCCGCTCAGCTACGGCATGGGGCCGGAGCGCACCGCCACCGCCATCCGCCGCGCCATGGAGGAGGCGGCGGCCTGACCGCCCGCACTGGCGAAATCCGCCCGAGCCTATAGATGGACGCCATGACCGCCGCCGCCGCGCCGACCGCGCGCCCCAGCCCCTATTTCGAGGAACGGGTGCTGTGGGTCCGTCACTGGACCGACAGCCTGTTCTCCTTCGCCGTCACGCGCCCCGACGAGCTGCGCTTCCGCTCGGGTGAGTTCCTTATGATCGGCCTGCCGGCCACGGACGGCGCCAAGCCGATCGTGCGCGCCTATTCGGTCGCCAGCCCGATGTGGGACGAGCAGCTCGAGTTCTTCTCCATCAAGGTCCCGGACGGCCCGCTGACCTCTCGCCTGCAGCACATCAAGGAAGGCGACATCGTCCTGGTCGGCAGGAAGCCGACCGGCACGCTGGTGCTGGACGCCCTGACCGGCGGCGAGAACCTGTTCCTGATCGGCTCGGGTACGGGCCTGGCGCCCTGGCTGTCGATCGTGCGCGATCCGGAGACGTACCAGCGCTTCAAGCGCGTCTTCGTGGTCCACAGCGTGCGCCAGGTCGCGGACCTGGCCTATCGCGAGTTCCTGGAGGGCGGCGTCCATGAAGATCCGCTGATCGGCGACGAGGCCAGGGCCGCCCTGACCTACGCCCCGACGGTGACGCGCGAGGACTTCCACACGACCGGCCGGGTGACCGACCGCATCCGCTCTGGCGCCTTTTTCGACGACCTGGGGCTGGAGCGCGGCTTCGACCCGGCGCGCGACCGGATCATGCTCTGCGGCTCAATGGCCATGATCAAGGATGTCGCCGCCCTGGTGGAGGCCTACGGCCTGGCCGAGGGCTCCAACGCCGAACCGGCCGAATATGTCCTGGAGCGCGCCTTTGTCGGATGAGGTGAGGATCGATCCGCGCACGGCGCCCGAGGCCTGCACGACCATGGCCGAGGTCCGCGCGGGCGTCGACGCGCTCGACCGGGCGCTGGTCGGGCTGATGGCCGAGCGCCAGCGCTACATGGACGCCGCCGCCCGCATCAAGCCGAGCCGGGACGTGGTCCACGACGACTGGCGGATCGAGGATGTCGTCTCAAAGGTGCTGGCCGCCGCCCGCGAGCAGGGCCTGTCGCCGGACATCGCCGAGCCGGTCTGGCGCAAGCTCATCGAGCGCTGCATCGCGCACGAGTTCGGGGTCTGGGACCGGACGCGGGCCTAGAGCGTCCGCGCGATCAGCAGCTTCATGATCTCGTTGGTGCCGCCGTAGATGCGCTG
>CBIHLR010000015.1:0-23225 GCA_966210875.1 uncultured Brevundimonas sp. | reverse complement strand
CCGAGATGTTGCGCTGGACCGGGTCATGGATGTCCAGGCTGTCGTGATAGAAGGCCGACAGGGCGCCGACCGTGCCCACCATGATCGACATCGGGTGGGCGTCGCGCCGGAAGCCCTCGAAGAAGCGGTCGAACTGCGAGTGCAGCATGGTGTGCATCGTGATCGAGCGCTCGAAGGACTCGTACTCCGAGGCGGTCGGCAGCTCGCCCCGCAGCAGCAGGTGGCAGACCTCGATGAAGTTGGACTTCGAGGCCAGCTGGTCGATCGGATAGCCACGGTGCAGCAGGATGCCCTTGTCACCGTCGATGAAGGTCAGCGCGCTCTCGCAGGCCGCGGTCGAGGTGAAGCCCGGGTCGTAGGTGAAGGCGTCCGTCTCCGCATAGAGCTTGCGGATGTCGATGACGTCCGGACCGGTCGAGCCCTTGAGGATGGGCAGGTCGACTTGCTTGTCCTGGTACGTCAGCGTGGCTTTGTCGGTCATCGTGAAATCCTGCTGGGCCGGGGGAGCGGCCGAATGTTGGCGGCTTTATAGCGGCTCAAGCCACGCTGGAAAGCGCATCGTCCAGTCGGGCCAAGCTCTCGGCCTGTCCGAGGGCGGAGAGGATCTTGGCCAGGTCCGGCGACACGGCCCCGCCGGTCAGGGCGGCGCGCAGCGGCGGGCCGACCTTGCCGAGCCCCACACCCTCCTCCTCGGCGAAGGACTTGATCTCGGCCTCGAGCGCGAAGACGTCCCAGCTCTGGAACAGGGCCAGGCGGGCGCGAAGGCGAGACAGCCGGTCGCGCGCTTCGTCGGTCAAGGCGGCGCGCGCCTTGTCGGTGAAGGCGAACGGCCGGCGCACGAGCGCGAAGGCGCACTGGTCCGCCAGCTCGAGCACCGTCTTGGCGCGGTCCTTCACGAAGGGAACGGCGCGGGTCAGCCGGTCCTCGTCGCCCTCGGCCAGGTCGTGGCCGCGGCGCATGAGGGCCTCGAGCGTCAGCTTCGCCAGCCGGTCGTCGTCGGCGAGCCTGAGCCAGTGGGCGTTGACGTGCGCGAGCTTGTCGAAGTCCAGGCGCGAGGGCGCGCGGCCGACCTGGTCGAGGTCGAACCAGGCGATGGCCTGTTCGTCGGAGAACAGCTCGTCGTCGCCGTGGCTCCAGCCCAGCCGGGCCAGGTAGTTGCGCATGGCCTCGGGCAGGTAGCCCATGTCCCGGAACTCGCCGACGGACTGGGCGCCGTGGCGCTTCGACAGCTTGGCGCCGTCCGGGCCGTGGATCAGCGGGATGTGGGCGAAGACCGGCCGCTCCCACCCCATGGCGTCATAGATGAGCGCCTGGCGCGCGGCGTTGTTCAGGTGGTCGTCGCCGCGGATGACGTGGGTGATCCCCATGTCGTGGTCGTCGGCCACCACGGCGAGGTTGTAGGTCGGAGTCCCGTCCGAGCGCAGCAGCACCAGGTCGTCCAGGTCCTTGGCGGCGAAGCGGACCTCGCCCTGGACGGCGTCTGAGACGATGACGTGCTCCACTTCCGGCACGCGGAAGCGGACCACGGCCGGGCGGGCGAGGTCGTCGACGCTCGGCGTCCGGTCGCGCCAGGGCGAGCGCAGGGCGCGGCCTTCGGCCTTGGCCTGGTCGCGGGCGGCCTCGGTCTCCTCGGCCGACATGAAGCAGCGGTAGGCGCGGTCCTTGGCCAGCAGCTCCTCGACCACTTCTCGGTGGCGCGGGGCCTGCTGGAACTGGAAGACCGGCTCCTCGTCGGAGGACAGTTCCAGCCAGGCGAAGCCGTCGAACAGCACCTGGACTGCCGCGTCGGTTGAGCGTTCGCGGTCCGTATCCTCCACGCGAATCAGGAACTTGCCGCCGTGGTGACGCGCGAAAAGCCAGTTGAAGAGCGCCGTTCTCGCGGTTCCTATGTGCATGGAGCCGGTCGGCGAGGGGGCGATACGGGTGACGACAGGGCGGGTCATGGCGCCGGGGGTTATAACGCCCGAGGGCGAAGCGCCTAGCGCCAATCCGGGCTTGGCCGCGCGGGCGCGCGCTTGGCTGAGTGATCAGGTCGCGGCCCAGGCCGACCGCTGGCGGCTGTGGACGCCGGTGGCTTTCGGATGCGGGTGCGCGATTTATTTCGCCCTGCCCGGCGAGCCGCCGGTGTGGCCGTTGCTGGTCGTGGCGGTCCTGATGGTCGGGGCGATGATCTGGGGGTGGCGGCGCCTAGGGCTGGCCTGGCTGATTCCGCTGACGCTGGCGGCGTTTCTCGCGAGCGGACTGGCCGTCGCAAAGCTGAGATCGGACGCGGTGGCCGCGCCGATCGCACCGGCCGGTGCGGGGATCGTCGGGATCGAGGGCTGGGTGGTCGATGTCTCCAGTCCCGGCACGCGCGGTGCGCGCGTGGTGCTGGCGCCGACCTGGATCGAGGGCCTGGACGCAGGGGCGATCCCGCACCGGCTGACGGTGAGCCTGCGCGGCGAGGCCATGCGGCCGGGCGAGGCCGTCTCGATCCGGGGCGTGCTGAACCCGCCGCCCGAGCCGGCCAGTCCGGGCGCCTTCGATTTCGGACGCAACGCCTGGTTCCAGAGCGTCGGGGGGACGGTGCTGAGCATCAGCCAGCCTCGGCCGGTGATCCTGCGCGAGCCGCCCTGGCCGCTACGGCTGAAGATGGCGATCAACGGCATACGGTTCGATCTGGGCCGTCGCATCGTCGAGCGCCTGGGCCAGCCGTCCGGCGGGATCGCGGCGGCCATGACCACCGGCCATGAGGCCTGGATCGCCGAGGCGGACGAGCAGGCCATGCGCGATTCCGGCCTGGCGCACATCCTGTCGATCTCCGGACTGCACATGGCGATCGTGGGCGGCTTCGTCTTCTTCGTCATCCGCCTGATGGTGGCCGCCTGGCCGTGGCTGGCTCTGCGCGCGCCGGGCAAGAAGATCGCGGCTCTGACGGGGTCCGTGGCCGTGGGGATCTATCTGGTCGTTTCCGGCGCGCCGCCACCGGCGGAGCGGGCGGCCATCGTGGCCTGGGTCGCCTTCGCCGCCATCCTGCTGGACAGACGGGCGGTCAGCATGAACGCGCTCGCCCTCGCCGCCCTGATCGTGCTGCTGCGTCGGCCGGAGTCGGTGGTGCAGCCAGGCTTTCAGATGTCCTTCGCCGCCACCGCCGCGCTCGTGGCGCTCGCCGAGGCCTCGCCGCCCAGACTGAAGGAGATCTCTGCGCCCTGGCCCATCGTCGCCTTCCAACGGGCGAGGTCGTGGCTGTTCGTGGCGCTGATGGCGAGCCTGGTGGCGGGTCTGGCGACCGGGCCGTTCGCCATGCACCACTTCAACCGCTCGGCGGTGTTCGGCCTGGCCGCCAACCTCGCGGTCGCGCCGATCTCCAGCTTCGTGATGATGCCGGCGCTGGCCGTTGGCGCGGCCATGGAGGCGGCAGGCTGGGGCGGTCCAATCCTGTGGCTCGCGGGTCAGTCCATTGACTGGATGATGGCCATCGGCCGGTTCACCGCCAACCTGCCCGGCGCGGTGGTGACGGTGCCGAGCGCGCCGGCGGTCGCCCTGCCGGTCGCCTTTCTCGGCATACTCTTCGTCTGTCTGTGGCGGGGCCGGTTGCGGTGGCTGGGCCTGCCCTTCGCCTGCGCGGTCCTGATCTGGCCAAGACCGCCCGCGCCCGACCTGTGGATCGGGCCGGAGGGAACCAATGCGGCGCTGCGGGCGGGCGAGGCAGTGCAGGTGGTGAGGCCCAATGTGCGGCTGTTCGCGGTCGACCTGTGGACCCGCCGACGGGGCCTGGAGCCGGCGTCGCCCGAGCTGGCGGAGCGGGTGTGCCGACGGTCGTGGTGCGCGCTGACCTCCGAGACCGGTTCGGCGGCGATCTGGTTCGGGCGCAGGGCGCCGGACGACGCCCAGCTGTCAGAGCTGTGTGCGGCCGGCGAAGTCGTAGCCATCCGCGCGCCGGTCGCGGATCTGCCGACGGCCTGCGATGGGCGGCTGGTTCTGGACGGCCGTGACTTCACCCGCGGCTCGGTCGAGCTGTGGCGGGGGGACGGCGGCTGGCGCGGCGTCTGGACGGACGACCTCAGGGGCGATCGCCCCTGGGTTCAGTGATAGCGGCGGATCAGCCCGACCAGCTTGCCCTGCACCTCGACCTGGTCAGGCCCGAAAATGCGGGTCTCATAGGCCGGGTTGGCGGCTTCCAGCGCGATGGAGGCCCCGCGCTTGCGCAGGCGCTTGAGGGTGGCTTCCTCGCCCTCGACCAGGGCCACGACGATCTCACCCGACGAAGCCGTGTCCGACTTGCGGATCAGGGCCATGTCGCCGTCGAGAATGCCGGCGTTGATCATGGAGTCGCCCGAGACCTCGAGCACATAGTGCTCGCCCGAACCCAGCAGGGCCTCCGGCACCGGGATGCGGTCCTTCTCGTGCTGGATGGCCGAGATAGGCGTGCCCGCCGCGATCTTGCCGAGCACGGGCAGTTCGCGAACATCATTGGCGGGCTGAGACGTGCCACCGCCGGTGACGACCTGCGGCCGGAAAGGCCCGCGCGGACGGCCGCCCATGGAGGCCTCCTCCGGCAGCTTGACCACTTCCAGCGCGCGGGCGCGGTGGGCCAGGCGGCGGATGAAGCCGCGCTCCTCCAGCGCCGTGATCAACCGGTGGATGCCCGACTTGGACGCCAGGTCCAGCGCCTCCTTCATCTCGTCGAAGGAGGGAGACACCCCGGTCTCCTTGATCCGTTCATGCACGAACATGAGCAGTTCGTGCTGTTTGCGCGTCAGCATGGCGGTCCTCGAAACCGAATCCAGTTCGTGGAACCTAGCGGAACAAACCGCAAACGTCCACAGGCTGTTCCTGTGGTGTTCCGGTTAAGGAGGCGTTACCCGAGGAGCGACCGCGTCGCGGCTTTTACGTCGGACTGGCGCATCAGGCTCTCGCCCACCAGCACGGCGGAGGCGCCCGCCGCCGAAACGCGCGCCAGATCGGCGGGCGTGAACAGGCCGCTCTCCGAGACCAGCAGCGCGCCTTCAGGCGCGAGCGGGAACAGGCGTTCGGTTACGGCGAGATCGACCTCGAAGGTGCGCAAGCTGCGATTGTTCACCCCGACCAGCGACGCGCCGAGCCGCCCGGCCCTCTCCATCTCCGCCGCGTCGTGGGTCTCGACCAGGGCGTCCATGCCGAAGCGCTTCGCCTCGGACAGCAGGTCGGCGGCGAGGGCGTCGTCGACCATGGCGAGGATCACCAGGATGCAGTCGGCGCCCAGGGCCCGACTCTCGGCCACCTGCCAGGGGTCGACGAGGAAGTCCTTGCGGATGCAGGGCAGGCCGACCGCCGCCCGGGCCGCGACGAGATAGGCGTCGTCGCCCTGGAAGCTCGGCGCGTCGGTCAGGACCGACAGGCACGCCGCTCCGCCCGCCTCATAGGCGCGCGCCAACGCCGGCGGGTCAAAGTCGTCGCGAATCAGGCCTTTGGACGGGCTGGCCTTCTTGATTTCGGCGATCAGGGCCGGGCGGCCCGGGGCGGTGCGCTCGGCCAGGGCGCGCGCGAAGCCGCGCGGCGGATCGGCGGCGAGCGCGGCGGCCTCGACCTCGGCGAGGGGCCGCGCGGCTTTTCGGGCGGCGACCTCCTCGCGCTTGTAGGTGGCGATGCGCTCCAGGATGTCGCTCATTCCACAGGCTCGTTGGTGACGGCGACCAGCCGGTCGAGCGCGGTGCGCGCCGCGCCGGCGTCCAGCGATTGGCGGGCCAGCTCGGCGCCCTCGGCCAGGGTCTCGGCCCGGTCAGCGACGACGAGGGCGGCCGCGGCGTTCAGCACAACGATGTCGCGATAAGGCCCGACCGCGCCGTCCAACAGCTCCAGCAGGGCGCGCGCATTGTCTTCCGGCGCGCCGCCGCGCAGGGCCTCGATGGTGGTGCGCGCCACGCCGGCGTCCTCCGGCGTCACGGTGAAGCGGCGAACCTGGCCGTTCCGCCATTCGCAGACCTCGGTCTCGCCGGTGGTGGTCAGCTCGTCCAGGCCCTGGCCGTGCACGGTCCAGCCGCGCACGGCGCCCAGCCGGCCCATGGTTTCGGCGATCGGCTGCAGCCAGCGCGGGTCATAGACGCCCATCACCTGGCGGCGCACGCCGGCCGGGTTCGACAGGGGCCCCAGGATGTTGAAGACGGTCCGAAAGCCCATCTCGGCCCGGACCGGCGTGACATGGCGCATGGCGGGGTGGTGGACCGGCGCGAACATGAAGCACACCCCGGCCTCGTCGAGCGCGCGTCGCTGCTGCTCGAGCGTCGCCTGCAGGTTCACGCCCACGGCGCCCAGCACGTCCGACGACCCCGACTTCGAGCTCAGCGCCCGGTTGCCGTGCTTGGCGACCTTCACCCCCGCGCCCGCGAGCACGAAGGCCGCCGCCGTCGAGACGTTGAAGGTGTGCTGACCGTCGCCTCCGGTGCCGCAGGTGTCGACCGCGTCGTAAGGATGCTCCAGCCGGATCATCGCCCCGTGCATGGCGCGCACGAAGGCGGCGATCTCGCCGACCGTCTCGCCGCGCACCCGGAGCGCCGTCAGCGCCGAGGCCAGCTGGGCCGGCGTCGCCTCACCCATCAGGCAGGCGGCGAGGAAGGCCTCCGCCTCGTCCTCGGACAGCACCCGGCCCTCGGCCAGGCGCGACAGGAGGGGCTTGAAGGCGTCGGACATCGCGGCCGAGCCTTACGCCGCGCGGGCCGGCTGAGGCCGCGCCAGCTTGAGGAAGTTGTCGAGCAGTTCGTGGCCATGCTCGGTGGCGATCGATTCCGGGTGGAATTGAACCCCGTGGATCGGCCGCTCGCGGTGGGCCAGGCCCATGATCTCGCCGTCCTCGGTCCAGGCGGTGACTTGAAGGCACTCGGGCAGGCTCTCGCGTCGGACCGCGAGCGAGTGATAGCGCGTCGCCGTGAACGGGTCGGGCAGGCCGGCGAAGACCGAGCGGCCCTCGTGCCGGATCGGGCTGGTCTTGCCGTGCATCAACTGCTTGGCGCGCACCACCTCGCCGCCGAAGGCCTGGCCGATGGCCTGATGGCCCAGGCAGACCCCCAGGATCGGCAGGTGCGGCGGGGCCTGGCGGATCATGTCGAGGCAGATCCCCGCCTGATCCGGCGCGCACGGCCCAGGCGACAGCAGCACGCCCTCGGCCCCCAGAGCCAGCGCCTCGTTGACGCCCATGGCGTCGTTGCGGATCACATGCGCGTCCGCCCCCAGCTCGGCCAGGTAGTGGACGAGGTTGTAGGTGAAGCTGTCGTAGTTATCGACGACGAGGATCATGGCCCCGGCTTCTAGGGCCGGACCCGGGCCGCGCCAAGGCAGGAGATCGTTAACCATGTCGGGGTGAGATCGCCCCATGCTCGAAGCGATCCACCAGGCCAAGGCGCTGCTCGCCGATCCGAAGTCCGGCGACGGCCTCGTCGGCGCCCTGTTCGCCGCCGGCTTTTGCGCCATGGCCGCGACGCTGCTGGCGGGCGCCGTGATCTTCGGCCAATTGGCCTGACCGCGACGCCCGCCAAGGCGGGTCAGACGAGGACGGCCCAGTCCGAATGGGCCGCGCGATGGTGCGGCGCGCGGCCTATGTCATCCCAAAGCGAAGGCATCGCGGCCTCGAGGTCGAGAATGTCCGAGCCCGGCTGGCAGATGACCGGCGCTTCGTCCGCCAGCTTGGGGCCGGCCTCGGCCGGAAGAACGAGCGGATCCATGTCGTCGGCCGACGGCGCCACCTTGTCCTCGGACAGAACCGGACAGATGATCGCGTCGCCGTCGTCGAACAGCGACGGCAACACCTGAGCGCCAGGGTCCTTGTCGTCAGGCTCGGCAGGCAGCACCTGCGGGCCGAGGTCCTTGGACGTGCTTCCCTGGCTGGGTGCGGACAAGGCGAAGGCGAAGTCGTTGCTGTGCAGTTCGGCCTTCAGCACGCCCTGGAGCGTGATCGTCACGCCGCTCTTGGAGATAACCGTATTGCCGGCGCCGTCGTCGGACGTATGCGCCAGGACGTCGGCGAAATCGGAGAAGCGCGACGGATCGAGCTGGATCACGTCCGACAGCACGGACCCCGCCTGGAAGTCCGTGATGACGTCCGCCCCGCTGGCGCCCGCGAAGATGAAGGTGTCGGACCCGGTGCCGCCAGTGAGCGTGTCGTCGCCATCGCCACCGATCAGCTTGTCATAACCGGATCCTCCGTCGATCAGGTCGTCGCCTGAAGCGCCGTGGAGGAAGTCGCCGCCGCCGCGGCCTTCCAGGGCGTTATCGTCGGAAGACCCGATGAGGGCGTCGTTATAGGCGCCGCCGATCACGTTCTCGATGCTGTCGAAGACGTCGCCCTCCGCTTCTCCGTACTGGTTGAGCCCGCCATCGCGCAGTCGCACCGTAACTCGTTCCGTCGAGTGGATGTACGAAACGGTGTCGGAGCCCGCGCCGCCAATGAGCACGTCGGCGCCGCCGCGGCCGAGCAGGATGTCATCGCCGTCTCCGCCTTCGAGGCGATTGACGGCCGAGTTGCCGCCGAGCGTGTCCTCGAACGCGGAGCCGATGAAGTTTTCGATGCTCGAATAGGTGTCGCCTTCAGCGTCTCCGCCTGCGCCGGCTCGCCATGACAGGGCCGTCACGCCGGCGGTTGATGCGGCATAGGTGACCGTGTCGATACCGCCGTTGCCGCGGAAGGTATCCGCCCCGCCGAAGCCTTGCAGCACGTCGTCACCGCCGCCGCCGCTCAGCACATTGGCTGCATCGTTCCCGTTAAGCACATCGTCGCCGCGGCCGCCGGTGGCGTTTTCGATGGTCACGCCGTTGGCGATGGTGAAGCCGCCCCACAGGCCGAAGGCGTAGGAGACGCGGCCGCCGCCGCCTTCCTCGTAGCGCAGGGTCGCGGCGCGCAGGTCGATCGTGGCGTCGGCCGAGCCGGAGTAGCGGATCTCGTCGGTCCCGCCGCCGTCCCAGATGGTGGAGTAGAAGTTGCCGGCGCCGTTGAAGTCCTTGATCTCGTACAGGTCGTCGCCGGTCGCCCACTCCTCGTTGACGCCGTACTTGTCCTGGATCACGGCGATGTCGAGCGCGGCCAGCGTGCCCTGCCAGCCGAAGTGGTCGACCTCGGTCCCGGTGATGCCGCCCGAGCGCGGACCGCCGTGGCCGGCGGGGGCGCCGTTGTAGGGCGCGTCCGGCGTCCAGCCGTCGTTGTAGGACATGATGGTGAAGACCTGCTGGCTCAGGCCCCAGTCCCCATAACCGCCGCCGAGGCCACCGGTGCCGCCGTCGGCGCCGGGCATGATCGAGGACCGACCGCCGTTGTCGTGCGGGTGAGACATGCCGTGGCCGTGGCCCAGCTCGTGGACGAGGGTCGGGAAGTAGAAGCCGCCCTGCTGCAGGCCCTCCTCGGTCCAGCGCACGTCGCCGGCGTTGAACTCGGTCTGGCCCTCGTTGGCCTCGTTGGGCGGGCTCATCCGACCCAGCAGGCTCGCGCCCACGCCCGGCGTGCCCTCATAGGTGATGAACTTGAAGTCCGCCTCGTTGCGGTTGTCGACCTCGATGTAGACGACGTCCGCCACCTGTTCGTAGAGGTCCAGGGCCTGGCGGAAGGCGTCCTTCTCCCACTGCTCCATGTTCTGGGCCTGGAGCATGGTGGCCAGACCCGGGTTGAGCGGGTCTTCGTCCACGAACACGTCGCCCTGCTTGGCGAAGTAGTAGGTGATGACGTTCTTGCCCTCGATCCCGAACTGGTTGGTGATGATCGGACCGTTGCCGTCGGGCGCGAGCGGGTTGGGCCGCGTGCCGTTGTCGCCGTCGGGATTGCGCGAGGTCCGGTCGACCTGGCTGCCCCAGTCCAGCGAATGCAGCGGGCTGTCGGTGTCGTAGAACGGCCGGTAGGCGTAGGGGTTGGCCTCCAGGTCGGTGGTGTCGACGAACAGCTCGTAGTCGCCGACGAAGTCGCCCGTGGTCCCGTTCGTCGAGTCCTGATCGTAGGCGCGGGCGTTGATGTAATAAGTGCCCGTGTAATCCGCCTGATAGGTCAGGAGCGCGTCCAGCCCCGACGGCGTGTTGGGCCCGCCGCCGTCGGCGCTGGTGATGAGATTGCCGGCGCTGTCGTAGAGCTCGATGTAGGCGTCCGCGAGGGGGATCAGGCTGGGGCCGCCCACGGTCAGGTACTGGCCGATGTTGTACCACTGACCCTCGGTCAGGGTGACGGCGAAGAAGTCCTGATCGCCGATAGCGTCGAGCGAGGCGATGATGTGCGGGCCGTCCACGGTGATGGAGCCGGCGGTGGCGATGGTGTCGCCGTGCTGGTCGAGCAGGCCCGTCGACTGGGGCGCATCCGGATCGAGCGGCGCCGAGGCCTTGGCGCACGAACTGCAGCCGCAGGCCAGCGAAAGGGTCGAGCCGGCCTCGGCCGGCAGGATCAGCGGCGTGGTCTCGAAGGTCGCGTCCGGGATCGGCGCGGGGGCCAGGTAGGACGTCTCGGACGCCCGGTCGAGGAACGACTGGCTTCGAGGCGCGAAGCTCGCGGTCTCGCTCCAGGGGCGCGCGCCCGGCGTGCCAGCGAGATCGAACATGTCATCGGAAACGGCCGCGCGATACGCGGCGAACATCGAGAAGCGGGCCATGGGTCCTCCCAGCGCGCCTTCGGCCGCCGCCCTCGGCGGCCCTCGGGGAGACGCGCGAGGCGGTTAACGTCGGGGTAACCTGAAGCGTTCCCGATCTATACTTGGATGATCGGTAGCAGAACGATCAAATACTCGCTAAGCGAGTAGCCGCGCGGCTGTCCGCTGCCAACGCTTGGCCCTATAGCAGAAGCGTGCCCGCAGGGCTGCGCGCCCATGCCGCGGCCCGGATAGGCCAGATGGCGATATAGGTCATGGACAGGGCGGGTCACCCACACTAGAGCGCGCGCCGTGAGCGCACATCACACATTCGTGAACGGCCGTCGGGCGGACCTGGATTGGATCCGGGTGATCGCCTTTGGCCTGCTCATCCTGTTCCACACGGCCCTCGTCTATGCGCCGTACGACTGGCACATCCAGTCGGAGCACCGGTTCGGATGGATGCCGGAGGCGCTGCTGCTGACCGGCCCGTGGCGGCTGACGCTGCTGTTTCTGGTGTCGGGCGCGGCGCTGAGGTTCATGACCGCGCGGCGGACGCCGCGTCAGGTGGCCAAGGCCAGGCTCGAGCGGCTGGGCCCGCCCCTGCTGATGGGCGTGGTGGTGCTGGTCTCTCTGCAGTCGTGGATCGAGGCGCTCGATAACGGTTGGTGGAGCCAGGGCTACCTTCCCTGGGTGGCGCGAGAGTTCGGGCCCGGCCTTTTCAACGGCGTGCCGGTCAACCACCTGTGGTTCGTCCTGTACATCGGGGCCTACAGCCTGGTGGCGGTGCTGCTCATGCGGCGCGAGGGTCTGGTTCCGCGCCTGGAAGAGAGGCTGTCCGGCGTGATTGGGGGCTGGCGCGTCCTCGTGGTCCCGGCGGCCTATCTGGCGCTGATCCGGGTGACGCTGTTTCCGGTGTTCGGCATCACCAACGGGCTGTTCTGGGACCCGTACAACCACCTGCTGTCGCTGGGCGCCTTCCTCTTCGGCTTCCTTTTGGCCCGGCGCGAGAGCGTCTGGGCGGATCTGGAGCGCTACCGCTGGGTGTCGCTCGGCGCCGCCGCGGTGCTCCTGCCGCTGATGATCGTGCAGTGGGCCCATCCGGGCGGCGGGGCCTTCCTCGGCGTGCCCAAGCATCTCGTCCAGGGGCTGGACCAGTGGGCGGTCATCACCGCCATCCTCGGCTTCGGCAGCAAGCACCTGCGCCGTGCCGACGGGCCGGTGCTGCGGTATCTGACCGACGCGGTCTTCCCCTGCTATCTCGCGCACCAGACCATCCTGGTCGCGGCCGTCTGGCTGATCCGCCCCGCCCAACTGCCCGCCCTGCCGGAGGCGCTGATCCTGATCGGCGTGACCTTCGGCGGCAGCTTCCTTGTCTATGAGATCGTGCGGCGCATTCCCGATCTGAGACCCTGGTGGGGCCTGAAGCCCGTCGCGCGGGAACTGCGGCCGTACGACCGGCGCCGGGCCCTGCTGAGGATGGGCGTGGCGGCTCCGCTCCTGACGCTCATCACCTTCCTGGCGGCGGTGGCCGCCTACCCCGGCTTCGACCACGCGACCCAGTATCTCAGCGAGCTGGGCGGCGCGACGGCGCGGCTGCCCGAGATCTTCAACATCGGGGTCTTCGTCGCGGGGGTCATGGCCGGCCTCACCGGCCTCGGCTTCGCCCTGGCCCTCACGGCCCTGGCCCGGGCCTGGATCACCGCCAGTCTGACGGCGGGCGCCTTCATTCTCGCCGGCGTCGGCCTGGCGGGCTCGACCTTCTATCCGTGGCCGGACGAGCGGCACATGATCATCAGCCTGGCGCTCGGCATCCAGATCGCGCCCCTGCTGCTGCTCTGGGGCCTGCGCGAGCGCCGGGATCTGACGCGCCTGAAGATTTTCCTCGCCGTCGTGTTCGTGGCCATGGCGGTGCTGACCCTGTTCACCAAGCATCTGGTCCTGCCGGGCACCGTGAACGACGCCAATGTCGGCTGGTGGGAGCGAGCCTATGCGGTGGTCCTGATCGGCTGGGCCGGCGTCGCCGCGCTGATCCTTGAGCGCCGGCTGCGCCACGAGGCGAACGCAAGCCCGACGCGCGCCTGACATTTTTACGTTCCATCACGATTCCGTGATTGAAAATCACGCCGTTGTGAACGATGCTGCTCGCATGCTGCGCCGCAGCACTGGCCCGTCTCCCCTCCCCGGTCGGAGGCGGTCCGGATCGAGGGAAGAGTTGGACATGGGCGATCTTGCGATCCGCTTCGACGGAACGTCCGGCGCTGCCGGCGACCCGCTCGTGTGGCTGCCCGAAGAGGCGCCGCTGGCCATGCCGCGCCAGTCGCTGGAAGACGCCCCCGTGTCGCATGAGGGCGCGGCCGCCACGCGTCCGGCCGACCTGGTCATCCGCCGCCTGGCGCTGCTGACCGGCACCCTGTTCATGACCTTCTGCGTCTCGGTCGGCCCCGTGATCATGTACGCGCGGCACGGCCTGACGGCGCTTGAACTGGCCGGCATGGCCATCCTGCTGGTGCTGGTGACCGCCATCTCCTGCTGGTTCACCAGCGCGGCCATCGGCCTGTGGGTTCTGATGACCGGCCGTGAGCAGGAAGATCTCGCTTTCGCCGCGCACCCGCCGGCGCCGAAGACGCGCACCGCCATCCTGATGCCGATGTACAACGAGGACGCCGCGGCGGTGTTCGCCCGGCTGGCCGCGCTGGACGCGTCACTCGTGCGGCTGGGGGCGGCCGAGCATTTCGACATCTTCGTCCTGTCGGACTCGACCAAGCTCGAGACGGCCGCGGCCGAGGCCGCCGCTTATGTAGGTTTCCAGGCCCAGGCCGGCTGCCGCGTCTTCTATCGCCGCCGCACGGCCAACACCGAGCACAAGGCCGGCAACATCGCCGAATGGACCCGCCGGTTCGGCGGCGCCTATGACTTCATGCTGGTGCTGGACGCCGACAGCGGCATGGCCGGCGAGACGGTCGTGCGCCTGGTGGACGCCATGGAGCGCAACACCGGCGTCGGCCTGATCCAGACGACCCCCACCATCATCAAGGCCTCCACCCTGTTCGCGCGCGTGTCGCAGTTCAGCGTGCGCCTGTACGGCCGCGTGGCCGCCGCCGGCCTGGCCTACTGGTCCGGTTCGGACGCCAGCTACTGGGGCCACAACGCCATCATCCGGGTAAAGGCCTTCGCCGCCTGCGCCGGCCTGCCGATCCTGCCGGGCGCCAAGCCCTTCGGCGGCAACGTCCTGAGCCACGACGTGGTCGAGGCCGCCATGCTGCGCCGAGCCGGCTGGGGCGTGCATGTGACCGCCGCGCTCGACGGTTCGACCGAAGAGACGCCGCCGACGGTCACCGACTTCATCCGCCGCGACCACCGCTGGTGCCAGGGCAACCTGCAGCACCTGGGCCTGCTGCGCGGCAAGGGCTTCAACCGGATGAGCCGCCTGCAGTTCGTGCTGGGCTGCATGGCCTATGTCTCGTCGCCGCTCTGGCTGGCTTCGCTGGCCACGGGCCTGGCCATCCAGCTGCAGTTCCCGATCGACTGGGCGTCCTTCTGGTACTTCCTGAACCCCGAGTTCTCGCCTTTCATGCTGGCCTCGGCGGCCTCGGCCATCCTGTTGATCGGACCCAAGCTGATGGGCGGAGCGCTGGTGCTGAGCCGCCCGGGCGAACGCCGCGCCTTCGGCGGGACGAAGCAGGTGGTCCGCGGCATGGCGGCCGAGGTGGCCGTCTCGGCCATCCTCGCTCCGATCCTGATGGTCGCCAACACCAAGGCCGTGCTGCAGATCGTGCGCGGCCAGGACGCCGGCTGGCAGGCGCAGCAGCGTGACGTGGACGGCCTGTCGTTCCGTGACGCCTTCCGCGCCATGGGCTGGCAGATGGCCACGGGAGTGGCTTTCACCCTGGCGCTCTGCTTCCGGCCGGACCTGACCGCCTTCTTCGCGCCGATCGTGCTGCCGCTTCTGCTGTCGCCGTGGATCGCCGTCTGGACGTCGAAGCGCGCCAGCGGCGACGCTTTCGCGGCCCGCGGCCTGCTGGTCATCCCGGACGAGAACGCGGTCACGGCCACGACCGCGGTGCTTCCGAGCCGCCCGGTCGAGGAAGAGCGGCGTCCGGTCTGGGAAGAGGCCGCCCTGCGCCCCGCCATCGCGGCTATGGCCTGAACCGGACGGAACCGGTTTCCCGGCCATGGTTTCTACCTCCGCATTCGCGGAGAGACAGACCATGGCCCAAGCTGAACCCATCGACGCCGTCGCCCTTCTGAAGGCGGACCACCGCAAGGTGGAGGACCTGTTCGAACAGTTCGAGAAGGCGCGGTCCAAGGACCGCAAGGAAGCGCTGGCGCATGAGATCTGCACCGAGCTGAAGGTGCACGCCATGATCGAGGAGAAGGTCTTCTATCCCGCCTGCCGCGGCGAGATCGAAGAGGACCTGATCGACGAGGCGATCGTCGAGCACGACGGCGCCAAGGTCCTCATCAACGAGATCGAGGCCGGAGGTCCCGACGAGGAATTCTACGACGCCAAGGTCAAGGTGCTGTCCGAGATGATCGAGCACCACGTCAAGGAAGAGGAACAGCGCGTCGAGGGCATGTTCAGCCAGGCGCGCAAGGCCGGCCTGCCGATGGATGACCTCGGCGAGCGCATGCTGGCCATGAAGGAACAGCTGATGGCTGAGGCCAAGGCCAAGGGCGGCCTGCCGCCTGCCGAAACCACGAGCATGTAGGGCGCTCGGCGCGCCGGGAGCCCCCCGGCGCGCCCATTTCCCACGGCCTCGCTTGCTTTGGAACAAACCGCGAACGACAATGCGGCATGGACCTCAGTCGCAAGCTTTCCATCCTCGCCGACGCCGCCAAGTATGATGCGTCGTGCGCCTCTTCCGGGACCAACAAGCGGGACTCGCTGAACGGCAAGGGCATCGGTTCGACGGAGGGGGCGATCTGCCACTCCTACGCGCCGGACGGGCGGTGCATCTCCCTGCTGAAGATCCTCCTGACCAACGCCTGCGCGTTCGACTGCCTCTATTGCGTGAACCGGGCCTCCTCGAACGTCCCGCGGGCGCGGTTCAGCGTGAAGGAGGTCGTGGACCTGACGCTGGACTTTTACCGGCGCAACTACATCGAGGGTCTGTTCCTCTCCTCAGGGATCATTCGCTCACCGGATTATACGATGGAGCAGGTCGTGGCGGTGGCCCGGTCGCTGCGGCTCGAGCACGACTTCAAGGGCTACATCCACCTCAAGACCATCCCGGATGCATCGGAGGAGCTTCTGGCCGAGGCCGGCCTCTACGCCGACCGGCTGTCGATCAACATCGAGCTGCCCAGCGAGACGGGGCTGAAGACCCTGGCGCCGGAAAAGGACGTGCGCGCCATCCGCCGGTCGATGGGCCGCATGCGCAGCCGCATCGACGAGGCCAAGGCGGAGAAGAAGTCGCCGACCTTCGCGCCGGGGGGCCAGTCGACCCAGATGATCATCGGGGCTGACGCCACCGACGACCGAACCATCCTGCAGACGAGCACCAACCTCTACAGCAACTACCGGCTCAAGCGCGTCTACTACTCGGCTTTCAGTCCGATCCCGGACGCCAGCCGCATCCTGCCGCCGCAGGCGCCGCCGCTGGTGCGCGAGCACCGGCTGTACCAGGCCGACTGGCTGATGCGGTTCTACGGCTTTGACGCCTCCGAGATCGTCGAGGGTGATGAGGGCAACCTGGCGCTCGACATGGATCCGAAGCTGGCCTGGGCGCTGAGGCACCGGGAGCTGTTCCCCCTCGACGTGAACCGGGCCGGACGGGAAATGCTGCTGCGCACGCCGGGGCTGGGCCAGAAGGCGGTCGACCGCATTCTGTCGGCCCGGAAGGTGCGCGAGATCAGGGTCGACGACCTGAAGCGGCTGAACGTGCCGGTGAGGAAGGCCCTGCCCTTCCTGGTCTTCCCCGACCACAGCCCCGGCGGCCTGATCGACCGTCTGGACCTGAAGTCGCGGCTGGTCCCGCAACCGGCGCAGCTCAGCCTGGCGTTCTAGTGCTCGGCGTCGTCCTGAAGAGCGAGACCGACTTCGACGGCTGGCGGGCCGAGGCGCGCCGGCTGCTGATGGCCGAGGTGCGCCCGCAGGATGTGGTCTGGTCGGTGGGCGGCGCGACGGACCTGCTGGCCAGCTCGGCCACGCCGCCGCCCGCCTCGACCTCGCCCTTCACGGTTCCGCGCGCCTTCATCGAGCTGGCCGAGACGGCGATCCTGCACAGCGATCCGCAGCGGTTCGCTCGGCTCTATCGCCTGCTCTGGCGACTGAGGGAAAAGCTGGGCCTGCTGCAGGTCTCGGTCGATGCGGACGTGGCGGGCGTCGAGGCCATGGCCAAGTCGGTGCGCCGCGACATTCACAAGATGCGCGCCTTCGTCCGTTTCCGGCAGGCCTGGATCGGCCAGGACGAGTGGCACGTCGCCTGGTTCGAGCCGGAGCATCACATCCTGGAGCGCAACGCGCCCTTCTTCGTGCGGCGCTTCGCCAACATGCGCTGGTCGATCCTGACGCCCGAGGCCAGCGCCCACTGGGACGGCGAGACCCTGGCCATCGCGCCCGGCGCGACGCGCGACCAGGCGCCGACCGAGGACGCCATGGAGGACCTCTGGCGCGACTACTACGCCTCCATCTTCAACCCGGCCCGGCTGAAGATCGGGGCCATGCGCTCGGAGATGCCGGTCAAATACTGGCGGAACCTGCCGGAGGCGCGGCTCATTGCTCCCCTGATCGAGGACGCCCAGAGGAGGAGCGACCAGATGGTGGCCACCGGGACCACCGCCCCCAATGCGCGGCCCCAGCGCCTGCCGCGCGGTGCCGACATCTCTGCGCCCCAGGCCGGGACGCTGGAGGCCCTGCGAGCCGAGGCCATGGACTGCCGCGCCTGTCCGCTGTGGGCGCCGGCGACCCAGACTGTCTTCGGCGAGGGCCCGAGCAACGCCCGCGTGGTCATCGTCGGCGAACAGCCCGGCGATCAGGAGGACCTCGTCGGCCATCCGTTCGTGGGGCCCGCCGGCAAGATGCTCGACAAGGCCATGGCCGAGGCCGGCGTCGATCGCACGAAGGCCTATGTCACCAATGCTGTGAAGCACTTCAAGTTCGTCCCGCGCGGCAAGCGGCGCATTCACTCCAAGCCCGATGGCGGCGAGATCCGCGCCTGCCGTCCCTGGGTCGAGCGGGAGCTGGACCTGATCAAGCCGGACCTCGTCATCGCCATGGGAGCGACGGCGGCCCAGTCGCTGTTCGGCCGCGCCATGCCGATCGGCAAGAACCGCGGCCGGGTGCTGGGTTTCCAGGAGGGCGGCGCCCAGGCGCTGATCACCGTCCACCCGTCCTATCTGCTTCGCCTGCCTGACGAAGACGCCAAGGCGGAGGCCTACGCGCAGTTCGTGCGGGACCTGAAGCTCGCACGGCCCTTCTTCGCGCAGGCGGCCTGAGGCCCTAGAAGCGGCGGATGAGTTCATCTCCCTTGCGTCTCGGAATCGACCTCGGCGGCACCAAGATCGAGGCCGCGGCCGTCGCTACCGACGGCGAGGTCGTCGCCCGAATCCGTCGGCCCAATCCCGGCTCCTACGACGCCCTGCTCGAAACCGTCGCCACGCTCGTGGAGGCGGTCGAGGCGGAGACGGGCCAGCGCTTCGCGCGCGTCGGGGTCGGCGTGCCCGGCTCGATCTCGCCGGTGTCGGGCCTGATGCGCAACGCCAACAGCGTCTGGCTGAACGGCCTTCCGCTGCATGACGATCTGGAGCGGCGGCTGGAGCGTCCCGTGCGCGTGGCCAACGACGCCAACTGCATGGCCCTGTCCGAAGCCATGGACGGCGCGGGCGCGGACGGCGCGGTGGTCTTCGCCATCATCCTCGGCACCGGCTGCGGCGGGGGTCTGGTGGTCAACGGCGGGCTGATCCAGGGCCGCAACGGCGTGGCCGGCGAGTGGGGCCACACCCCCCTGCCCTGGCCGCGCGAGGACGAGGTTCCGGGGACGCGCTGCTGGTGCGGCCACACGAACTGTCTGGAGACCTACCTGTCGGGATCGGGCCTCGAACGCGATTTTCGCGAAGCCTCAGGCCGTACGCTGAAGGGCGACGAGATCATCCGCGAGGCGCGCGCGGGGGACGCGGACACCACGGCCGCCCTGGCCCGGCACCGCGACCGACTGGGCCGGGCGCTGGCCAATGTCGTGAACCTGGTCGATCCGGACGTCTTCGTCATCGCCGGCGGCCTTTCCAACGTGCCGGAGATCATCGACGGCGCTGCCGAAGCGATGCGGCCGTACGTCTTCTCCGACACCCTGACCACGCCCGTGCGGCGCGCGGCCCACGGAGATTCGTCAGGCGTCCGCGGCGCCGCTTGGCTCTGGCCCCTCGAGGGCTGACGCGCCCTCGGACTTCAGGGTCTCGACGAAGTCGTCCCGCCACCAGCGCACGTCTTGGGTGCGCACGTTTTCGAGCAGGGCCGCGTGCCGGTCGCGGCGTTCGTCCAGCGGCATGTCGATGGCGCGATGCAGCGCATCGGCGATATTGTCCGGGTCGTACGGATTGACGATCAGCGCCTCGCTGAGCTGCGCCGCCGCGCCCGCGAAACGGGACAGAATCAGCACCCCGGGATCGTTGGGGTCCTGAGCGGCGACATACTCCTTGGCGACCAGGTTCATCCCGTCGCGAAGCGGCGTGACGATGCCGACCTTGCAGGCGCGATAGACCCCGGCCAGCTCGGCCCGGGTGTAGCCTCGGTTCACATAGCGGATCGGGGCCCAGTCGACGTCGGCATAGCGGCTGTTGATGTCCCCCACCCGAGCCGCGATCCGGTCGCGAAGGTCCTGATAGGCTTCCACCGTTTCACGCGAGGAGGGCGCGATCTGCAGCATCATCACCTGCCGCGCCTGGTCCGGATATCGCTCGAGGAACCGCTCGAAGCCGCTGAGACGCTCGTCGATCCCCTTGGAATAGTCGAGCCGTTCGACGCCGACGATGAGCGTACGGAAGGCTCCGTGCGCCGCCATCCGATCGTAGGTGCGGATCGCTGGGCGCGAGGCGGCCTGCGCCTGGAAGCCCTCGAAATCCAGGCCGATCGGAAAGGCCTTCACCCGCACCTTGCGTCCGAAGCAGGCCAGCCGCCCGTCTGCCGCGACCGAGCCGCCGGCTTCCTCCAGCACATAGCCCTGCAAGGCCTCAACGGAGTCGTCCGTCTGGAAGCCCACGAGGTCATAGGCGAACAGCGCCTTCACCAGGTCGCGGTGTCGCGGCAGGGTCGTGAACACCTGGTGGGCCGGCCACGGAATGTGGAGGAAGAAGCCCATCGGGTTCTCGGCCCCGAGCGCCCTCAGCTCCTCGGCGATCGGGATCAGGTGGTAGTCGTGCACCCAGATCAGGTCGTCCGGCTGGATCAGGGGAAACAGGGCCTTGGCGAAGGCGCGGTTGACTCGCTGATAGCCCTTGTCGAAGGCCCGGTCGTAGGCCGTCAGGTCGATGCGATAGTGGAACAGCGGCCAGAGGGTCGCATTGGCGTACCCGTCGTAATACTCCGCCACGTCCTCGGGCTCGAGGTCGACCACCGCCGTCGTCACGCCGCCGGCCTCTCGGATTCGGGCCTGGCCGGTGAACACCTCGGTCGTCTCACCGCTCCAGCCGAACCAGATGCCGGAATAGGCTTTCAGGGCGGCGGTCAGGGCGACGGCGAGGCCGCCCGCCTTGCCTTCGCCGTCAGCGGGAGTGACGCGGTTGGAGATGACGATCAGCCGGCTCATCGCGCCGTGCTCCACGGTCGCGACAGCAGGCTCGCGCAGTTGATCAGCCCGACCAGCGAATAGGTCTGGGGGTAGTTCCCCCACAGCGTGCCGTCTTCGAGGCTGATGTCCTCCGACAGGAGGCCGACCGAGTTGCGCCGGGCCAGCATCTCCTCGAACAGGCTGCGCGCGGCCTCCGTCTGGCCATCGCGCTGCAGCGCCTCGATGTACCAGAAGGTGCAGAAGTTGAAGGCCGCCTCGGGCTCGCCGAAGTCGTCCGGGGTGATGTATCGGAAGAGGTTCGAGCCTTTCTTCAGGCCCTTCTCGACCGCCCGAAGGGTGCCCCGGTGGCGCGGATCCTCCGGGCTGATGAAACCCAGGTCGACCAGCTGGAGCAGGGAGGCGTCCAGTTCGTCGACGTCGAACATGGCCGAGAACTTGTTCTCCCCCTCGACATAGGCGCGGGCCTCGATGGCGGCGCGCACGGTGGCGGCGCGGCCGCGCCAGTGTTCGGCCCGGTCGGGCAGCTCCAGCCGGTCCGCGGCCTTGGCCAGCCGGTCGCAGGCGGCCCAGCACATGGCGGCGCTGTAGGTGTGGATATGGGCCCGGGTCCGCAGCTCCCAGAGACCGGCGTCGGGGCTGTCATAGAGGCGGAAGGCCTGCTCGCCGACCCGCTCCAGCGAGACGAAGTCCTCCAGGTTGGCGGGACGCAGCAGGCGTTCGTCGAAGAAGGCCTGGATCGTCGACAGGACGATCTGTCCGTACACGTCGTTCTGGATGTGCTCGTGCGCCTGGTTGCCGATCCGGACCGGGCCCATGCCGCGATAGCCGGCGAGGTGCTCGGCCTCCCGCTCCGTCAGTTCGGCCTCCATTCCGACGCCGTAGAGCGGCTGGATATGGCCGCCGTCGGCCGCGTCGATGATGTTCCTCAGATAGGCGAGGTAGTTCTCCAGGATGTCCGCCGCGCCCAGCCGCGTCAGCGCCTGGACGACGTAATAGGCGTCGCGGATCCAGCAGTAGCGGTAGTCCCAGTTGCGCCCACTGTCAGGGAACTCGGGGATCGAGGTGGTCATGGCCGCGACGATCGCGCCAGTCTCCTCGTAGACGCAGAGCTTGAGCGTGATGGCCGCGCGGATCACCTCGGCCTGCCAGTCCAGCGGGATGGCCAGGGTGCGGACCCACTCGCGCCAGTACTGCTTGGTCTCCGCCAGGAACCGCTCCACGCCGGACAGCACGTCGCCGTCGAACGGCTCGTCGGGCCCGAGGTAGAGGGCGAGCGGCTCCTCCAGCCGGAAGACACGCTCCTCCAGGATGGCCGAGACCGACCCGGAGGTGTTCAGGCGCACGGCCATGTCGGCGCCCTGGTAGCTGATGTGGTTCGATCCGGCGCGCGCCGGGGCTGGGCCCTCGCCCCAGTTCTGCGTGGGCCGCATGCGCACCCGGATGCGCGGCGCCCCCGAGACCGGGCGGACCAGACGCGCGAAGGCCGGCGGCCGGAAGGTTCGTCCGAACAGCTTCAGGCGCGGCGAGAAGTCGAGGATCTCGAACGATGCTCCGGTCTCGTCGGTGATCAGCGTGCGCAGCACGGCCGTGTTGCGCAGATAGGTCTGTTCGCATCGCGCGGGCCGGACGGCCTCGACGGCCCAGAGCCCCGCGGCGTTCTCGCCGGACGGTTCGATCCCGTTCAACAGGCTGGAGAAGAAAGGATCGGCGTCGACGCGCGGCAGACAGGCCCAGACCATCCGGCCGCCGGAGTCGACAAGCCCGCTGACCGCGCAATTGCCGATCGGCGCCAGGTTCAGGTCGATGCTCACGCCACGGCCTCTTCAAGCCACGCGAACACCGCCTCGACGTCGGCCAGGCCGTAGTCGGCGCCTGACGGCTCCCGAGGCCCGACCAGCACCGCATAGCCGCCCAGGTCCTGGGCCGCGGCGAAGCCGTCCTCGTCCGTCAGGTCGTCGCCGACGAAGATGGGTCGCGCGCCCGCGAACTCATCGAGCGCCATCAGCCTGCGCACCGCCGAGCCCTTGTTCGCGCCTGGCTGGCGCAGCTCGAACACCATGTCGCCGGGCTGGGCCGAAAGACCGTGTCGTTCGGCCAGATCGTGTCCGAGGCGCTCCGCCTCGCCTTGCAGGTCAGGCGCGGCCCGATAATGGAGGCCGACGCTGACGCCCTTGTCCTCCACCAGCAGGCCGTCGTGGCCCTCGGCGAAGTCAGTCAATGCCTGGTGCGCCTGGGCGACGGCGGCCGAGGCCTCGGGCGCGTCCAGCGCGCCGTCAGGACCTCGCACCACGAGGCCATGCACGGCGGCGAGCGGACCGCAGGCGCCGTCCAGGATGCGGTCGGCCTCTTCCAGCGAGCGGCCGGTGACCACGGCCACCCGGCCGGACAGGCGTTCGCCCAGCCGACGCATCAGCTCCGTGCGCCGCGCCTCGGGGCCGACGTCTCCGGGGTGGGGCCGAATGGCCGCCAGCGTCCCGTCCAGGTCAAGGAACAGGGCGTCGCGTCCGGGCTCGATGGCGGGGGGACGCGGCCGTGTCGACGCCGGGCCCTCGCCCTGCGCCGTTGGTTCGATCAATTTGTGCATGTCCCGCAATTCAAGGCTCCGGGGCTTAACCTGTCAAGCTTGGCTCCGTTCCCGCCCTGGGAAGCGAAGTTTCGTCTCGGGCGTTGGACCGTCGGAGGACCCTCATGGCGGCGCGCGGCGAGCTCGACACCTATCAGCGGATGCGGAACTTCGGGGACACCCCCGAGCCCAAGGGCCGCAAGACGCCGCGCAAGGCGCTTGGCGGCAGGTTCCTGATCCAGCGCCATGCGGCGACGCGGCTGCACTACGACTTCCGCATCGAGCACGACGGGGTGCTGAAGTCCTGGGCCGTAACCAAGGCGCCGTCGCGTGATCCGGCGGTGAAGCGGCTGGCGGTCGAGGTCGAGGATCACCCGCTCGACTACG
>CBIHLR010000014.1:0-23319 GCA_966210875.1 uncultured Brevundimonas sp. | reverse complement strand
ACCGCGCCGAAGCGGCCGCAACAACGCAGGTGTCCCAGGCCCGCGCGGGCGCAGAAGATCTGAGCGCCGGGAAAGGCGTGCAGGCCCGCCACGTGGTCTCCGTGGAAGTGCGAGATCACCACCGCACGGATATCCGCCGGCGCCAGACCGAAGGCCGGCAGCTGCTCGGCCACCGACTCCCCGGCCGCCAGGGTCACCGGCGTGGCCAGGCGATAGAGCCGCTCGGGCCAGCGCCGCGTCGCCGCGCCAAAGGCCGGGTCATAGCCGGTGTCGAAGAGCACCGCGCCCTGATCCGGATGGAGCATCAGCCCGACCAGGGCCGGAAACCGCGCCGGACACAGGCTGGCGCCCGCCCGCGCCATGGCCTCCGGATGCAGGCAGGAGCCGGCCTGGAGCAGGTGCAGGCGGACGCGGGGCGTCATGGGGTCAGCGACGGCGCGAGAGCCCGCGCGGTCGCCAGCGCGTCGTGCTGCGGGCGGTAGCCAAGCACCTGTTCAGCACGCGACAGGTCGAACGTCTGAGAATAGGCCAGGGCCGCCAGCGAGTAGGGCGTCAGGGGCGGCTCGGGCCGACCGGGCAGGATCGCCGCGATCTTCTCGGCCGCATGCGCCGCCAGCTGCGCGGTGGCCATGGGCACGGGAATGAGGCGGATCGGGCGGTCCAGCGCCTCGCTCAGAGCCAGCGCCAGGATCTTCACCGGCACGGGCCGACCGCCCGAGATGTTGAACACCTGGCCTGCCGCCCCTTCGGCCCGGTCCGCCAGCATCAGGGCGCGCGCACCGTCGCGGACGTCGGTCAGCTCGACCTCGCCTCGTCCCTGGCGGAACAGCGGGAAGCGGCCGCGTTTCACCAGGCGGATCACGCGCGGCAGGAGGACGGCGTCGTCCGGCCCGATGAGGGCGCGCGGGCGGATGGCGGTGGTCCGCATCCCGCCGCCATCGGCGGCCAGGACCCGCCGCTCGGCCTCCAGCTTGGTGCGAGCGTAAGCGTTCATCGGCCGGGCCGCCGGCGGATCATCCTCGGTCAGCCGCACCCGGTCCGCCATGCAGGTGTAGACCGACGGGGACGACACGAAGACGAAGCGCGCCACGCCCGCCGCCCGCGCGGCCGCCAGCAGGCGGTCGGTCGCGATCACATTGGCGCGCTGGAAGACTGCGTCAGGCCCCCAAGGGCTCGACAGGGCCGCGGCGTGAAAGACCACGTCCATGCCTTGGCAGAGCGGCGCTGGATCGGCCTGCTCCAGGTCGGCCAGCACAACCTCGGCGCCGAGGGCGGCCAGGCGGGGGGCGACCGACTGTCGCCGGCCCGTCGCTCGCACCACATAGCCCTCGGCCAGCAGGGTCTCGACGAGGGCCAGCCCCAGCCCGCCGGTGGCCCCGGTGACGAGCGCGCGCCGGCTCAAGCGCGCAGCACCACGGCGCCGGCGCTGATCCCGGCCGCCGTTCCCAGAAGCAGCAGGGTCGTGCCCGGCCGCACGCGTCCCGCCTCGCGCGCTCGAGCCAGAACGGTCGGCAGGGACGCCGCGATCTGGTTGCCGTGGTCGGCGAAGATGTCGATGACCCGCTGCGGATCCCCGCCCATCAGCCGCCGGATGTGCTCGACCCCCGGGTGGCTGGCCTGGTGGCAGATGACGAGATCGACCGTCTCGCGGGTCAGGCCAGCGTCGGCCAACACCCTGTCGACCAGCGGCGGCAGGCGGCGCGCGGCGGCCTTGAAGATGCCGAAGGCGTCCATCTCGAACCGCGCTCCGGCCGTCAGGGCCTCCAGCCCGTCCTCGATCCTCAGCCGCGTCCCGCCCGAGCGCAGCGTGGCCAGGTCCTTGCCCTCGCCATAGCTCTCGAAACCTCGCGACAGGAGCGCCGGGCCGTCGGGGTCGTCCGCCGCCTCGAAGCAGAAGGCCGCCGCCCCGTCGCCGAAGATGGCCGAGGACGCCGGGTTGCTCCAGTCGAGTCCGGCCGAGGCGATGTCGCTCGACACCACCAGCGCGCGCCGGAACCGCCCCGTCGAAAAGCCCATGGCCACGACATCGAGCGCGGTCAGGAATGACAGGCAGGTCTGGTTGACATCGAAGGCCCAGACGCCCGAGCGGCCGAGGCCCAGTCGCTCCTGCACCAGGATCGAAACGCCCGGTATGGGCTGCTCCATCACCCCGCAGGCGCCGATCAGGGCGTTGATGTCCGTGGCCGCCCAGCCCGCCTGCGCCAAGGCCGCTTCCGCCGCGCGCGCGGCCATGAAGGAGGTGGTCTCGTCGTCCGCCGCTACGCCGCGAGACCGGATCCCGAACTGCGTTTCGGTCCAGCCCTCGGCCTGACCGAAACGCCTGTCCAGCTCCGCAGACGCCCGCCGCTCGCGCGGCAGATAGACACCGGCGCCGGCGATGGTCAGGGGCGTGGGAGCGTGCATCGCCGGAGCGTAGCGCCGCCCGCAGCCCCTCGCCACGCCCTAGTTCTGAGCCACGCCTTTGTCGCGGCGCCTCAGCGTCTCCACCACAGCGTCGAGCCCGAGGCCGCGCGAGCGGAGGAGGACCAGCAGGTGAAACAGCAGGTCGGCGGCCTCCTCGCGGAGCTGGTCGTCCGGGCCGGCGGCCCCGGCCAGCGCGGTCTCGACGCCTTCCTCGCCGACCTTCTGGGCGATGCGGGTCGGACCGGAGGCGAAGAGGCGGGCCGTGTAGCTGGAGGCGGGGTCGGCGCCCTGGCGGGCGGCGATGGTCTGCTCCAGCCGGGCGAGCCAGCCGAGGCCGGGCGCGTCCTCGCTTCCGAAGCAACTGGCCGTCCCCTCGTGGCAGGCGGGGCCCATCGGCTCGGCCAGGACCAGCAGGCTGTCGGCGTCGCAGTCGGTCAGGACTTGGACGACGCGCAGGCGGTTGCCGGAGGTCTCGCCCTTGCGCCAACGCGACTCGCGGCTGCGCGACCAGAACGTGGCCTCGTCGCTTTCCAGCGTCTCCGCGAGCGCGTCACGGTTCATCCAGGCCTGCATCAGCACCTGCAGGGTCGCGGAGTCCTGGACGACGGCGGGCAGCAGGCCGTCGGCGCTCTTGCTCCAGTCGAGGCGGTCGAGGTCGGCCAGGGTCAGCGGCGTACGGGGATGTGCCATCGGGCCAGCCTTTGCTTGAGGTCGGGTACGGTCAGCTTGCGGGAATGGAAGACGCTGGCGGCCAGGGCGCCCGACACGTCGGCCTCTTCGAAAACGTCGCGGAAGTGCTCGGCGGCTCCCGCGCCGCCGGAGGCGACCAGGGGGATCCGCAAAATGCGCCGCGCGGCCCGAAGCTGCTCGACGTCATAGCCCTGGCGGACCCCGTCGCGATCCATGCAGTTCAGGACGATCTCGCCCGCGCCCCGGTCCTGGGCCTCCGCCAGCCAGTCAAGGGTCAGGCGGCCGGTGTCCTTCTGGCGGGAGGGATCACCGGTGTACTGGCGCACGCGCCACTGCTCCTCGGCGCGCTCGCTATCGACGCCGACGACCACGCACTGTGAGCCGGCGACCCGGGCGATCTCCTCGATGAGTTCGGGACGCTCCAGGGCCGGGGAGTTGATGGAGACCTTGTCGGCGCCCGCTGACAGGCAGGCCAGCGCCTGGTCGAGCGTGCGGATGCCGCCGGCCACGCAAAAGGGGATGTCGATGACGCGGGCCACCGCCTCGATCCAGCCGAGCTCGGGGCCGCGCCCCTGCGGGCTGGCGGTGATGTCGTAGAAGACCAGTTCGTCGGCCCCGTCGGCGGAATAGGCGCGCGCCATCTCTACCGGATCACCGATGTCGACGTGGTCGCGGAACCGAACGCCCTTGACGACCCGGCCGTCGCGCACGTCCAGGCAGGGGATGATCCGCCTAGCCAGCACCAAGCGCCTCCTCGAGCGTGAAGCGGCCCTCGTAGAGCGCGCGGCCCACGATCGCGCCGGTGGCGCCGGCGGCCTTCAGGGCGGCGAGGTCGGAGAGCGAGGCCACGCCGCCGGAGGCCTGGTAGGCGAGGTCCGGTTGCCGCCGGACGATCTCGCGGGCGAGTTCGAGGTCGGGCCCGGTCAGGGCGCCGTCGCGCGAGATCTCGGTGACCAGCATGTGCCGGGGCCGGCCCGTCGACAGACGGTGCAACGCCTGCCACAGCGACAGGCCCGAGCCCTTGGTCCAGCCGTCGGTGGCGACCACCGGCGCGCCGTCGATCATCCGCACGTCCAGCGCCAGCGTCACCCGATCCGCGCCGAAGCGGTTCAGCCATTCAATCACGGTGTCGGGCCGCCGCACCGCCAGGCTCCCGACGACCACGCGCTCGGCGCCGGCGTCGAGCAGGCGGGCGACATCCTCCTCCTTGCGCACCCCGCCGCCGGTCTGGATACGCACGCCGCCCGCCGCAGCCATGCGGGCGATCAGCTCATATTGCCGCGGCTCGCCGGCCTCGGCGCCGTCGAGGTCGACGATGTGGACCCACTCAGCGCCAGCCGCCTCGAAGGCGGCCAGACGGGCGAGGGGATCGGCGTCATAGCGGGTGACGGCGTCGAAGCGGCCGTGCAGCAGCCGCACGCACTCGCCTGCGCGCAGGTCGATGGCTGGATAGATCAGCATGGCAGGTCCAGGAAATTGCGCAGGATGCGGGCGCCGACGGGCCCGGACCGCTCCGGGTGGAACTGGCAGCCCCAGGCCTGGCCCTGACGGACGACGGCGGAGAACTCCGAACCATATGAGCTGGTCGCCACGGTCGCGGGCGTGACCGGCGCGGCGTAGCCGTGGACGAAATAGGCGTAGGCGCCGTCCTCGACGCCCTCCAGCAAGGGGTCTTCCGCGCGCTTCGACAGCCGGTTCCAGCCCATGTGCGGCGAGGGGAGGTCGCGCGAGGGCTCCAGACGGCTCACCGTCCCGGGCAGACGACCGAGGCCGGCTACGTCGCCTTCCTCGCTGCGCTCGAACAGCAACTGCATGCCCAGGCAGACGCCGAGCAGCGGCCGCTGGACGCCGCGAAGGACCTCGGCCAGGCCAAGGTCCGCGATCCGGCCGGCCGCGAAGCCGGCCGCGCCCACGCCTGGGAACACCAGTCGCTCGGCCTCGGCGATGCAGGCCGTGTCGCTGGACAGCCGCGGCCGCCCGCCCAGCCGCTCAAGGGCCCAGACCATGGAGGCGGTGTTGCCGACCCCGATGTCGACGACCACGAGGCTCACAGCACGCCCTTGGTCGAGGGGACGTCTCCGCCCTCCAGCCGAACGGCCTGGCGGAGCGCGCGTCCGAAGGCCTTGAAGCAGGCCTCGGTCTTGTGGTGGTCGTCCTCGCCGGTGACCTTCAGGTGGATCGCCGCGCCCAGGCTGTCGGCCAGCGAGCGGAAGACGTGCGGCGTGAGCGCGGTGGGATAGTCGCCGATGCGGTCGGTCGCGAACTGACCTTCGAACCGGCAGAAGGGCCGCGCCGAAAGGTCCAGGCTGATCGCGGCCTCGGCGTCGTCCATGGGCACGACGAAGCCGTAGCGGCCGATCCCTTTCCGGTCGCCGAGCGCGGATTTCAGCGCCGCGCCGAGCGCCAGCGCGCTGTCCTCCACGGTGTGGTGCGGGTCGGTCTCCAGGTCGCCCTCGCAGTCGAGGATGAGGGAGATGCCGGCGTGGGAGGCGATCTGATCCAGCATGTGATCGTAGAAGCCGACGCCGGTCCGCACGCGGCGCGGGGCCGCCCGGTCCAGGTCGATCGCCACCGAGATGCGCGTCTCGCGCGTGTCGCGGCTGAGCTCGGCGCGGCGGGTCAGGCGGGCGGGCGCCTCTACGCCCAAGGCGGCCAGGGCGAGGTCGTTCTCCTCCGGTGTCCCGATCGACAGGCGCAGGGCGCCAGGTGAGACCTGCGGACGAAAGCGGGCGCGCACGCCGCGCTCGCGAAGCCGGGCGGCCAGCGCCTCAGGCGCGTCGGTCTCGAGAAGAAGGAAGTTGCCGCCGCCCTCCAGCACCGAGGTCAGCATCGGCGAGCCGACAAGCGCGTCGGCCATGCGGCGGCGCTCCGACTTGAGCAGCTCGATCCGCGCCTCGACGACCGGACGGCGCGAGGCGGACAGGGCCAGTTCCGCCGCGGCGATCGAAGGGCCGGGCAGGGGGTAGGGCGGCAGGGCGCGGGCGGCCATCTCCAGCACCTCCGCATCGCCGATCAGGCATCCGACGCGCGCGCCGGCCAGGCCATAGGCCTTGGACAGGGTGCGCAGCACCAGCAGGTTCGGGATCTCACCGGCCAGCTGCGCGACGCTCTCGACTTCCGCGAACTCGATGTAGGCCTCGTCCACCAGCACCAGGGTGTCCGGCACGGCCTCCGCCAGGGCGCGGATGTCGGCGACGGGCGTCACGGTCCCGGTCGGGTTATTAGGCGAGCACAGGAAGACGACCTTGACCGCCCCATCCCCGCGCACCGCATCGACCGTCGTTTCGATGTCGAAGCGGAAGTCCTCGCCCAACGGCCGCTCAATCACGCGCGCGCCGTTCATGCGGGCGAAGTGGGCGAAGGCGCCGAAAGTCGGCGGCCGGACCAGGACGGCGTCCTGGCCCGGCCGGCAGAAGGCCCGGATCAGGATGTCGATGGCGTCGTCGCCGCCGCGCGTCAGCAGGAGCCGCTCGGGCGCTACGCCATAGAGGGCGGCCATGCGCGCCCTCAGGCCCACGGGCCTCGGCTCGGGATAGCGGTTGAGCTCGCGCGCCAGGGGCCCGTCGATCAGGGACGGGAAGGGGTTCTCGTTGGCGTCCAGCCGGACGTCGTCCGGCGCGCCGGGCTCGGCGAGCTGGAAGGGCTGAAGGTCGCGGATTTCCGGGCGCGCCAGGCGCTGGGCGAGGCTGGTCATGGCGCGAGGCGCTCCATCCGCAGGTCGGCCGCCTGGGCGTGGGCCTCCAGACCCTCCAGCCGCGCCAGCCGGCCCGCCGCCTCGGCGAGGCGGGTCAACCCCTCGCGCGAGACGCGCTGGACCGCGAAGCTTTTCATGAAGGCTGCGGTGGTCACGCCCGAAAAGGCCCTGGCCGCGCCATCCGTCGGCAGGACGTGGCTGGGCCCAGCCATATAGTCTCCGAAGGTCTCGGCGGCGGCGTCGCCAGCGAAGACCGTCCCTGCGTGGCGGATGCGGGCCACCAGCGGATTGGGCTCGCGCACCTGCAGGGACAGGTGCTCCGGGCCATAGGCGTTGGCGATGTCGACGGCTTCGTCCAGGTCGGCGCAGAGGATAACCGCGGCCGCCTCCAGCGAGCGGCGAGCGATGTCGGCCCGCGGCAGGCCCTGGAGGCGACGCTCCACCGCCTCGGCCGCGGTGCGCGCCAGCGCCGTGCTGGACGTGACCAGCAGCACCTGGGCGTCCGCGTCGTGCTCCGCCTGGCCGAGCAGGTCGGCGGCGACGAGGTCCGGATCGGCGCCCGCATCGGCGATGACCAGCAGCTCGCTAGGCCCCGCCGGCAGGTCGATCGCGGCGCCGCCCGGACCGGAGCTCACCTGCCGCTTGGCTTCGGCGACCCAGGCGTTGCCCGGCCCGAAGATCTTGTCGACGCGCGGCAGGCCCGCCCCATAGGCTAGGGCGCCCACGGCCTGGGCCCCGCCGACCAGCCAGATCGCCTCCAGCCCCGCCTCGCGCGCGGCCATGACGATCATCGGATCGACCGAGCCGTCCCTGGCGGGTGGCGTGACCACGATCCGCTCCGGAACGCCCGCGACCTCGGCCGGAATGGCCAGCATCAACAGGGTGGAGAACAGCGGCGCGGTCCCCCCGGGAACATACAGGCCGACGCGGTCCAGCGGCCGCCAGACCCGGCGGCTGAACACCCCGGGCATGGTCTCGATCTCGGGGCCGTCCGCCGGCCGGTCCGCCTCGTGAAAGCGTCGGATCGCGCCCGCCGCCAGCTTCAGCGCGGCCAGGTCCTCCGGCGCGACGCGGGCGGCCGCCTCGGCCACCCGCGCGTCGGTGATCGCGAGACGGCGGGCAGGCGCGCCGTCCAGACGGCTGGACCAGTCGTCCACGGCCTCGGCGCCGCGCTCGCGCACGTCGGCGAGAATTTCGCCGACCCGGGCGGTCACCTCGGCGCTGCGGGTCTGCGTCGGGCGCAGCAGGGCTCTTTCGCGGTCCTCGGGCGAGGCCGCGTTCCAGTCGATCAATCGCATGGGCGGGCTACATCATCATCTTTTCGATGGGCAGGACGAGGATGGCCGAGGCGCCGGCCCCCTTCAGTCCTTCGAGCGTCTCCCAGAAGACGTTCTCCTGGCAGACGGCGTGCACCGCGACGGCGTCTTCCTTGCCGGCCAGCGGCGTGATGGTCGGCGATCCGGCGCCCGGCAGCAGCCGGGTGATCTCGTCCAGCGACGAGCGGGGCGCGTTCAGCATGATGTACTTGGTGCCCTGGGACGCCACGACGCCCCTCAGCCGGTCGGTGAGGATGTCCGCCAGATGCGCATGCTGCTGCGGCACGCCGCCGGGCGCCCGCACCAGAACCGCCTCGCTCTCCAGCACCGTCGCCACGGGCTTGAGCCCATTGGCCTCCAGCGTGGCCCCTGTGGAGACCAGGTCGCATATGGCGTGCGCCACCTTCAGCCGGGGCGCGACCTCGACGGCGCCGTGCAGTTCGACCACCTCCGCCTCGACCGCCTGGTCGCGCAGCCAGGCCTGGAGCACGCCCGGATAGGAGGTGGCGATCCGGCGTCCGGCCAGCGCCTGCGGACCCGGCCAGCCGGCCTCGCCCGGGACGGCGATCTTCAGGGCGCACCGGCCGAAGCCGAGCGGCATGACCACGTCGGGCCGGGAGCCGTTGCGCCGCGCCGCATGCTCCTCCAGCACGTTCAGCCCGATGATCCCGAGGTCGCAGACGCCATCGGCCACGAAGGTGGTGATGTCGTCGTCGCGCACCCGCAGCACGTCGATCGGGTGGTTCTCGATGCGATAGAGCAGGTCGTTGGCGCCCTTCATGACGCGCAGGCCCGCCTCCCGCATGAGCTCGAGGCTGCGCTCGGACAGGCGGCCGCTCTTCTGCACCGCGATCCGCAGCCGGTCCTCGGTCGCGCTCATCGGGCGGGCTCCTTGATGCGATCGAGCGCGCGGCGATAGCCCTTGAACGGCATCTCCTTGAGGAAGCGCGCGACGCGCACGACGGTGGTGGTGCTGGCTCCGGCCTGTTCGGCGATCTGGCGATAGGAGAGGTCGCCCGCGTCCAGCAGTCGGGCCACCTCCAGCCGTTCGATGAAGGCGCGGATCTCGGCGGGCGTGCAGAGGTCCGCGAGGAAGTCGCGCACCTCCTCGGGCGTCTTCAGCGCCAGGATGGCGGCGTAGAGCCTCGCCTCGGCGGAGTTGGGGTCAGTCGTCATGCGTGCCGCTGTATTACTACGCTGATACAGCGTCAACCCGCTGTCTTGATTTTTTGCGTTGGAACCGGATGGTTCCGACCGCTACAGCGCCGGCATGTCGCCTGTAGACTTCGAACCTTTCGCCCTTGAGCTGGCCGCGGTCGCGGGCGAGGTCACCCTCCCCGGGTTCCGCCAGGGCCTGGACGTGGTCGACAAGGGGCCGGATGGGGCCTTCGACCCGGTCACCGCCGCCGACCGCGACGCGGAAGCCGCGCTGCGCCGCGTCATCTCCGGCCGCTTTCCGGGCCACGGCGTGATCGGCGAGGAATACGGCCAGGACCGACCCGACGCCGACTGGGTCTGGGTGCTCGACCCCATCGACGGCACCCGCGCCTATGTCTCCGGCCTGCCGCTATGGACCACGCTGATTGCGTTGCTGCACGAGGGCGAGCCGGTGCTCGGCGTCGTGGCGCAGCCCTAT
Organism: uncultured Brevundimonas sp.; assembly: GCA_966210875.1. Classification (GTDB taxonomy): domain Bacteria; phylum Pseudomonadota; class Alphaproteobacteria; order Caulobacterales; family Caulobacteraceae; genus Brevundimonas. Next base: position 13,580 of record CBIHLR010000014.1, on the reverse strand, counting down.
CTGCGGGAGGCGTTCATCGGGACGGCGGCGGGCTCCCGCCTTGTCCGTCCCGACCATGCCGACCGGCCGCTACAGACCCGCTCCTGCGCCTCGCTCGCCCAAGCCACCATTTCGACCACGGATCCCGGCCTCTTCGCCGGCGAGGAGGCCGAGGCCTGGGCCCGGCTACGCCACGCCAGCCGCCTCGCGCGCCTTGGCTGCGACGCCTACGCCTATGCCATGGTCGCCGCCGGACAGAACGACGTGGTCCTCGAATCCGGCCTCAAGCTCTGGGACTGGGCCCCCCACAAGCCGCTGATCGAGGGGGCGGGCGGGCAGGTCGTCGGCTGGGAGACTGCGGGCTGTTCCGACGGACGGGTGCTGGCCAGCGGGGATGCCAGCCTTATAGGCGCGCTGCGGTCCATCATCCTGCGCTGATCGACTGGCGAAATGGCATCGCCGAGCCCGAACAACCGTCCTCTCAGTCACTGAGCGCTAGACCAGCAGAGCCGGAAGTCCCTGCCAGATAACAAACAACGCGGACGTCAGCGCTCCGAGAGCGCCGACGCCGAGGCACAGGCGGGCGAGATCGGGATCGTCGCGCTGGAGGAAACGCGGACGGCGCGAGGCCCACAGCAGGATCGCTCCGTTCAGACCCAGGGCGGCGAGGGTGGCCGCCGCGACCGACGCCAAAGCTGCGGGGTGGTCCGGGTCGCCTGCCACATCGGCGATGCTGGCGATGGCGTAGATGGCCGAGAAGTGGGCTAGCCACACCAGCAACCCGCCCAGCAGGAACAGCCAGCGCTTCACGCGACAGGTCCCGGAAAGCCGTGGGTCAGGGCCGTGGCCAGCACGCCCTGCAAGGCCGCGTAGCCGAGGAACAGGCCGACGGTGTCGAGCGTCGCCGGCCGGCGGTCGGAGAGGTGCCCCCGCGCGGCGCGGACAGTCACATAGCCGCCCATCAGCAGGCCGATCGCCGCGAGGCAGGCCTGCAGGGACAGCAGCCCAAAGACGATGGCCCCCTGCGACGTCGCCTGGGGCGCCAGGCCGGCGTCACGCCAGGCGAGGAAGGACAGGATCGAGGCCGCGGCCACCAGCACAGCGCTCATGGCGCTGCTCGCCGCGGCAGCCAGGCGCCGCCAGCCGCCGGGCCGGCGGATGAGGCGGCTGGCGAGGGCCGCCCCTCCGCCGCCGAGAAGGTTCAGGACGAGAAGGCCAATCAGCCAGGTCAGAGCCGGCGGATCGATCCAGAGGTCCGCACTCCGACTCCACAGGAAGACGTAGCTGAACACAGCCATCAGGAAGATCATGCCGATGACGATCAGAAGCACCGACATCGCCCACCAGCCGTGGCTCATCGGGCCGGTGACATAGGTCGGCACGCGCACGCCCGCGCCGAGGTCGGCAGTCTCCACCCCCGGCCGCCAGTCCGTGTCCCAGAGCCAGCGGAGGACGCACGCGACCGCGATCACGCCGGAGATGACGGCGGGCCAGTAGAGCTGGACGGTGAGCAGCAGGAAGAAGCCGGCCGTGAAGATCGCTCCGGCCAGTGGCCAGGGCGACGGGCCGGGCATGGTCTGGACGTACTGGGGTTCGGCGCGCACGGGACTGGTCACGATGGTCTCCCGCCGGCCGGTCGCCGTGTCGGGCAGCATGTGGCGACCCGCCTCGACCTCGCGCGCCAGTTCCGGCTGATCCCACAGCGGATAGCGGCTGCGGACGACCGGGATGCTTCGGGTCGAATAGAGGCCTGTGGGCAGCCACTCCAGTGTGCCGCCGCCATAGATGTTGCCGGCGTCGTCATCGACGGTGAAGCGGAAGTTCCGGATCAGGTCGATGATGAACAGGATCACTCCGGCCGCGATCATGAAGGCGCCGACGGTCGAGATCAGGTTCGGCAGGTCCCATCCCCGGTCGGGCAGGTAGGTGTAGACCCGCCTGGGCATGCCCATTAGCCCTGTCAGGTGCATCGGCAGGAAGGTCACGTGCACCCCGCCGAAGAAGAGCCAGAACACCCACTTGCCCAGCCGCTCGGACAGGGGGCGGCGGCTGCTCATCGGGATCCAGAAGTACAGGGCCGCGAACATCGGCAGGACCATCCCACCGATCAGCACATAGTGGAGGTGCGCCACGATGAAGTAGGTGTCGTGAACCTGCCAGTCGAACGGGACCAGCGCCACCATCACGCCGGTGAGGCCGCCCATGACGAAGGTGATGAGGCCCCCCAAGGCGAACAGACCCGGCGTGTTGAACTGGTACTTGCCGGCCGCGATCGTCGCGATCCACGCGAAGACCTGGATGCCCGCCGGCACGCTGACGGCCATGCTGGCCGCCGAGAAGAAGCTGACCGAAAGGGTCGGCATCCCGGTCGTGAACATGTGGTGGGACCAGACGCCGAAGCTGATGAAGCCGGTCGCCACGAGCGCGAGCACGACGAGGCGGTAACCGACCAGCGGGGTGCGGGCTAGCGCCGGGATCATCATGGACATCAGTCCGGCCGCCGGCAGGAAGATGATGTAGACCTCCGGGTGGCCGAAGAACCAGAACAGGTGCTGCCACAGCACCGGGTCGCCTCCTCGTGTGGGGTCGAAGAAGGGCCAGTCCAGAGCGCGCTCCAGCTCGAGCAGGAGCGTGCCCAGGATGATCGACGGAAAGCCGATCACGATCATGGCGGCGAAGACCAGCATGGCCCAGGCGAACATCGGCAGGCGCGCCAGGGTCATGCCCGGCGCGCGCGTCTTGAGCACGCCCACGATGATCTCGATGGCCCCGGCGATGGCGGAGATCTCGATGAAGCCGATGCCGAGCAGCCAGAAGTCCGCGTTAATGCCGGGCGAGAAGTCCTTGCTCGTCAACGGCGGGTACATGAACCAGCCGCCGTTCGGCGCCAGGCCGAAGAAGATCGAGCAGAAGAAGGCCAGGCCGCCGACCAGATAGGCCCAGAAGGCGTAGGCCGACAGGCGCGGGAACGGCAGGTCGCGCGCCGCCAGCATCTGGGGCAGGAGCAACACGCCCAGCGCCTCCACGGCCGGCACGGCGAAGAGGAACATCATCACCGTGCCGTGGGTCGAGAAGACCTGGTTGTAGGTCTCCTGCGGCAGGATCCCGTTCATCGGCAGCGCCAGCTGGGTGCGCATCAGCAGGGCCAGCACGCCCGCCAGGCAGAAGAACAGGAAGGCCGCGCCGACGTACCAGACGCCGATGTAGTTGTTGTTGACCGCGGTGATGAGGCCCAGGCCCTTGGGCTGCTCCCAGACCTTCCGCAGGCGCTCGAACTCGCCGGGCGGCCGCTCGCCCTCGGTCGGAAAGCGGTCCAGGAGGGCCGGATCGAAGTCCGGCCGGGACGTCATCTCAGGCTCTCCAGATAGGCGGCGACCGCCTGGAGATCTTCGCCCGAGAGATTGCGGTAGGTCGGCATCCGATTGCCGGGCTTGATCGTCTGGCTATCGGCCACCCAGCCGGCCAGGGTGCCGCGATTGTTGTCGAGGATGCCGGCGCCGATCATGGCCCGGGACCCCACCGTCGACAGATCCGGACCGGCCAAGCCCGCGGCCTGCGTTCCCCGGATGGCGTGGCAGGCTGCGCATCCGTTGTCCATGAAGACGGCCTGGCCGCGCGCCTCCAGCGCGCCGGTCGGGGGCGGGCGGTCCTGCTGCTCGCGCTCGAACCACTGGTCGTAGGCCTCATCGGGCATGGCGATCACCATGAAGCCCATCAGGGCGTGCGGCCCGCCGCAGTATTCGGCGCATTGCCCGCCATAGGCCCCCGGCTCGTCGGCCTGTAGCCGCAGGATGTTGCGGCGGCCCGGGATCATGTCGAGTTTGCCGGACAGGCGAGGGACCCAGAAGGAGTGGATGACGTCAGCTGACTCCAGCTCGAAGATGATCGGGCGGCCGATTGGAATGCGCACCTCATTGGCGCTCTGGAACAGCTCGCGGCCATTGGCGTCGAGATAGGCGACCCGGAACCACCACATCTCGCCGGTCACCCGGATGCGGATCTCGTCGCCGGTGGAAGCGGGGGTCAGCCGGCTGGTCAGGCCGAGCCCCCAGACCAGCAGGGCGCTGAGCACCACGACGGGGAAGCCGAGACCTGCGATCCAGATCAGCCGCTCTTGGCCGAGCCGCCGCTTCCAGGTCTGGCCGCCGAACAGTCCCAGGCCAAGCGCGGCAAGAACCACCAGCAGCACGCCCACCGCCATGATGATCAGCGCCCATGCCAGGATCGTGACCGGCAGGGCCGCGGGCCCCGCCGGGTCCAGGACCGGGGGCGGCCAGCCGGCGAGGGCCTCAGTCATCATGGAGCGTATAGAGGTAGGCCGTGACATCGCGCGCCTCCTCCTCCGATAGGGGCATCGGGGTCATTCCGGTGCGGGGATCCAGCGAGGGGGCGTCCCGCACCCACTGGGCCAGGGTGTCCGGCCGGTTGGGGAAGCGGCCGCCGATCAGGGTGCGCTCTCCGAATCCCGCCAGGGACGGGCCGACCACGCCGCGCGGCCAGTCGACGCCCGGGATCACATGGCAGGCGCCGCAGCCCACCTCCCGGATCAGCTCGAGACCCCGATGCGCATCGCCGCCCGCGGCCTGGACAACGCGATCGGGCGGGCCGCCGCATCCCGCAAGCATCAGGCAGGGCGCGATCAGACATGCGATCTGCGAGCTCGATCCCATTGGCTCCCCTCGAAGTTCGAGAGGTCAACAGCAAAGCTGCCGGGGATGTTCCAGGAACCGTGACGGTTGGCCGGGGTTCGCATGGCATGAGACGCGCCTCTGTCCTCGCCAGCCTGCTTTTCGTCGCGGCCTGCGATCCCATGGGCGCGGACGGTCCGGACCCGTTCACCCGGACGGGGGAGCTGGTGGCGCTCAGCGGGGGAGACGCGGGCGCAGCCAACGCCTGTGTGGTCTGCCATGGCGTCGACGGCGCCGGGACCGGCGCTGGCCCGCCGCGGCTGGCCGGCTTGGATCAGGGCTACATGCTCAAGCAGTTGCAGGACTACGCGGACGGGCGCCGGCCGGACCCGATCATGGGTCCGGTGGCGCGCGCGCTCGACGACCGGCAGATGCGCCTGGTTTCGGCATGGTACGCCGACTTGCCGCCGCGCCCCGCCGCGCAGGTCGGGCGGGCGTTCGATCCACGCGGGGCGGCGCTCTACCGGGAAGGTGACGCCGCGCGCGGCCTCGCCGCTTGCGGAACCTGTCATGGAGCCGACGGCCGGGGCGCGCCGGGCGGGCCGGCGCTCGCCGGACAGCCCGCGCCCTACCTGAAAGAGCAGCTCCGGCGCTGGCGCCGCAGCGAACGGCGCAACGATCCTCGCAACCTGATGCTGGAGATCAGCCGGCGGCTGACGGACGCGGAGATCGCGGCGGTCTCGGCCTATCTGGAGGGACTGCCTGTGGGTGGGTCGGGGTCGAGTTCGTCCAGCACCGGCGCCATGCCCGGCAGCACGTCGTCCCTGTCCCAGAGATAGTGTTTCAGGGCCGCGCCCACGTGTGCGGGGATGAGCAGCAGCATGCCCCAGATGGCCAGCCAGTGCAGCGTCTCGGCCCATTCCTCGATCCGCCAGCGCGTCTCGCGCGACAGCCCCTCCAGCGGCAGGTGGGGCCAGGGCACGCCGAACAGACTGAGCGGCACGTCCCGGCCGGTCGCCGACAGCATGCCCCAGCCCGACAGGGGCAGGGCCAGGAACAGGGCGTAGAAGGCGAAATGGGTGAGGTGGGCCGCCTTGCTCTGCCAGCCGGGCTTGTCGGCGTCATTGACCGGCCCGGGGATGAAGATCCGCCACACCATACGCAGCAGGGCCAGGATGAGGATCAGGAGTCCGAAGGCGGCGTGGATCTCGTAGGCGTCCAGCTTGTCGCCGCCGACTGGCAGACGGCTGGTCCGCCACCCCCACCACAGCTGAAAGGTGATCAAGGCCGCCATCATCCAGTGGAAGGTCACCCCGACCGGCGAGTAGCGCTTCTCGTCGGTGTGGAGGCGCGCCCAGGCTCGTAGCCGTCGGATCATCGGCTCGGTTGGGACGCCGGGGCCTCTGACAGCGCCGGGAGCAGCCTGACAAGGGCGACGAGCAGGTATAGGCCGGCCATAGGCGCCCACATGATCAGGCCCGCGAGCTGCTGGTCCTCCAGGGCGGTCAGCCCCCAAGCCAGGGTCGTGGCGAAATGGGGCGCATAGACCGCCTCGGGAGCCAGGGTGATAAGCGCGCCCAGCAAGCCCATCTGGGCCATGGCGAACACCAGCCCCATCGCCGCGGTGAGGGCGGAGGCCGCCAATATGGCGCGCCAGAACATCACGGCGCTGGCCAGCAGGCTCAGCTGCATCAGCCAGTAGCCCGCATCGCTGGACAACGCCCATGCGTAGGGCGCCGGGGCGTGCCAGATCCACAGGACCAGCGCATGCAGGACGGCCACGCCCGCAAGTCCGAGGCCGGAACTGCGCCCCGCGCGCCAAGACATGGCCAGAAGGGGGGCGGCGACCAGCAGCAGCAGGGCGTGGTGGACCACGCGCGCCGCGAACAGGGCGCTGGTCCAGGCGCAAAGAGGAGACACGAAGGCCACCACGAGCGTGGCGAAGCCAAGCATCGCCGGAGCATCGTCCTTGCTCAGGCGGCCTCGGCGCCGGGCCAGAAACGCCACGGCCAGGAACGCAAGAACGGCGAGCAAGGCCGGGTCGAGGTTCCAGCTCCGCCACAGCGCCTCCGGCGCGGGCGCCGGCCCGCAGTAAATCTGCTGGAATCGCCCCGTCGTCATGCAGCCTGTCCTGCCGTCCATCCCCGCATGCGTGGCTAACCCATCGCCAAGGGAGCGAGTTCCGACCGGAACATTTTAGCTTGGCCGTGGTTCGCCAAGGAGGCAGCGACAGGAGGGAGCCGTGCCCAACTATCGAATGAACGCCTGGGACGGCTCGCCCGGTTCGGCCGCCTGGCTGGTCATCGCGTTGGGCGTGGTCCTGGCGCTGATCGGACTGCCGCTGGTCATCGGCGGCGTATGGCTGATCGCCCTGGGCGGCTCCTGGTACTACCTCCTGGCCGGACTGGCCCTCGTCGCCTCGGGCGCGCTGATCGCCAGCGGACGGCTGATCGGCGTCTGGCTCTACATCGCGCTCTATGTCGCCACCATCGTCTGGGCCCTGTGGGAGGTTGGCCTCCAGGGCTGGCCGCTCGTGCCCCGGGTGCTGGCGCCGACCATCCTGCTCGTGTTTGTCCTGCTCGCCGTGCCGGTGTTGCGCGGCCACGGCGGCCGTTCCTGGCTGGTGATGCTCGGCTCGGCGGCGGCCTTCGTGCTGGTCGGCGGCCTGGCCATCGGCCTGGCCAATCGCGCCGACGATCCGGCCGACCTGCCTGGCACGCTCGCGGGGGGCATGGGCGATCCGTCGCTGATGCGCACCGGCGCGGACTGGCCCGCCTACGGCGGCACCGACGCCGCCCGCCGCTGGTCGCCCCTCGACCAGATCACGCCCGACAACGTCGATGAGCTGGAACGAGTCTGGACATATCACACGGGCGACACGCCCGAGGAGAAGTGGGGCGCAGAGACCACCCCGCTCAAGATCGGGGACACCGTCTATCTCTGCTCGGCTCGGAACATCCTGATCGCCCTGGACGCCGGCACCGGCGAGGAGCGCTGGCGCTACGATCCGGAGGTCAGCGACGACTACATCCCATACACGGCCGCCTGCCGCGGCGTGGCCTACTATGACACTCGAAACGCGCGCGGCGCCGACGCGGTCTCCGCCGACGACAGCCAGCCCCGCACCGTCGCCGCGGCCCAGTCTCCGGCCTCGGCCGCGCGCGGCGGCGGCCTGTGCGTGACGCGCATCATCGAAGGCACGCTCGACGGTCGCCTGATCGCGGTCGACGCCCTGACGGGCCGGCCGTGTCCGGACTTCGGGGAGAACGGGCAGGTCGACATCACCGAAGGCATGGGCGAGATCGTGCCCGGCATGGTGTCGATCACCTCGACCCCCGTCATCGTGCGCGGGGTGGTCGTCACCGGCCATCAGGTGCTCGATGGCCAGAGGAACGACGCGCCTTCGGGCGTGATCCAGGGCTTCGACGCCGTCACCGGCGAGCTGCGCTGGGCCTGGGACATGGCGCGACCCGACCGGACGGGTCGGCCGCCAGAGGGCGAAACCTACACGCCCGGCACGCCCAACATGTGGACCACCGCCTCGGGCGACGAAGCGCTGGGCCTGGTCTATCTGCCGATGGGCAACTCGGCGGCGGACTACTGGTCGAGCGACCGGTCCGCCGAGGAGAACGCCTACGCCACCGCGCTCGTGGCGCTCGACGTCACGACGGGTCGGCCGGCGTGGCGGTTCCAGACCGTCCACATGGACGTCTGGGACTACGACCTCGGTTCGACCGCCACCCTGATCGACTATCCGACTGCGGCCGGCTCGGTTCCGGCCCTGGTGCTGCCGAGCAAGCAGGGCGACATCTACATCCTGGATCGTCGCACCGGCCAGCCGCTGACGCCGGTGGAGGAACGCCCGGTTCCCCAGGGCGGCGTCGAGCCGGAGATGCGGACCGAGACCCAGCCCTTCTCCGCCTACCACACCCTGGCGCGGCCACGCCTGACCGAGCGGGACATGTGGGGGATCAGCGCGATCGACCAGATGATCTGCCGGATCGGTTTCCGTCAGGCGGCCTATGACGGCATCTACACTCCTCCGACCTCGGACCAGCGCTGGATCCAGTACCCCGGCTACAACGGGGGCTCGGACTGGGGCGGCGTGGCCGTCGATCCGGTTCGTGGCCTGATCATCGCCAACTACAACGACATGCCGAACTACAACCGGCTGGTGCCCCGCGAGGAGGCCAATGAGATGGGCTGGTTCCCGCGCGGCGACCCGCGCCTGGCCGAACAGACGCCCGGGTCACGAGGCGGCGTCCCCGAAGGCGCCGAGGGCGCGGGCGATCCGCAGATGGGCGTGCCCTACGCCATCGACGTCAACGCCGGCTGGCGGATGAGTTCGACGGGCATGCTCTGCAAGGAGCCGCCGTACGGCGGCATCCGGGCCATCGACCTGCGCACCGGCGAGACCGTCTGGGACCGGCCCTTCGGCCAGGCCCGGCGCAACGGGCCCTTCGGCATCCCCTCCATGCTGCCCATCGACATCGGCACACCCAACAACGGCGGCGCGGTGGTCACGGCCGGCGGCCTGGTCTTCATCGCCGCGGCCACGGACAACCTCATCCGGGCCATCGACATCGAGACGGGCGAGACCCTGTGGAGCGACGTGCTGCCGGCGGGTGGGCAGGCGACGCCGATCGTGTACGAGGATGGCGGACGCCAGTTTCTGGTGATCATGACGGGAGGACACCACTTCATGGAGACGCCCCCCGGCGACGAAGTCATCGCCTACGCCCTTCCGCGCGGGTGAGCTCGCTGTTGAGTCCTGGTCTTTTCGCCGCGGCGGCGCTCGCCGCCCAACCGGCGAGCCCGACCCCCGTCGAGGAGGTGGTCATCACCGTCGCGCGCCTGCCGCCGCTGGTGGCCGAGCGCGCCTATTCCACCGTGACGCTCGACGAGGCGGCGCTGGATGACGGGCGCCGGCTTGACGAAGCCCTGACGGACACCCCCGGCGTCTCCCTGTTTCGGCGCACCTCGAGCGCGGCGGCCAATCCCACCACCCAGGGCCTCTCGCTCCGCTCGATCGCGCCCTCGGGGGCGGGGCGGGCCCTTGTGACCCTGGACGGCGTGCCCCTGAACGATCCCTTCGGGGGCTGGGTGGTGTGGAGTCAGCTGCCGTCCGAGGCGGTCGACCGCGTCGACATCGTGCGCGGCGGCGGGGCGGGGGCCTATGGCGCCGGCGCCCTGACCGGCGCGGTGATCCTGCGCGAGCGAGACGCCGGAGCGGTGCTGGACGTGTCGGTTGCGGAGCGCGGGGGACGGCGCGCGGCCGGCTGGGGCCAGGTCGGTGCGGGCCCCTTGCGTCTGTCGGTCTCCGGTCTCGTCGAGCGTTTGGACGGCTACACTCCGGTTCGGGGACCTGAGGCCGGCGCGGCTGACCAGCCGCTGGATCTCCAGGCCCATGGCGCCGCTGTCCGGCTCGATGGAGGGGTCGGAAGCCGCGGCGTCATCTCACTGCGGGTTTCCGGATGGGAGGAAGAGCGCGGATCGGGCCTGGCCGGCGGCGGCTCGCGCGCGGCCGGTCATCTGGTCTCCGTCACGGCCGCGGCGCCGCCGGGCGATGAGGCGCTGGGCTGGCGGCTGCAGGCCTGGACGCACGGCAGCGACCTGGCGAACCGGTTCGTGGCCGTGGCGGACGACCGCTCCTCCACCAGCCCGGCCAGCAGCCAGGACGAGACGCCCGCCCGGGGCTGGGGCCTGAACGCCGCCCTGCGGCGACAACAGGTCTGGGCCGACGGCCGGCTGGAGTGGGAGCTCGGCGCCGACGCGCGCCACGCGCGCGGGGAGACGCGCGAACGGTCGCGCTATATCGGCGGCGCCTTCACGCGAAGCCGGGTCGCCGGCGGCGAGGCCCTGGTCGCCGGCGGCTACGTCGAGGCTTCCTGGACGACCGGGACCTGGCTGGTGGCCGGCGGCGCCAGGCTGGATCACTGGCGCAACAGCGAAGGCCGCCGCGTCGAGCGCGACCTGACGACCGGAGCGCCGACCCTCGAACTCACGGCGCCCGACCGGCAGGGTCAGGTGGCCAGCGGACGGGCGGCCGTCCGCCGAGATCTCGGCGACTGGGCGTTGCGGGCGGCGGCCTACACAGCGTTTCGGCCCCCGACCTTGAACGAACTCCACCGGCCGTTTCGCGTCGGTAACGACATCACCGAGGCCAACGCCGAGCTCGAGCCTGAACGTCTGCGCGGCCTGGACGCGGGCGTCGAATGGCGGTCCGGCGCCGTCGCGCTCGACGCGACCGTCTTCTGGAACGAGATCGAGGACGCCATCGTCAATGTCACCCTCGCCGAGGGGCCCGGGACCTTTCCGGTGGCCGGGTTCGTGCCGGCCGGGGGCGTGCTGCGCCAGCGGATGAACGCGGGAACGATCCGCGCCCTGGGCCTGGAGGCCGAAGCCGTCTGGCGGCGAGGTCCCGTCGAGCTTCGCGGGGCCGTCGCCCTTACCGACGCCGAGGTCGACGGCGGCCGGGGCGCGCCTCAGCTGACCGGACTGCGGCCGGCCCAGGCGCCCGAGATCAGCGGCCTGATCTCCGCGGCCTGGACCGTCTCCGAGCGCCTCAGGGTCGAGGGCCGCCTCCGCTGGGAGGGGGAGCGTTTCGAAGACGACCTGAACAGCCGCGTCCTCGAGCGGGCTGCGACCGTTGACCTCCGCGGCGAGTGGCGGCTGAGCGATCGCGCGCTGGCATGGATCGCCGCGGAGAACCTCCTGGACGCCGACGTCGAGGTTTCGGAGACCGCCGACGGCGTCGCCGGCCTCGGCCCCCCGCGCTCCCTCCGCGTCGGGCTTCGCCTCAGCCTCTGACCGGCTCGCCGTTCAGCCGGCGCCCTGCAGCAGATAGAGACCCGCCAACCCCAGCCCGTAGATCACTATCACCGCGGCGCTGTCCCAGCCCATGCGCAGGACCGTGCGATCCCGGCGCTCCACCATCCCCATCACATAGACCGCGCACAACACGATCCCCAGCATGGCGACGGCCACCGAAAAGCTTCCGACCTGACCCAGCGCCGGGCCGCCCCCGTCCAGTCCGTCGACCAGGGCGATGAGCGCCACGTCGAACAGGTTGCCGCCGAAGACGTCGCCTATGGCCATCTGGTGCCGTTTCAGCCTCAGGGCGCCGATGGCGCTGGACAGCTCGGGCAGCGACGTCGCCCCGGCCAGGAACACCGCGCCGAAGAAGCCCGCCCCCAGGCCCGCCTGCTCGGCGATCGCCTCTCCCGTGCGTGTCAGCAAATAGCCCGCCGCCAGGATCGCCGCCGCCGTCAGGCCCAGGAGCGCAAACAGGCGCACGAGCGAGTCCCGGCGGGCGTCGGCGGCCTCCTCCGGAGCAGGCTCCCATCCGACCGGCCGCCACGCCGGCGATCGGTCCAGGCCTCTGGCCACCCAGACGCAGGCCGCATACGCGGCCACCACGCAAAGCGCTCCGAGCCCAAAGCCGGTCCCGAACAGCTCGGGATCGCCGATCGCCACGAAGCCGCCCGCGATCGCCAGCAGCAGCACGTTCATTGCGGCGTAGGCGAGCACGTCCGGTCGCGGAATGCGGGAGGTCAGGGCCTCGCGCCCGGTCACCGCATCGGCGACCGCCAGCACCACCAGCTGAAAGGCCACGCCGCCCAGCAGGTTGTTCACTGCCAGAGTCGGCCCGGAGAACAGGGCCGCAGTTGTCGAGGTGGCGATCTCCGGCAGGGACGTCACCCCGCCCAGGACGACCAGACCCACCACCGCCCCGCCGAGGCCGGTCGCGGTCGCCAGACGGTCCGCGTACCGGGCCAGCCGGGTTCCCGCATGCCAGACCGTCGCCGCGGCCAGCGCGAACAGGACCAAGGAAGGACCGAGGCCACCCTCGCCGTTCAGCCACCCGAGAAGTTCGTCCAGCGCGCCGTCCACCCCCGGAAAGCCTGCCGGCTCTGCGAATGTTCCGACGGTCCTGGGGCCGCGCAGGTGGAAACCTTCGGCAGGTGAAGCGGGTTGGGGAGCCATGCCGGCTTGGCTGTATCTGCTCACCCAGTTGAACCGCCGCCTCTGGCTGAGCGCGGCGGCCTACAGCCTGCTCGGCCTGCTGGCCGCCCTGCTCGCGGCCGCCTTCGACCAGTATGTGCCGAGCGACTTCCCGCTGAAGGTGGGGTCGGATTCCGTCGATGACATCCTGTCGATCCTGGCCAGCAGCATGCTTGCCGTGGCCACCTTTTCGCTGACCACGTTGGTCACGGCCTATACGGCGGTCGGGGCCTCGGCGGCGCCGCGCGCATCAGAATTGCTTGTATCGGATCGCGCTATCCGCAGCGCACTGGGCACCTTTGTAGGCGCCTTCATATACGCCGTCGTCGGCATCGTGGCCCTGCACACCGGCTACTACGGCGCCCAGGGCCGGGTGATCCTTTTCTTCGTGACCCTGCTCGTGCTGGTGCTCGTGATTCTCGCCATGCTGCGCTGGATCGGAGAACTCTCCGGCCTGGGACAAACCGGTGACGCCATTGATCGCGTCGCCCAAGCCGCCGAACGAGCTTTGGGCACGGACATCGCCGGGCGCGCCTGGCGTACGGAAGCGCCCCCACCGTCGGACGCCCGGCCCGTCGTCGCGACGAAGACCGGTTTCATCCAGAACGTTGACCTGAGTGCGCTGGACGAGCTGACCGGCGAGGGCCGCGAGATCTGGCTCACCGCCGGAGCCGGTGACTTCGTCCATCCGGGGCGCCGCATCGCGCTCGTGCGCGGCGAGGTCCCCGACGAGGCCCTTTGCGAAGCGATCACTGTGGGCAATAGACGGACCTTCGATCAGGACCCCCGCTATGGACTCGAGGTGCTGGGCGAGATCGCCGCACGCGCCCTGTCTCCCGGCGTCAACGATCCCGGCACCGCCAAGGCGGCCCTGTCCGCCGCCGTCGTCCGTCTCGACGGGTGGGCGAGACGGGGGTCCGACCAGGGGGCCGCGGCCGCGGGCGCCCAGCCGGCGCCCCTGTCGGGTGA
>CBIHLR010000013.1:0-23463 GCA_966210875.1 uncultured Brevundimonas sp. | reverse complement strand
GCCGCGCCTCGCCCATGTCGCCCGTGTCGGTGGCCGGGGGCGGCGGCGTCGTCGGGGTGGTGGCCTCTTCGGTCGGCTCGGGCTCGACCTCCTCGACCACGGGCTCCTCGATCGGCGGCGGCGGGGCGATGTCGTCCTCGCGCTCCGGGGCGCTCATGTCGCAGGCCGAAAGGCCAAGTCCAGCGGCGGCCAGGCCGGCGGCGATGAGAAGGGGTCTGCGCATGAAGTCACCTCGTCGTCCTCAGTCGATTTAGCCTGAAGGCGGGGTCGGGGAAAAGCCCGTCAGGCGGCCTGGGCCGCCGCCCGCGGTTCGGCGACCGCCTGGCCCAGGGCCGCAAACAGGCTCTCGGGATGGATCGGTTTGGTCAGGAAGGCGGTGACGCCGATCTGGGCCCAGGCCGCCCGATGGTGGTCCAGCGCATTGGCGGTGAGGGCGATGACCGGGGTCGCCGCGTTCGGGCCCTGTCCGGCGCGAATGCGGGTCACCGCCTGCAGGCCGTCCATGACGGGCATCTGCATGTCCATGAGGATGGCGTCGAACGGCTGAACATCGGCGGCCTCGACCGCCAGCGCCCCGTCCACCGCGAAGGTCAGCTCATAGCCGGCGGGTTCCAGCATCAGGGCCAGGATCCGTCGATTGACCTCGTGATCCTCGGCCACCAGCACGCGGCGTGAGCCGGACTGGGCGGCGGCGAAGACAGGCTCGGCATGGGCCGGCGACGCTCCCTGGGCCGCCGGGCGGTAGGGCGTCTCGAAGCGGAAGACGGATCCCTTGCCCTCATGCGGAACGAGGCGCAGGTCGCCGCCCATCAACTCGGCCAGCTTGCGGCTGATGGCCAGCCCCAGGCCGGTGCCGCCGTAACGACGGGTCGTGCCCGCATCCGCCTGTTCGAAATGGCCGAACAGCCGCTCGGCCATTTCGTCGGGCACGCCGCAGCCGGTGTCGCGGACCTCGAACCATAGTCGGTCACCGTCGCGGCCGGCCGACAGGGTGATCTCGCCGTGATCGGTGAATTTGACCGCGTTGGACAGCAGGTTCGACAGCACCTGCTGGAAACGCAGCGCGTCCGTTCGGATCCGTGCGGGCGTGCCGGGCGTGATGTGCAGGCGCATCTCGACGCCCTTGTCCTCGGCCTTGGCGCCCCAGAGGCGGGCCAGGCCCGTCAGGCGGTCCTCGAGGTCGAAGTCGGCGAGTTCGAGCTCCATCTTGCCCGCCTCGATCTTGGCGACGTCGAGCACATCGTTCAGCAGGCCCATCAGCACGTCGCCGGCGTTCAGCAGCATGTCGACCGGCTCGCGCTGGTCTCGTGTCAGCGGCGTCCGGCGCAGAAGGTGGCCCGCCGAGATCACCGCGTTCATGGGCGTGCGGATTTCGTGGCTGATGGTGGCCAGAAAATCGGACTTGGCCGCGCTCGCCCTCTCGGCGCGCACCCTGGCCTCCTCGGCCGCGTCATTGGCGTCTCGAAGCGCCTTGTTGGTCGACGACGACTGCCGGACCGCCACGATCAGGTGCGCGAGATACAGGATGCTGGCCAGGGCGACCACGACAGCCGAGGTGAAGGCGTAGCCCTTCACCACCAGGGTCACCAGCGGCAGGCCCAGGAAGTATAGCGCATGCGGAAGGGCGCCCGCGATCAGGATCGGCCGCACATGGTACATGTGCAGCGACACGTGCAGCAGGCCGCCGGCGATGGCCGTATAGGCGAACTGCTGGCCCACGCCGCCGCCGTAGGTCCAGGTGTAGGCCGAGATCGCCGAATAGACGGTGGTGTTCAGCGCCGCGACGCCGATGCAGGCCCACTTGCGGCCCCGGCTCGGCTCCTGGTCGGGGTTCTTGCGGACGGGCTTGAAGACCCACCAGTCGATCACCTGCGCCAGGCACATGGCGATGAACCAGACGATCGGCCATGGCCCCGGGACGAGCAGATAGGCCACACCGCCGAGGAACACCCCCAGCGCGAGCCTGGTTTTCAGCTCCTTGGCCCGCACATCGCCGACGATGGCGTAGCCGCTGCGTTGAGTCATTCCGCGTCTCCCCGCCGGAGACTGTATCCGGCGGGACGTTAAGGCCCGGTGACTGCTGTTTGCTAACGCAAATCCGGCCTAGAACGGGATGTCGTCGTCGAGCGGGAAGTCCTGCTTCGGACCGGACATGCGGGCCGGTCCGCCCCCGCCGCCGAAGTCGCCGTAGTCGTCGCCGCCCGAGGAGGCGCCGCCGCCCTCGCCGCGGCCGTCGAGCATGGTCAGTTCACCGCGGAAGCGCTGCAGCACGATCTCGGTCGAGTATTTCTCGACGCCGTTCTGCTCGTATTTGCGGGTCGCGAGCTGGCCCTCGATGTAAACCTTGGAGCCCTTCTTCAGGTAGTTTTCGGCGACCTTCACGAGGTTCTCGTTGAAGATCACGACCCGGTGCCACTCGGTCTTCTCCTTGCGCTCGCCCGAGGACTTGTCGCGCCAGGTTTCGGAGGTGGCGACGTTCAGGTTGGCCACCCGGTCACCGGAATTGAGGGTGCGGATCTCCGGGTCACGCCCGAGATTGCCCACCAGGATCACCTTGTTCACGCTGCCGGCCATTGCGGCACTCCTTCTTGTCTCGGCTCCACGCGTTCGGCGCGTAGCGATGTTCTATTTATGTTCTGGCCGGTCGCCCGGTCAATCAACCCTTACGAGCCGGCTTCCTGGCCCGTCTCTCCGGGTTCCGGAAGGGTCGTGCCTGGCGGAAGCTCGAAGGCGCCGGGAATCGCCAGCCGTCCGTCGTTGGTGCGACGTAGGGCCGTGAACCGCCCCCCGTCCAGCGATCTCGACAGCGCCACGCCCGATCCGTTGACGAACATGAACTGGTCGCCATAGGCGCCGACAACCTCGCGGCGCGTGCCGCCCATGCGCAGGAAGCGGACGCGCATCTCCTCCAGACGCGCGGCGCAGTTCTCCATGTTCGGCTGCGGGTCCGGCAGGGGATTGAAGCGGATCGTCCCGTCATCCAACTCCGCCACATGCCAGCAGGTGCCGCGCGGCCCGTCCGGGATCTGCACGCGCTCCGCGCAGGCCGACAGGGCGACCGCGCCGGCGGCCAGAAGCAGGAAAGTCAGACGCATCAACGGACCTCGCCGAGGGAGCAGTCCCGGCCCTGCTGGACCAGGGTGCGGAAGTTGTTGTTGTCCGAGGACTGTTCGACCCGGCCGGGCACCAGGCGCAGCGTCGTGCCGCCCCAGCGCCCGTAGGAGGCGCCGCCCAGCTGCTCGCAGCGGCCGGCGTAGAGCTGCTGGACGCAGGCGTTCAGGGTCAGTTCGCCCACCTCGCGCCATTCGCCGCCGGCATGTCGCAGGCAGCGCTGGGTCGGGCCGGCCACGGGCGTGGGCGTCGGCGCAGGCTGGACCACCGGCGCGGCCTCCGGCTCGTCCTCCACCAGCGCGGGCAGCTCCGGCGGCGGCGCGAACGGCACGGCGGTCAGCTGGCCGGAAGGATCGAGGCCGACGTCCAGCGCCTGGGACGCCACGCCGTTGCGCTGGGCGCATTCCGACAGGGTAGCCATCCCGACGAAGCGCCCGTCCACGAAGCAACGCAGCGACTGGTCGGGACCCACGGGCTGGGCGTCGGTGACGTCGAGCTGAAGGCCGCCCTTGGACGCCGGCGGCGCTTCAGGCGGCGCCTCCTCGCGTCCAGTCAGCAGCAGGGCGACCACCACCGCGGCCAGAACGGCGGCCGCGCCGCCGAGGATAAGCACCAGTCGATTGTCCGAAGCCATGCCGCATTCCGCACCGGTTGGGAGGCGGCAATAAGGCCGTCGGGGCCGCCCGCGTCAACCGCCGCCGGTGAGGCGGGACAGGGCCGCCTGATAGTTGGCGATCTGGGCCGTCATATAGGCCGGCGCCTGGCCCGTGATCTGAGCGGAGGCCGGCCGGTCCTTGTTGGCCAGTTCCCTGTAGGCCGCGCGCACCTGGCTCAGCGCCGCCTGGATCGCCTCCCCCGCCGACTTGATCCCCGCCTTGTCCGTAAGGTTGAGATCCGCCGGCAATTTCAGCGCGAAGACGCTGCGGCCGTCCGCCAGACCGTCGATCGGCCGGATCAGGGTCTGGGTCAGCCCGAGCGCCTCAAGGGCGTCCCGGCCGCCAGAGCCCGCCACGATCTCGACCGGCGTCCGGTCGTCGCGCGGCGTCACCTTGATGACGTCGCGGTCCTCCGACTTCGCCACCTCGGCCTTGAGACGGTTGTTGGAGGCGATCGCGATCTTGCGCGCCAGGCTGGCGAAGGTGTCGCGCGCCTCGATCGTGACAGGCCGCAGCCGCCCACCGCCCAGGTCCACGAAGAACTGGTCGCCGACCCGCGCCGAGGTGGCGTCCACGACCGACTTGGACGGCGTGAAGTCGATCTCGCCCTGGGGCAGGCCGAGCCGGTCCAGCACGCTGGCGCCGCCCGAAGCGACCGAGACCGCCACGGGGGCGACCAGGCCCCCCTGCCCTTCGAAGCTGCGGGTCCATTCCACGGCGCCGCTGTCGGCGTCGATGCGGCTGACGAAGCCCTTGGCGGTCTGCTTGTCGCCCGTACCGGCCAGATCGGTCTGGCCGGTGATCCAGACCTTGCCGCCTGAGACGGTCGCGGCCGCCGCGCCGTCAGCGCCCGCTCCGCCGACATAGGTCAGACGGTCCGACGCATCGGCCACCAGACTGTCGTCGAGGCGCGCCACGAAGGCGTCGGAGCCGCCGGAGTGGGCCGTGGTGACCGTTCCGGCCGCAAGCCCGGCGTTGCGCGTCGTCCCGGTCAGCAGAACGCGGCCCGCGTCGATCGCCACCCCCGAGATGGAGCCCGATATCTGTCCAAGGCTGCGTGTCTGGGTGAGCAGCGGCCCGCCAACCGCCTGGAGCTCGAAGCGACGCACGACCGCCTCGCCGTTTTCGACGCCGGCCGTGACGATGGCCCCATCCCTGACCGCGATGGCCGAGGCCGTGTCCTCTCCGGACGTTCCGAACTGGCGCGCGAAGGTAGAGTCACCCGCGGCGGTGAAACCCTGCACATAGCCGTCCCAGCCGCCTACCTGGCCGGCGCCGGTCATGGCCGAGCGCGCGCGGCCTGTGACATAGACGGAGCCGTCCTCGGCGAAGGCCACGCCGGTGGCCTCGTCTTCCAGATTGGCCCCGCGCCGCTGGGTCCACAGTTCGGACCCGCCGGCGTCGAAGACGGTGACGAAGCTGTCGCTCAGGGCCGGGTTGGCGCCGGCCGCGCCCTTGTCCAGCGCGCCGGTCACGGAGCCCGCTATGGCGACCTTGCCGTCGTCCGCGACGGCGATGGCGTTGGCCGAGGCCTCGTCGGCGGCGCCGAGGGTGCGGGTGAAGACCAGCTGCCCGGCGGAATCGTACTTCATCAGGACCGCGTCGCGCTCGCCCTTGATGGCCTGGCCATCGACCGTGGCGGTCGCCTCGGCCAGCACATAGAGCGAGCCTTCCGGCCCGGCGGCGCTGGCCTTGACCTTGGAGACACCCTGCACCGGCGCCTGCAGGCTGCGGCCGTCGACCCACAGAGTATCGCCGATCTGGGGCTCGGCCGCCGGCGCACCGGCGCCCGATACGCCCGTATCGCTGTTGAACTTCGTCAGTTCGGTCGCCCCGGTGAGGCCGGAGGTCTGCAGCACGAAGACGCCGTCGGACCGGTCCGGGGCCCCGAAGGACACCGTCTCGACCGAGACTCCCTTCACCCTCAGCCCCCACTGGTCAGCGCCGGCCGGGAGGGTCACGGTCTTGCCCCCCACCTCAAGGGTGCGTGGCTCGGCGGGCAGCTTCTCGCGCGCCAGCCGGGTCTGGACGCCGGCGGCCTCCAGCTTGCCGTTGATGTGGAGGATGACGTTGCTGAGCGTGCGCGGCGTGGAGCCCATCTCCGACAGGTCGATATCGACCGAGGCGTCGCCCGACAGCTTGCCGATGGTCATGGAGAACTTCACGTCCCCGGCGAAGGCCGCGGCCGCCACGTCCGGATCGCCGGAATGCAGCGGGCCGGTGACATAGGCGTTGTCGGGCCGGGCGACGCCCACCTTCGACTTGGCTTCCGAGGCGGCCGCGCCCTTGGCCAGTCGGATGGAATCGAAGGGGTCGCTGCTGAGAAACTCGGATATCTCGCTCAGACCGGCCTGGAAGGCTTTCTCCAGCCGGCCCGCCTCGCCGGAGGTGATCCCCTTGGTGTCGGCCCGGTTGACGAGGGCGTTCAGTGTGGTGAGGCCCTGATGCACGGCGAACAGGCGGCGATAGTCCTCGGCGGCGCCCTTGGCGTCGAGCTGGGGCGCGCGCAGGTCGATGAAGTCCCGTCCGCCCAGGGCGGCGCGGACCAGGGCGTCCGGCTCGGGCGCCGGGCCACCCCCTGACCAGGGGGCTGTCGGCGTCTTCGAAGCTGTGGACGAGCCGCCCAGGCCAAAGCTCGGGACCGGCGCGTAGCCGCCCCCGAACAGGCCCAGAAGATAGCTGTTGTTGATCAAGACCTCGCCGCCCCTCCACGCCCGGGAGAGTCGTCCCCGGGGCCTACGAAAGCCTTAAGCTTTGTCCCCAGCCGGACGAAAGCTGTTCAGGAAACCGCGCTTTCGCTCGCCTCCCGCGCGACTCGGACTAACGTGGGTATGCGGATGGAACGCACGCCGCGGGTTGAGCGTTGAGGCTCGGATCCCAGGAGGTCGGCATGACTTCGTTGCGTAACGCCTTGATGTACGTGCTTGCCCTGTACGGTCTCGCCCCGAAACCCGCTCCGCGCCGGCGGAGCTGGGTCCATATCGGGCCTGCCCACTAGATCGCGTCAGACGCGACCTAGTTGCGGAACAGGGACAGGATGATCTGCGGCGCCTGATTGGCGATCGACAACGCCTGCGCCCCCAGCTGTTGCTGCACCTGCAAGGCCTGAAGCCGCGCGCTCTCGCGCGCCAGGTCGGCGTCCACCAGATTGCCGATGCCCGTCTCCAGCGAGTCCATCAGCTTGGACACGAAGGTGTTGTGCTGCTCGATCTGCTTGGCCTGGGAGCCGATCTCGCCCAGGGCCGCGTTCACCTGGGTGATGGAGTCCTGCAGCGCCGTCAGGGCCGCCGTGGCGTTGGTCAGGGTGTTGATCGAGGAGGTGGCGGCCACCTCCAGGATCGCGCCGCCCAGCGACAGGTTCTTGGCCTGCAGGGTGATGAAGGAGTCCGCATCCGCATTGGCGATGAAGCGGATCGAGGCCACCGATCCGTCCAGGATGTTGGCTCCGTCGAACTCTGCGTTCGAGATGGCGTCACGGATCGACTTCACGATCGCCTTGTAGTCGGCGTTCAGGGCGTTGCGGGCGGCGGTGTCGAGCGAGGCGTCCTTGGCCGCGACCACCTTTTCCTTGAGCTGGTTCAGCAGGTCGGAGACCGTCTCGCCGGCGGCCAGCGCCACGTCCGTGATCGAGGTCGCCCGGTCCAGGCTCATCTTGACGGCGCCCAGCGCGCCCACGTCGGCGCGCTGGCCCTGGGCGATCGCCCAGACCGACGCGTTGTCCTTGGCGCCCTGAACCTTGAGGCCGGTGTTGACCCGACCCTGAACGTCGGCCAGCTGGTCGTTGGTCTTGTTCAGGTTCTGAAGCGCGATCAGCGCCGAAGTATTGGTGTGAACGCTGGTCGTCATGACCCGAGGTCCCCCGCGGTTTTGCGTGAGCGTCAGGCTATGAGGCGAGTCGTGAGCGTATGGTTAACGGCGCAGCAACGCATTGATCCGCGCGGGACGGACCCTGCGCGGCGCGAGAAACCCAGTGGGGATTTCGGCTCTAGGCGGTGGTGTCGATGACCTTCCCGCCCGAATAGGCGGGATCCGTCTTCAGCCTGAGCACCTCTTCTCGGGGGTACTGGCTGACGATCTCACCGGTGAGGCGGTCCACGTTCTTGTAGACAAATCCGGCGCCGGGTCCGCCCTCGATGATGAGGCGGTATCGGGCCAGGCGTTCGGCCTCTTCGGTGGCGCGGCGGCGGTCCGAAGTATCGGCGCCGGTCGCGGTCATGGTCATCGGGGCTACCGTCTGTGTCGAATACGCCCCCAGTCTTTTGACATCCGTGGACATCTCCAATGCGCCCTTCGGCGCCTCCTGAATCGGGCCTTAGCCGGCCCAGGGCGGGTCGGGGGCGGCGCGGACGCCGCCCCCTTCCGGCGTTAGCGGAACAGGCCGAGCAGGATCGAGCTCGACGAGTTCGCGATCGAAAGGGCCTGAACACCCAGCTGTTGCTTGGTCTGCAGGGCCTGCAGGCGGGCGCTCTCCTTCGCCAGGTCCGCATCCACCAGGTTGCCGACGCCGGCTTCCAGAGTGTCCTGCAGCTTGGAGACGAAGTTCAGGTGGGTCTCCAGCGACTTGGAGCCCGTGCCCAGACGGGCCAGCGAAGCCGAGACGTTGGCGATCGACGCGTCGATCTTCGTCAGGGCGGCGCTCGCGGTGGTCACCGTGTTGATGACTTCCGTCGTGGTGATCGTCACCTTGGAGCCCGAGAGCTTCAGCACTTCGGCCGCGACGTCGATCGTCGAGGAGCCGTCGGCGTTGGCCAGGGCCTTGAAGGTGGTGCCGCCCGACTTCAGCATGTTGACGCCGTTGAACTCGGCGTTCGAGACGACCTTGGCGATCTGGTCACGGATCGACTTGAAGTCTTCGTTCAGGGCGGTGCGGGCCGCGGTGTCGATGGAGGTGTCCTTCGCCGCCAGCGCCTTCTCCTTCAGCTGGATCAGCAGGTCGGAGATGGATTCACCGGCCGAGATGGCCACATCGACCGCCGACTGACCGCGTTGCAGCGAGTCCTTGACGGCGTTCAGAGAGGAGACCTCGGCGCGTTGCGACTGGGCGATGGCCCAGACGGCGCCGTTGTCCTTGGCGCTGTTCACCTTCCGGCCGGTGTTGATCCGGTCCTGGACGGTGGCGAGCTCCGCGTTGGTGCGTTGGAGGTTCTGCAGGGCGATCATGGCCCCGCTGTTCGTGTTAACGCTGTTCAGCGCCATGGCACGTGGTCCTTCTTTCAAGGTGTCCGGCGTCATTTTGACTACCGGGAGCGTTTTGCTCGGAGATCGAAGGAGCAAGCACCGGGCCATCGGGCGACATCAGGTCGTCGCGCCACACGATTGATTTTATTGTGGTACCTTGTGTTTACCCTGTCGACGGCTAGGCAGGATGTGCCGGGCGGCAGGCAAGCGGCAGAATTTGCCGGGTCAGATCCGGCCCACGACCTTGAGCACGGCCTCCGCGGCCGCCGCCGACGGATCAGGCTGGTCCCGCCCCATGAGATCGAGCGCTTCCGACTGACGCCGCACCTGGTCCGCGCGCAGCGCCGGGTCGCCCAGCCGGGCCAGGACGGCGGCCGCCAGGGCCTCGGGCGTGGCCTCGTCCTGGACGAACTCGGGCGCGATGCGGGCGTCGGCGGCGATGTTGAACAGGGTGATGTGCCGGGCCGACAGCATCGGCTTGATCAGGGCGTAGCTGAGCCCTGACAGGCGATAGGCGATGACCATGGGCGCGCCGGCCAGGGCCAGTTCGGTCGAGACGGTGCCGGAGCAGGCGAGCGCCACGGTCGCGGCCTTCATGGCGTCCTTCTTGGCCGCCTCGCCCTCGACCTGGATCGCCCGGAAGGGCCAGCCCGCCACCGCCGCCTTCGCCTGGGCGGCGACGGTGTCGGCGATGACCACGGCCAGGGCCACGTCGGGCTGCTCGGCGCGGACGCGCGCGGCCGACGCCTCGAACAGCGGCGTCATCCGCTCGATCTCGGACGGACGGCTGCCGGGCAGGATCAGCAGCAGCGGCTGATCGGCGGCCAGCCCGTGCGCCTGCCGGAATCGCGCCCCGTCAGCCTGGCTGAAGTCGATGGCGAGGCTCGGGTTGCCGACGAAGGTGGTGGGCAGGCCCGCCTTCTCGAACCAAGGCGGGTCGAAGGCGTGCAGCGTCAGCAGGTGATCCACCGCCTGGGCCAGGGTCTTCGCCCGCCCCGGGCGGGAGGCCCAGACCTGGGGTCCGACGTACTTGACCAGCTTCAGGCCCGGGAGGGCCTTACGCAGCTGCTTGGCCACCCGGATGGTGAAGCCCCAGCTGTCGATCAGCACCGCGACATCGGGCTGCTCCCGCTGCGCGAAGGCGACCGTATCGGCGACCCGCCGCCTGACCCGGCCATAGGCCTTCAGCCCCTCGATCCAGCCCAGCACGGACAGGTCGGAGATGTCGAAGGGGCTCTCGACGCCCTGGGCCGCCATCCGCGGCCCGCCGACCCCGACGATGCGAACCTCGTCGCCCAGCCGGGCCTTCAGAGCGCGCGCCAGGCCCGCGCCGAGCCCGTCGCCGGAGGATTCCGCAGCGACCAGCATCACGGTCAGCGGCCTGCTCACGCCTCGCCCCAGACGAACAGGCCCAGCCGGTCGGCCGCGGCGATGGTCGCCTCGCGGTCGATGACGATGAGGTCACCGGCCGGCCCGGCCACGCCCGCCAGCCCGGCCCGGGCGGCCAGCTCGATGGTGCGCGGCCCGATCACCGGCAGGTCGACCTTGCGCTCCTGGATGGGCTTGGGCGCCTTGGCCAGCACGCCCTGCGGCGCCCGGCCCCGAATGTCCGCGGGCAGGCCCGCGACGCGCTCCAGCATGGCGTCGGTGCCCTCCTGGGCCTCCACCGCCAGCACCAGGCCGTGCGAGACCACCGCGCCTTGGCCCACGTCCAGCTCGCCTACGGCGCGGGCCACGTGCAGGGCCTTGAGAAGGTCGGCCCTGTCCGCCTCGCGCGGGACGACCGCGCCCAGCGCCCCGGCCGGCAGAGTCTCCTGCCCGCCCAGGATGTCGTCGGCCCCTTCGACCGCGAAGCCGGAGTCCTCGAAGACCTTGAGCACCTGGCGCAGCAGGGCGTCGTCCCCCTTCTTGGCCGCCGAGACGATGCCGGGCAGCACGCGCATACCCTTCAGGTCGACCTTGAAGTTGGCGAAGTCCGGCCGCTTGACGATCCCGGCCAGGCAGACGCTCCGGCAGCCCGCGCGCTTCAGCGCGTCGACGCACTTGCCGAACTCGCCCAAGCCGATGTCCGCGCCCTCGAAGGCCGTCAGGTCCGCCTCGGCGAACCCTTTCAGGCGCACCACGAAGACCGGCCGGTCCGTCTGGCGGCAACGCTCGGCCACCCGCAGCGGCAGGGCGCCGCCGCCGGCGATGAGGCCCAGCTTGTCCATCATGCTTCCGGCAGGCACAGCGGCCGCGAGCCGCCTTCGCGGATGAAGGCGATGATCTCGTGCGCCTCGGCGACATCGCCGGCGACGGCCTCGGCCCGCTCGAGTCGCTCGGAGAAGGCCCCCTCACCCTCGAACAGGTCGCGATAGAAGGCGAGCATGCGCTTGATGCGGTCGCGGTCGAAGCCTCGGCGTTTCAGCCCGACCATGTTCAGCCCGTGCAGCCGGGCGTGGTTGCCCCACACCGAGCCGTAGGGGATCACGTCCCGCGTCACGGCCGCCAGGCCGCCGACCATGGCCCCCTGCCCGACCCGGCCCCACTGGTGCACGGCGCACAGGCCGCCCAGGAAGACGCCGTCGCCGACGGTCACGTGTCCGCCCAGCGTCGCATTGTTGGCGAAGGTCACCCGGTCGCCGACGACCGAGTCATGGCCGACGTGCGCGCCGGTCATGAACATGCAGCTGGAGCCCACTCGCGTGACGCCCGAGCCCTGGACCGTGCCCCGGTTGAAGGTGCAGCCCTCGCGGATGAGGTTGTCGGACCCGATCACCAGCCGCGTCGGCTCGTCCTTGTAGCCGCCGTGCTGCGGCGGCCCGCCGAGGACCGAGAAGGGATGCACGACCGTGCGGGCGCCGATCTCCGTGTGCCCCGCGACCACCACGCTGGACAGCAGCCGCACGCCTTCGCCCAGGACAGCGTCCGCTCCGACCTGGCACCAGGGGCCGATCTCAACGCCCTCGCCCAGCTGAGCTGAGGGATCGACCAGGGCAGTGGGGTGGACGGCCACCGTCAGGCGCCTTCCTCGACCGTCACGGCCATGGCCATGAACTCGGCTTCGGCCGCCAGCTTGCCGTCGATGAAAGTCTCGCCGCGGAACTTGTAGGCGTCCTTGCGCGCGCGGGTGACCTCGACCTTCATGCGCAGCTGGTCGCCCGGGCGCGCCGGCCGGCGGAAGCGCACGCCGTCGATCGACATGAACATGATGACCTTGTTCGACACATCGACTTCCAGCGACTTGGACATCAAGAGCGCGCCGGTCTGGGCCATGGCCTCGACGATCAGCACGCCCGGCATCACCGGATCGATCGGAAAGTGGCCCTGGAAGAAGGGCTCGTTGAACGTGACGTTCTTCACCCCGGTGATCGAGGTGCTCGCCACATAGTCCTCGGCCCGGTCGATCAGCAGGAAGGGGTAGCGATGCGGAATGCGCCGCAGCACCTCGGCGTAGTCGATCGCCACGCCCGTCTGTTCCTGCTCAGCCATTCTCACCTCCTGCGCGACCCTGGGCCTGTTTGGCGAGCCACAGCGTCTCACGCAAGAAGCGCCTGAGCGGACGAGCCGGTTGCCCGCCCCAGGCCTCGCCGTCCGGCACGTCGTTGATGACCATCGAGGCCGCCGCGATCCGGGCCCGGGCGCCGATGTGGACATGGTCGGTCACGCCGGCCCGTCCGCCCAGGGCCGCGCCGTCGCCGATCACCACGCTGCCGGAGATGCCGGTATGGCCCGCCAAGACGCAGTGGCGGCCGATGCGGCTGTTGTGACCGACCTGGACGAGGTTATCGATCTTGGTCCCCTCGCCGATCACGGTGTCGTCGTAGGCGCCGCGGTCGATGCAGCTGTTGGCGCCGACGCTGACGCGATCCTGCAGGATCACCCGGCCCAGTTGCGGCACGTCCATCAGCCCCTCGGACGAGCCGGCCACGCCGAAGCCCGCCTCGCCGATTACGGTCCCGGCGCCGATGCGCACCCGATCCCCCGCCAGGCAGAAGCCGAGCGTCACGTTCGGCCCGATGTCGCCGTCGCGGCCGATGTGGACGCCGGGGCCGATGACCGTATTGGCCCCGACGCGCGTGCGGGCGCCGATGGCCGCGCCCGGGCCGATGACGACGCCCGGACCGACCACCACGCCCTCCTCGAGCACGGCGGTCGGATGAACCCCGGGCTCCGGGCCGAGCAGGCGCGGCGAGTGAAACAGGCGCGCGGCGCGCGACCATGCGGCCTGAGGCTCGGGCGTCACCAGGACGGCGACGCCTGCCGGAACCAGCTCGGCGTGCTTGGCGGCCACGAAGACAGCCCCCGCGGCGGTCGCGGTCAGGTCCTGGCGGTATTTGGGGTCGCCCAGAAAGGCGACGCCCCACTCACCGGCCTGGGCGAGCGGGGCGACGGTCTCGATGAGGGCGGACGGCTCGCCGCGGATCAGCTCCGCGCCGGTGGCCGTCGCCAGTTGGGCCAGGGACAGCGCCTGGGCGGACTCGAAGAATCGCGCGTCCGGCACGTCCCAGCCCTTAACCGACTACTGCTGCGGCAGCGGCATGCGGTCGAAGGTCAGGGTCTGCAGCTGACCGTTGAGCAGTTCGATGACCCGGTCGGTCACGTCCATCGCCGGGTTGGCGCCGAACATGGCCGCGCGATCCAGCAGCAGGCCGCAGCCGCGCTCCTGATAGACCTGGACCAGGATGGGATCCAGGCGCTGGGCGATCTGCGCGATCTGCTGCTGCTCGGTGTACTGCAGCTCGGCGGCGCGGGTCTGGGCCAGGCGCTCGAAGGCCTGGGCGCGTTGCTGCAGAGCGCCCGCGCGCTGCTGGAAGGCGTCGGCCGCCAGGGTGCCCTGCTGGCCCGATAGCGTGGTCGCTTCGGTCTCGATGGCCTGGGCTTCCGGCTGCAGCTCAGCCTGGACGGCGGCGTTCAGCTGCTCGAGGCGGGCGGCGACCGCCTGACCGACCATGGAGGTCACCAGCGCGCGCTGGTTGTTGTAGGTGCAGACGCCGGGAATGACCGGGCCCGGGTTGGACGGCTGGGCGGGCTGGGCCTGCGCCGTGCCGGCGATGACCAGCGCGGCGAGCGCGGCCGAGGCGATGGCGGGGATTTTCATAAGTTGGGTTCCCTAGAACTGGGTCGAGGTTGAGAAGCGGAAGGACTCGGTGCGGTCGTAGTCCTCGCGCAGGAAGATTTCCGAGATGTCGAAGCGGATCGGGCCGAGCGGCGAGCGCCAGTGGACGCTGATGCCAGCGGAAAGTCGTGGCGAAAGTTCGTCCACGATGTTCGGATCCGGGAAGCCCGTGGCGTCGATGCGATAGCGATCATCCAGCACGCCCAGGGTGCCGACGTCCATGAACAGCGAGGTCCGGATGCCGTATTCCTCGGGCAGGAAGTTCGGCACGGTCAGCTCGACGGTGCCGATGGCGTAGAAGTTGCCGCCGAGCGCGTCGCGGGTCAGCAGGTCGCGCGGGCCCATGCCGGCGGTCTCGAAGCCGCGGAAGGTGTTGCCGCCCTTGAAGAAGCGGTCGTTGATCCGCACCGGATCCCCGTTCCAGCCCGAGATGTAGCCGGCCGACACCTCGGTGCTGAGCACCAGGTCGCGGGTGAAGCCGTAGTACCAGGTCGCATTGGTCTCGGTGCGGACGTAGTTCACGTCCCCGCCGATGCCGGCGAGATCCTGCCACAGGGTCCCGCGCCAGCCGCGGGTCGGACGCAGCGGATCGTTGGTTCGGTTGACGCTCAGCGTGTAGCCGACCGCCGAGTTGGTGAAGGAGCCGACCTGCTCGCACAGCGCCCGCGAGCCGAAGCCCGGGCAATAGCCGTCGGGCACGATGATCTCGTCCGACTTCAAATTATAGCGCAGGTTGAGGCTGGTGTAGTTGTTGATCGGCCAGCCGAGCCGCACCCCGACGCCCGTCGAGGCCCAGTCGAAGGAGGATTCCTCCTCCAGGTCATACCGGTAGTGATAGACGTCGAAGCCCGCGCGCAGGTCACGGCCGAGGAATCGCGGCTCAGTGAAGCTGAACTGGGCCTGCTGACGCAGGGAGCCCCAAGACAGGCGGGCCACCAGGTTCTGGCCGCGGCCGCGGAAGTTCCGCTCGGTCACGCCCAGGTCGATGATGAAGGCGTCCACCGACGAGAAGCCGGCGCCGAAGGAGAGTTCGCCCGTCGGCTGTTCCTGGACCGCGACCTGCAGGACGGTGCGGTCGGGGGCCGAACCCGGGACTTCCTCGATGGTCACGTCCTCGAAGAACTGCAGGCCACGCAGGTTGTTGCGCGACCGGTCGACCAGGGCCTGGTTGAAGGCGTCGCCCTCGACCAGCATCATCTCGCGGCGGATCACCGGGTCGATGGTGCGGGTGTTGCCCACGATGTCGATCCGCTCGACGTAGACCCGCGGGCCTTCGTTGATCTGGAAGGTGATGTCGACGCGGTTGGTCTCGGGGTTCGGCGTCTCGATCGGACGGATGTCGACGAAGGCGTAGCCCGCCGCGCCCGCCGCGAAGGTCAGGGTGTCGACGGCTTCCTCGATCTGGTCGCTGCGGTAGAGGTCGCCTTCCTCGATCGGCAGCAGGGCGCGCAGGAACTCGGGGTTCAGCCGCTCGTTCTCGGTCTCGATCGTCAGCGCGCCGTACTCATAGCGCTCGCCCTCGTCGACCGTGACGGTGATGAGGAAGTCTTCCTGGTCCGGCGTCAGCTCGGCCACCGACGAAACCACGCGGAAATCGTAGTAGCCGCGGTTCGTATAGAAATCGCGCAGCTGCTCGCGGTCGTACTCGAGCCGGTCCGGGTCGTAGTTGTCGTTCGACGAGAAGAAGTTCCACCACTGGCTGCGCTCGGTGACCATCACGTCGCGCAGGTCGTTGTCCGAGAACTCCTCGTTGCCGAGGATCTGGATCGAGCGCACGCCGGTCGACACGCCCTCGTCGATCTCGAAGATCAGGTCGACGCGGTTCTGCTCCAGCTGAATCAGCTTGGGGGTCACCGTGGCGGCGATCCGGCCCGATCGGCGGTACAGCTCCACGATGCGCTGGACTTCGGCCTGGACGCGGGCGCGGGTGTAGACGCCGCGCGGCCGGATGGTGATCTCCTCGCGCAGGCGCTCCTCGTTGAGGGCGCTGTTCCCCTCGAACACGACCTGGTTGATGATCGGGTTCTCGACCACCTGCACCAGCAGGGTGCCGTTCGACTGCAGGCCGATCTGGACGTCCGAGAAGTGCTCCGTGCGGAACAGGGTGCGCACCGCCAGGTCGATGACGGCGTCGTCGACCGTGTCGCCGGGCTGGATCGGCAGATAGGACAGGATGGTGGTCGGATCGATCCGCTGGGCGCCCTGGACCTGGATGCGCGCGACCACGCCCTGGCGGACGTCCAGCGCCTCGGTCTGGATCTGCGGCTGCTCGACCGTCTGCTCGGCGGGCGCGGTGGGCTGGGGCGTCTCCTGCGCCAGCGCCGGTCCGGCCAGCATGGCGGACGCAGCCAGGGCGGTCAGGCTCGACTGAAGGACGAGGCGGGAGCGGTGCGACATAGAGGGGACCATCGGCGACGGGCGGAGGCGATTCACGAAGACCCGCCGAGGAAGGCGAAGAGGTTTAGCTTGTTGAGGTCGTTCCAGGTGGCGAACAACATCAATCCCACCAGCAAAGCAAGACCGACCCGGAACCCGGCTTCCTGGATTCCGGCGGCCAGCGGCCTGCGCGCCACGGCTTCATACGCGTAGAAGAGCAAGTGACCCCCGTCCAGAACCGGTATCGGTAGCAGATTGAGGAACCCGACTCCGACAGAAAGAAGGCCGGCGAGCGTCAGGAGCGAGAAAAACACGCTGCGGACGGCCTGACCGAAGGAATCCGCGCCGTCGGCGGCGGCTCCGGCGATGGCGCCCGAGGCCCGCGCGATGCCGATCGGGCCGGAAAGCTGGTCGCCGCTCTCGCGGCCGGTGAAGATTCGGCCGAGGTAGGTGATGCTGGTGTCCAGGATCGCCCCGGTCTGGCGGACGCCGGCCATGGCGGCGCCCGGCAGGGTGTAGTTGTGGCGGACGATGTCGCCTTCGGCCTGGCTGGGCGTCAGGCCGACGAAACCGATGCGCACCGTCGAATCGTCGAGCGGGCTGGTGACCTCGCGCACGCCCGGCGTCACGGTCAGGCGGGTTGGCTCGCCGGAGCGGTCCAGCTCGACCCGCACGGGCACGCCGGCTCGAAGGGAAATCAGCTGGGCGAACTCGCGCCAGTCGGTGACCGAACGGCCGTCGACCCGGGTCACCAGGTCGCCCGGCTGGAAGCCGGCCTCGGCGGCCGGGCTGTCCGGCTGCACCGCGCCCACGCGCGGCTTGATCATCAGCGTCTCGCCGAACGACAGGTTGACGATGGTGAAGATCAGGATGGCCAGGATGAAGTTCGAGACCGGCCCGGCCAGCACGATCAGCGCCCGCTGCCACACCGGCTTGAAGTGGAAATAGGCGCGCTCGGCGCCCGGACCTTCGCGCTCGACGATGTCGGCCTTGAGCGCCGCCAGGCCTTCACGGTCCGGCACGCCGGTGACGTCGAGATCGCCTGAGAACTTGACGTAGCCGCCCAGCGGCAGCGCCGCCAGCCGCCACTCCACGCCCGACCGGTCCTTCTTGGCCCACAGTGTCTTGCCGAAGCCGAGCGAAAAGCGGTCGATCTTCACGCCGAACGCCTTGGCCATCCAGAAGTGGCCCAGCTCGTGGATGGTGATGACAAGGGCCAGGACCGCCACGAAGGCGGCCAGCGTTCCCGCCGCGGACCCCAGAAAGTCGAGCATCAGGCCGAAAACCTCTTCCAGAGTCAGGCTGCGAGCGCCCGGCGGCCGACAGCTTCCTGGGCCAGTCGCCTCGCGCTCCGGTCCGCCTCGAGCGCGCTGCCCAGCGGATCGGCCTCAGTCCCCCCGAACGAACCGCCCTCGAACGTCTCGAGCGTCTCGGCCACCGTGGCCGCAATATCGAGAAAGCGGATGCGCCGGTCAAGAAAGGCCTGGACCGCCGCCTCGTTGGCCGCATTGAAGACGGCTGGCGCTGCGCCCCCGGCGATGAGGGCCTGGCGCGCGAGCCTGAGCATCGGGAACCGCGTCTCGTCGGGCGCCTCGAAGGTCAGGGAGCCGAGCGCGGCCAGATCCAGCTGCGGCGCCGGCCAGGCGATCCGCTCGGGCCAGGCGAGCGCGCAGGCGATCGGCGTGCGCATGTCTGGCGGCCCCAGCTGCGCCAGGGTCGAGCCGTCGGCGTATTCGACCAGGCTGTGAATGATCGACTGCGGATGGACCAGCACGGCGATCCGCCCGGCCTCGACGCCGAACAGATAGGCCGCCTCGATCATCTCCAGGCCCTTGTTGGCCATGGTGGCGCTGTCGACCGAGATCTTGGCGCCCATGCTCCAGTTGGGATGGGCCACGGCTTGTTCGGGCGTCACCGCGCGCATGTCGGCCAGCGAGGTCGTGCGGAACGGTCCGCCCGAAGCCGTCAGCACCAGCCGCGAGACGCGGTCGATATTGTGCGGCTCCAGAACCTGGAAGATGGCCGAATGCTCGGAATCGACAGGGATCACCCGGCCGCCGGCCGCCCGCGCCGTTTCGATCAGGGCGGGCCCGCAGCAGACCAGGCTTTCCTTGTTGGCCAGGGCCAGGGTCGCGCCCGACTTGGCCGCCGCCCAGGCGGGCTTGAGCCCGGCCGAGCCGACGATGGCCGCCATGATCCAGTCCGCGCCGCCCGACGCGGCGGCCTCCACGGCCTCATCGCCGCTGGCGGTCCGGACGCCTGAGCCTTCCAGCAGCCGGTCCAGTTCGCCCTTGAGGTCGTCCCGGCCGATCACGGCCAGCCGCGGGCGCCACCTCAGCGCCTGCTCCGCCAGCAGGCTCACATTGGCCCCGGCGGTCAGGGCCTCGATCTCGAAGGCGTCGCGTCCGCCCGCCTGATCCATCAGGTCGAGCGTCGAGGTTCCGACCGAGCCGGTAGAGCCCAGGACGGTGACGCGCCTGCGCCCGCTCATCCGACCAGCCCCCAGTCGATGAGGAACTTGATCACGGCGATGATGACCACCGCGAACATCAGGCCGTCGACCCGGTCGAGCAGGCCGCCGTGGCCCGGGATGATGGCGCCCGCGTCCTTCACGCCGAACCGCCGTTTCAGGGCCGACTCCCACAGATCGCCCGCCATGGTGGCCAGCGCCCCGGCCAGGCCCACCGCCGCCGCGCCCGCCAGGCTGACGCCCGCGAACGGGAAGCCCGCGTCGGCCAGCAGCCAGACCACGGCCGTGGCCGCGAGCATTCCGCCGAGCAGGCCGCCGGCGAAGCCGGACCAGGTCTTGTTGGGCGAGAACCGGGGCCACAGCTTGGGCCCCTTCAGCATGTTGCCGACCAGATAGGCCGCGATGTCCGCCGCCCAGGTCACCGAGAACAGCAGGATGGTCCAGCGCCCCCCGTCCGGCAGGTTCCTCAGCCAGACCAGCAGCACCATGGGCCAGCCGATATAGAGCACGCCATAGGCCGCATCGAGACCGGAGCCCTTGACCGCCCGGGCGAACAGGCTGGCCGCGATCGCGCCGAACACCAGAAGAACCAGGGCCGCCGAGAAGTCCCCGACATAGGCCGCGATCATGGCGCCGAGCACCGCGAACGCGACCGCCACGCCGATCAGGACGGGCGCGCGGCGCTCGCTGATCGCGCCCCACTCCATGGCCAGGATGCCGGCGGCCAGTCCCATCAGGATGATGAAGCCCCAGCCGCCGGCCCACAGCGCGATGATGGCCAGGGGCGCCAGCACGGCCGCCGAGGCCGCGCGCATGCCGATATCGCGGGCTTCCATCAGCCGGCGGCCCGCTCGGGCTCGCTCAGCCCGCCGAAGCGGCGGTCCCGGGTGCGGAACGCCTCGATGGCCTGGGCCAGGGGCTCTCGACCATAGTCGGGCCACAGCACGTCCTGGAACAGCAGCTCGGCGTAGGCCGCCTCCCACAGGAGGAAGTTCGACAGCCGCCGCTCGCCCGAGGTGCGCACGATCAGGTCGACCGGCGGCGCGCCTGCGGTGGACAGCAGGGACTCGAACCGCGCCTCGTCCAGCAGCGCCGGATCCTCGCCGCTCTCGGCGAAGCGGCGGGCGGCGGCCAGTATGTCGGCGCGGCCGCCGTAGTTGAAGGCGACCTGCAGCAGGAAGCGGTCGTTGTCGGCGGTCCTGGCCTCGGCGTTCTCGACGATGGCGCGGATATCGGCAGGCAGGCCGACGCGGCTGCCCGGAACCTTGAGGCGCACGCCCTCGCGCACCAGCCGCTCCAGGTCGCTTTCGACGTAGGCCCGCACCAGGCCCATCAGCTCGGAGACTTCTTCCGCCGGACGGCGCCAGTTCTCGGTCGAGAAGCCGAAGACCGTCAGGCACTGCAGTCCCAGGTCGGGCGCGGCTTCGACCGTCCGCTTCAGCGCCTGGACGCCCGCCCGGTGTCCCAGCGTCCGCGGCATGCCGCGCGCCTTCGCCCAGCGTCCGTTGCCGTCCATGATCAGGGCGACGTGGCGGGGGCCGGCGGTCGCATCAGCCAAGGCGCATGCCTCCACGACCGCTCGCCCCGGCGAATGCCGGGGCCCAGATCATATGGAAGAACCTCTGCCTGTTTCTCACTGCGTTTCGCGGGACAGCGCCGGCGCCTTGTCATCTGGGCCCCGGCATTCGCCGGGGTGAGCGGGTGAGAGCGTTAGACCACAGGTCCTAGACCTGCATGATCTCAACTTCCTTGGCTTTCAAGGCCTCGTCGATGCGCTTGATGGCGGCGTCGGTGTCCTTCTGGACCTCGGCCTCCATCTTCTTCTGTTCGTCCTGGCTGATCTCGCCGGCCTTCTCGGCCTTCTTCAGCTCGTCGTTGGCGTCGCGGCGCACGTTGCGCACGGCGATGCGCTGCTGCTCGGCGTACTTGCCGGCCAGCTTGGCGAGGTCCTTGCGGCGCTCCTCGGTCAGCGGCGGGATCGGGATGCGCAGGGTCTGGCCGTCGACGACGGGGTTCAGGCCCAGGCCCGCGCTGCGGATGGCCTTTTCGACGGCCACGACCACGCCCCGGTCCCAGACGTTGACGGTGATCATGCGCGGCTCGGGCACCGAGATAGCGGCCACCGCGTTCAGCGGCGACGTCGAGCCATAGGCCTCGACCTGGACCGGATCGAGCAGGCTGGCCGAGGCGCGGCCGGTGCGCAGACCGCCGAACTCGTCCTTCAGCGCGCTGACCGCCTTGTCCATCCGGTCGCGGAACGTCTTGAGGTCGGGCTTGGCCATGGATCGTGTCTCCCGGTTCTGTTCTTCTTAGACTTGGCCGCTGATGACGGTGAAGCACCCTTCGCCGTTCAGAACGCGGCGCAGCGAGCCCTCCTCGCGGATCGAGAAGACCACGATGGGGATGCCCGTGTCGCGCATCATCGCGATCGCCGAGGCGTCCATCACCCGCAGGTCCTTGGCCAGCACGTCCTGATACGACAGACGGTCATAGCGCGTGGCGGTCTTATCCTTCTTCGGATCGGCGGTGTAGACGCCGTCGACGCTGGTGCCCTTCAGAAGCGCGTCGCAACCCATCTCGGCGGCGCGCAGCGCGGCGCCGGAATCCGTCGTGAAGAACGGCGCGCCCACGCCGGCGGCGAAGATCACCACCCGGCCCTTTTCGAGGTGCCGCAGCGCGCGCCTGCGGATGTAGGGCTCGGCCACCGCATTCATGGTCAGGGCGCTCTGCACCCGGGTCTGGACGCCGATCTTCTCCAGCGCCGCCTGCATGGCCAGGGCGTTCATCACCGTGGCCAGCATGCCCATGTGGTCGGCCGTGGCCCGGTCCATGTCGCCGGCCGCCTTGGACAGGCCGCGGAAGATGTTCCCGCCGCCGATCACCAGGCACATCTCGACGCCGCTCTCGACCGCGCGCTTGATGGCGGAGGCCACGGTGTCGACCGTCTTCATGTCGATGCCATAGCCCTGATCGCCCATCAGGACCTCGCCCGACACCTTGAGCAGGACTCGCTTGAAGTTCAGTTCTGTCATCGGACGGTCCAGGCGCGGCGGAATCGGCGGGGGCAACATAGACGAAGGGCGCGCCGGCCGTCAGCCAGCGCGCCCCTTTAATGTCTCCCTCCCCTTCATGGGGAGGGACGATCGCGATGCGATCCGGGTGGGGAAGGACGAAGACACGCCCCCACCCTGGCTCGCAGGGCTCGCCTTCCCTCCCCACGCGGGGGAGGGCGAGGTCATCAGCCCTTGGTCATGCTCGCGACTTCCTCGGCGAAGTCGGGGCCGACCGGCTTTTCGACGCCTTCGCCCAGGCCCATGCGCACGAAGGCCTTGAGCGTGACCGGCGAGCCCAGCTCCTTGCCGGCGTCGGCGACGAGCTGCTCGATGGTCTGGTCCGGGTTCATGACGAACGGCTGCTTGGTCAGGACCACTTCCTTCTGGAACTTGGCGATCTGACCCATGACGATCTTCTCGATCATGTTCTCCGGACGGCCTTCTTCCTTGGCCTTCTCGGTCAGGACCTGACGCTCCTTCTCGATCGCGGCCGGGTCCAGCGAGGACTCGTCCAGCGAAAGCGGCGAGGTGGCGGCCACGTGCATGGCGATCTTGCGGCCCAGTTCACGCAAGCGAGCCTTGTCGCCCGCGCCTTCCATGGCGACCAGCACGCCGATCTTGCCGAGGTCCGGCGAGACCGCGTTGTGGACGTAGGAGGCCACGACACCCTGCGACACCGACAGCTTGGCCATGCGGCGCACGTGCATGTTCTCGCCGATGGTGGCGACGAGGTTGGTCACGGCGTCCTGGACGGTCGCGCCGTCCATCGCGGCGGCGTTGACGCCGTCGACATCCGACTGGTCCAGAGCGACGGCGGCGATCTTCTTGGCCGTGGTCTGGAACAGGTCGTTGCGGGCGACGAAGTCGGTCTCGGCGTTGAACTCGATGACGGCGGCGGTCTCGCCTTCGCCTTCGGCGCGGGTGGCGACGGCGATCAGGCCCTCGGCCGCGACGCGGTCAGCCTTCTTGGCGGCCTTGGACAGGCCCTTGGCGCGCAGCCAGTCGATGGCGGCGTTGATGTCGCCGTCGGTTTCCTGGAGCGCCTTCTTGCAGTCCATCATGCCGACGCCGGACTTGGCGCGCAGTTCCATCACGAGGGCGGCGGTGATCTCGGCCATGGGTTATCTCCTTGGGTATGCGTATGCGGGAACGGCCGGGGCATTACCCCGGCCGTATGTCAGTTTCGCCGTCGGTGGAAAGTCGGGGTCTTTTAGACCGCGGCCTTCTCGGTTTCGACGGCGTCGTTGGCTTCCGAGGTCGCGGCCTGGGCGGCTTCGTCGGCCACGGCCGGCTCGGCGGCCGGTTCAGCGGCGGCGATCATTTCCTCGGCGACAGCTTCCGTGCCGGCCGGGGCGGCGTCTTCAACCTTGGCCGCCTTGGGGGCCTTGGCTTCGCGCAGCATCGGCTCGTCCGGGTTCACCGCGGCGCCCAGGTCGACGCCTTGCGACGCCTGACCGGCGGCCAGACCGTCGAGGACGGCGTCGGCGATCAGGTCGCAGTAGGTCTGGATGGCGCGGGCGG
>CBIHLR010000012.1:0-24121 GCA_966210875.1 uncultured Brevundimonas sp. | reverse complement strand
GGCCGCGTCGAGGCCGAGACCGAACTCGGCGGTCGACCGGCCGTCATTCCGTCGATCCAGGGCTCCGCCATCGCCACCGGCCTGAACACCATCTGGATCGACGACGAGGACGTCTTCGCCAAAGGGTTCACGGTGGTCTGATGGTCAAGGTGTCCGCCAAGCCCGTCGAAAGCCTGACCGGCGCCGAGGCGCGCGAAGAGCTCGAGGCTCTCTCGGCCGAGCTGACGCATCACGACACGCTGTATTATCAGCATGCTGCGCCGGAAATCTCCGACGCCGACTACGATCTGCTGAAGCATCGCGCGCTCGCGATCGAAGAGCGGTTCCCGGAACTGGCCGAGGCCGTGGGCGAAACGCCGGGCCAGCGCGTCGGGGCGGCTCCCTCCACCCAGTTCGCCCCTGTGCGTCACGGCGTGCCGATGCTGTCGCTGGACAACGCCTTCGACGAGGGCGAGGTGCGCGACTTCGTGGCGCGCATCGCGCGCTTTCTGCGCCTGCCTGACGTGGACGACATCACCTTCGTGGCCGAGCCCAAGATCGACGGACTGTCGGCCAGCCTGCTGTACGCCGACGGCGTGCTGCAGGTCGGGGCCACTCGTGGGGACGGCCGGACCGGAGAGGACGTCACCGCCAACCTGCGCACGCTCAAGGACGTGCCCGAGCGGCTGGCCGGGTCGGGGTGGCCCGCGCGCATCGAGGTGCGTGGCGAGGTCTATGCGGCCAATGACGCCTTCGCGGCCTTCAACGCCGCGGCCGAGGCGGCCGGATCGCGGACCTACGCCAACCCCCGCAACTTCGCCGCCGGGTCGCTGCGCCAGAAGGATCCCGCGATCACGGCCCAGCGGCCGCTGCGCTTCTTCGCCTACGCCTGGGGTGAAATCTCCGGGAGTTTCGCCGAGACCCAGGCCGGCGCCCTGAAGGCGCTGGAAGCCTGGGGCTTCACCGTCAATCCTCGCTCCGTGGAGGTCTCCGGCGCCTCCGGCCTCCTCGGCGTCTACCGGGAGCTCGAGCGCGATCGCGCCGGGCTCGGCTATGACATCGACGGCGTGGTCTACAAGGTCGACCGGCTCGACTGGCAGGAGCGGCTCGGCTTCGTGTCACGCAGCCCGCGCTGGGCCATCGCCCACAAGTTTCCGGCTCAACAGGCGACGACGGTGCTGGAGGGCATCGACATCCAGGTGGGCCGCACCGGGGCGCTGACACCGGTCGCCCGTCTCAGGCCGGTCACCGTCGGCGGGGTCGTGGTCCGCAACGCCACGCTCCACAACGAGGACGAGATCGCGCGCCGCGACGTCCGCATCGGCGACACGGTGACCCTCCAGCGGGCCGGCGACGTGATCCCGCAGATTCTCGGCGTGGTCGATGCCGACCGTCCGGGGCGCGGAGAGCCGTTCCAGTTCCCGACCACCTGTCCGGAGTGCGGGTCCGAGGCGGTCCGCGAGCCCGGCGAAGTCGTGCGCCGCTGCACCGGCGGCCTGATCTGCGACGCCCAGATCGTCGAGCGGCTGAAACACTTCGCGTCGCGCCGCGCCTTCGACATCGAGGGTCTCGGCGAAAAGCAGCTGATCGCCTTTCACCAGCGCGGCTGGATCCGGGAGCCGGCCGACATTTTCCGCCTGGCCCGCGACGAGGAGAAGCTCGCCGCGCTCAGGGCCGAGGACGGCTACGGCGAAACCAGCGTGCGCAACCTGATCGCGGGGATCGAGGCGCGCCGCGTCATCAGCCTTGATCGCCTGATCTACGGCCTGGGCATCCGCGAGATCGGCGAGCAGACATCCCTGATCCTGGCCCGAGCCTATGGATCCTGGGACGCCTTCCGCACGGCGGCCGAGGCGGCGTCAGAAGGGATCCCGAGCGAGGCCTGGAGCCGCCTCTCCGAAGGACACGGCCTGTCTCAGCGGGTGCTGACCGCTCTCGCCTCGGCCGACCCGGGGGAAGCCGACCCTTGGCCGGAAGCTCCCCTCGACCAGAAGATCGCCCTCGCCTTCCCGGGCGTGGCCGCACCTGCCCGTCGAGCCATCGCGAGCCTGGTCCAGGACTGGTCGGACATCCGCCAGCTCGCTCGCGACGCCCGCGAGGGGCCGGGTGACGCCCTACTCCAGATCGCCGGCGTGGGCGGTGTCGGCCCGGTCGCGGCCCGGGCCCTCGCGGAGTTCTTCCACGAGCCTCACAACCGCATTGTCGTCGACGCCCTGGTGGCCGAACTGGACCGCATCGAAGACGCCGAGAAGCCCCGGACCGACAGTGCGGTCGCCGGCAAGACCGTGGTCTTCACGGGCGCGCTGGAGCGCTTCACCCGCGACGAGGCCAAGGCCCGCGCCGAAAGTCTCGGCGCCAAGGTGTCCGGCTCCGTCTCGAAGAAGACCGACTACGTCGTCGCCGGCCCGGGCGCGGGCTCCAAGCTTGCCGAGGCGGAGAAGCACGGCGTCGCCGTGCTTACCGAGGACGAGTGGCTGGCCCTGATCGGCGGCTGAGCCTCAGTAGTAGGTCCGCGAAACCAGCGTCCGTTCCGAGCCGTCCTCCAGGGTCAGGCGTACGGTCCGTCCGTCGGTGCCGTTGACGATCTCGCGCAGCGCCTCGGGCGTCAGGCCTGCCGCGGGAACGCTGTCGATCGCGACGATCCGTTCGCCCTGGCTCCAGCCGCCCTCCGAAGCCGGCGAGTTCCGGGCGACATACTGGACCACGATTGCGTCGGCGTCCTTGCGCAGGCTCAGGCCCAGACGATTGCGGGCGAAGGGCTGGCTGATCGCCTCGCTGATCGGAACGAGCCACAGGCGATCATTGGTGTAGTCCGTGATCAGCCGGAACCGGCCCAGCAGACCGATGCCGATGTTGCCGACGGTACGGTCGGAGTCGACCGCCGAGGGACCGGGCGGCGGCAGGACCGCCGGCACGTCCCGGATCTCCACGCCACCGAAGGTGACGCTCGAGAAAGTAGCGATCTGCGCCTCGCGCATGCCTCCGACCGCGCCGGACATGACGGTCGAGCTCGGCCGGCCATCGAGCAGCCCCTGATCCTCGACATAGCCTGGAAAGACGAGCAGCGAGCCGCCGTTGCCGATGTCGAAATCCATCGGAACCGGTTCGCGGCCCTCGATCGAGACAGGCACGGATCTCAGACCGCCGGTCGCCTCGCTCAGCGGAACCTCCACGGCCTCCGGCGGCGCCACGAAGGACCCGGGCGCGTGGAAGGCGATCCTGTGATGAGGAAAGTCCACGTCGACGACCAGTTCATTGAACGCGTCCTTGCCGAGGATGACCGGCAGCGGCCGTCCCAGCGCCTGGGCGATCGCCGCCAGGTCGATGACCGCCACGGTCATGTCGCGCAGGGTCAGGTCGCCGATGACAAGGGTCACGCCTTCGGCCAGCTGCGCGCTGGCGACGCCGCCGGTGCCGACAGCCGGCAGGTCGCCGCTGGTCTCGAGACCGAGTTCGCGCGCGAAGGCGGCGTCCAGGACCGTCATCTCCGCGCCGCTGTCGAGCAGGGCGTGGGTCTCGGTCCCGTTCACGGTCGCCGGAAGATAGATGCGATTGCCGCCGTGGAACTCGTAGTCGATCCAGCCCGTCGTGTCCGCGCCGCCGGCGATCTGGTAGCGGGCCTCCACGGCCGGGCGGGCGAAAGCGTCGGCGGCCACGACGGGGTCGATGTCCACTTCGGCCCACTGGATCACGTTGGGAGTGCTCATCAGAT
The DNA here is from genome assembly GCA_966210875.1 of uncultured Brevundimonas sp. Lineage (GTDB taxonomy): Bacteria > Pseudomonadota > Alphaproteobacteria > Caulobacterales > Caulobacteraceae > Brevundimonas. The sequence continues at coordinate 20,430 of CBIHLR010000012.1, read as the reverse complement.
CGCTGGTGGCGACCTCCTCGAAGGGCATGCGCACACCCTCGACCAGCCGCCAGTCGCCATAGTCGATCCAGCTTTCCCGCCGGTCACGGACCATGCGGACGAAGCCCAGCTCGCCGGACTGCGGGTCGATGAGCAGTTCGTGCGCGTCCTGGTCGCCGAAATCTACGGCCAAGACCGACCAGGTCCGGCCCTCTCGCTCGACCGGCGCCCCGAGGCTGAGCGCTTCGTCGGCCTCCAGGGCCGATCCGAACATCAGCGCGATGTCCCGACGGCGGTCTTCGCGGCCGTCGGCGGCCATGTCCTCGACCTGCCCGGTCTGGTTCACGACCCAGCCGTGGTCGCCGTCGAGGGCCTCGTCGGAGCGGAACACACCAAGGTCGACCCGCTGGCGAAGGCTGCCGTCGCGCTCGGCGATCATCAGCACTTCGCCCGAGAAGCCGGCGGTCGCCAGAGTCCCCTCGGCGCGCACGCCCTGCATCGCTTCGAAGGCGGGCCCGCCGCGCCATTCGCGATAGCGGGCGATCAGGTCCGACAGCTCATCAGCGCTGACCGGTCCGGCGACGAGCAGGCTCGCGTTCAGAAGGAAAATCATGCGTCTCATGCGGCGTCTCCAGCCATGTCGTCATCAAGCGGGTCAGGTTTCAGCAGGCCCTTCAGGCCCGGCGGTGCGGATCGCAGCAGAGACAGGTGGGCCAGCGGATCGGCCTCGGTGTCGCTCAGGGCCGAAAGCCGGATCTCGGCCGCCATGCCGCTGTGTTGGAGGCAGGACAGGTAGACGCTGTCGCTCCAGACGGCCCGGACCACTTCGGCTCCGCCACGCGCCAGAAGGGCGGTCAGATGCTCGCGGCCGTCACTCACCAGGCTGAGCTGATCGCCGGGCCAGCGGTCGGAGAAGGGCTCTCCATGCGACAGGACGCCGACCACTCCGGGCGGCAGCGCCGTCTCGCGGTAGACCAGCCCCGCGACCGCGACGCCCCGGCGCGCTGCGCGGCCGAGGTCGTCCATGAGCAGGTCCAGCGGCTCGGGAAACAGATCGAACAGCAGGATTTCCGACGCGCCCGAGATCATCGCCCGCGCGCGCTCCTGAACCTGAGCCGGGCTCTTCAGCCCATAGACCCGATCATCGGTGGGCGCGGGCTTCAACCGGGCCAGCGCGTCCTCGGCGGCCGAGCGGCGGGTCTCGAATCCGGAGGCGAGCGCCGCCAGCACCTCATCCGGCCGCGCGGCGCGGAAGGTCTTGGGCTCGCCCTCGTCGGTCAGGACCGCGCCCTTCTGCGCAAGGGCGGCAAGCGCCTGATAGACGTTGGCCGGCGCCTTGCCGACGGCGCGCGCCAGCCGGTAGCCGGTGGCGGGCCCACCGCGAAGCAACTGGCAATAGAGCCCCGCTTCGGTCTCGGTGAAGCCCAGTGTGGTGAGCGCCCGTTCGGCGTCCATCGGCTGCCCTCGTTGCTAGTAGTGCTCGCTACTAACACCATGGCCGATGGAGGCCAGTGAAACCTTCGTAAGGTTCAGCGCGCGGCGAGCGCGCGGATCGTCTGCGTGCCGTCGAGCGCCAGATCCTCGATCGGATCAGCCTGCAGGCTTAGGTGGGCGAAGATGCTGCGCGCGCCGTCCAGGTCACCGATGCTGATCGCTCGCAGGTGGCCGCCATCGTCGGCGGTCAGGGGCAGGATGGTCAGGCTGACGCCGTTGACGACATTGCCGCCGATCACCGCGGCCGTACGCGCATCGGCATCCACCCGCACGACGATGTCACAGTGTGAGGCCGCCTGGCGGCCCTGATCCGCCCGCCGGTCGGACAGCGTCTGATAGCGCGTCCCCGCCCTTGCGTTGCACAGCAGATCACCAGGCGCGATGGCCCGTTCGCCGGGCTCGAAGGCGACATACGCAGCCTCGGGCGCCTGGCCGTCGCGCGCCTCGATGGCCTGGTCGATGTAGCGCCAGTGCCCGATGTCGCGGCGGAACTGGGTCATCTCCCCGAGGCCCGCCTCGCACATCACCCAGCTGACGAAGGCGGCGGACCAGGGCTCCACCCAGTAGGTTTCCCCTTCCCCGTCCCGCCAGGCCCGGTTCTGGCGCGCGAGAATCTCGTCGCCGTCGCGCGTCGCCGACCAGTAGCCGGCGACGGAGGCGTCCATCCGCCGATCGCTCTCCCAGGCCCCGAAGCGGACCCCGTACCGCGCCTGACGCGGTGCCGGCAGGAGCGGGTTGGCGCTGTCGGCGACCACACCCTCCGGCAGTCTGCGCGTCTCGACCTCACGGGCGTCGAAGGTCTGGAAGCCGAACGCCGCCCACTCCTGGGCCGCGATCTCGACAATGCGCCTCCGGGCCCAGTGGGTCGGGCCGACGCGGCAGGCACGCTGGACGATGCGCATGTCGCCGCGCTCGCCGGTCACCCGCTCCGACGGCGGGATGACGTCCAGCACTTCGCGCGGCAGCCGGTCCTGGGCCGTCGCCGGCGCAGCGAGCAGCAGGACAAGGAGCGCTACAGCGGCGCGCACGCCTGCTCCAGCCAGGCTCCGGCCTCACCGTCCACCAGCGGTCCGACCTTGGCCAGGACCTCGGCGTGATAGGCGTCGACCCAGGCCCGCTCGGTGGGATCGAGCAGGTCGACCTCGATCAGGCGCCGATCGATCGGCGCCATGGTCAGGGTCTCGAAGCCCAGCATCGGCCGCTCACCGCCCGGGATGTCCGAGGCTTCGGTCACCACCTGCAGATTCTCGATCCGGATGCCCCAGTGGCCGCCCTTGTAGTAGCCGGGCTCGTTCGAGACGATCATCCCGGGCAGGAGCGGCTGCGTATTGACCGCCTTGGCGATCCGCTGCGGGCCTTCGTGCACGCCGAGGTAGCTGCCGACACCGTGGCCGGTCCCGTGGTCGTAGTCGAGGCCCGCCATCCACATCGGCACGCGCGCGAGCGCATCCAGCTGGTGGCCCGTGGTGCCCGCCGGGAAGCGGATACGCGCCAGGGCGATGTGGCCCTTCAGCACCCGGGTGAAGCGATCCTTCTGCTCGGCCGTCGGCTCGCCAATGGCCATGGTCCGCGTTACGTCGGTCGTCCCGTCGGGGTACTGGCCGCCGCCGTCGACGAGCAGCAGCGAGCCCTTCTCGACCCTTCGGATCGTCCGGGTCACCGGCCGGTAGTGAGGCAGCGCTCCGTTCGGTCCGGCGCCGGCGATGGTGTCAAAGCTCAGATCCTTGAGTCCCGGCGCCTGGTCACGGAACCCCTCGAGCACCCGGACCACCTCGGCCTCATCCGGCAGGGATTCCTGCGCCTCGGTCGCGACCCAGTGCAGGAAGCGCGACAAGGCCGCGCCGTCGCGGATGTGGGCCTGTCGTGCGCCCTCGACCTCGACCGGGTTCTTGGCCGCGCGCGGGAGGGTGCAGGGATCCATGCCGCGCACGACCGTCGCGCCGGCGGCGGCGAGCCGGTCGAAATACCAGGACGACGACTGCGCCGGGTCGACGAGCACCTTCTTGCCTTTCAGGGCGTCCAGCGCCGCCGGCAAGGCCTCCGATGGCTGGAGCGCCACCTCGTTGCCGAGCCAGCCGGGCAGCTCGTCGGTCACCTTGGCGGGGTCGAGGAACAGGCGGGCGCGCCCGTCGGCGTCGAGGATGGCCTGGCCGATCGGCAGCGGCGTGCGGATGACGTCCCCGCCGCGCACGTTGAACAGCCAGGCGATGGAGGCGGGCGCCGTGAGGACCGCCGCGTCGGCCCCCAGCGGGTTGAGGCTCTCGCCGACCCGGCGACGCTTCGATTCGCTGGACTCGCCCGCGTACGCCTCGGGATGCGGTACGACCGGGGCCGCCGGCTGGGCGGGCCGCTCCTGGCCCCAGGCGGCGTCGAGCGGATTGGACTCGACCGGCTTCAGCACAGCTCCGGCCTTTGCGGCCGCACGTTTCAGGTGCTCCAGAGCGGTAGGGCTGTGCAGCTTCGGGTCGTAACCGATCACCGAGCCCTCGGCCGCCCCTTCCACGAAGGCGGGCGGGCCGCCCTCGACGAGGTCGAGGATTTCGAAATGCGCCTCGTCCACCTGGTCGCGCACCTGAAGCGTGTAGCGACCGTCCACGAAGACGGCGGCGCGGTCCTTCAGCACGACCGCGGCGCCGGCCGAACCGGTGAAGCCCGTCAACCAGGCCAGCCGGTCGTTGGCCGCGGGCAGGTACTCGTTCTGGTGCTCGTCCTCGTGCGGGATGATGAACCCGTCCAGACCCTGCGCCTCCATCTCGGCGCGCAGCCTCGGTAGATGGCGCGAGGCGAAGGTACGGTCGGTGGCTTCTTCGAAGGTCTGGCGCATGACCGAGGTTTAGCCCCGGCCATGCGCGGCTGGAAGGCCGTTACTGCCCGGTCGGCGTCTCGACGACGACCTCGACCTCCTCGGCGGGAGGCGGCGCGGGCTCCGAAGGCGCGGGCGGGCTGACCACCACCACGGGCGGCTCTCGCACGGCGTCGGCTGCGCTGCGGGCCGCGCTTTCGGCGGCGCGATCAGCGGCCGCCGCAGCAGCGGCGACGCTGTCCTGGGCGCCTTCGAGCTGACCCTGGAGGCGGGCGTCTGCGATGGCGTCCTGGACCTCGTCGGGATCGACCGCCGGTTCGCCCGCCGTGGCGAGCACCATCCAGAGGACGGCGATGATGGCCAGGACGGCCACGATCCCGGCGATCCACCAGGCCGTCTGGTTCGGCTGGCGGTCGGTGACGATGGTCTCCTGCGTCCGCACGGGTCCGGCGCCGGGCGCGAGGGGGTCAGGCTGGACCACGGTGGTGCGCGTGGTTTCCTGGTGGAAGGGGTCCTGGTCGCTCATGGGTTGGCGAGCTCCGCTGTGTCGATTGACTGACGCAACGGTGCCGCTCGGCGGCGGTTCCGGGGTTAACCACGCCTGAGCAGAAGCGCGCTCCATGCGTCGTGGTGGATGACGCGCTCCACCGTGAAGCCCAGCGCGGTGTAGGCGCCGGCCACCTCTTCCTCCTGGGAGCGCAGCAGCCCCGACAGGATCGCATGTCCGCCCGGCTTGAGGACGCCATGAATTGGCCCGGAGAGGTGGACCAGCGGCGCCGCCAGGATGTTGGCGAAGACCAGGTCATAGGGTGCGTGTCGGCTGACCTCGGCGTCGCTCAGGTCGCCGTCTTCCACCACGGTCATGGTAGCGCCGTTGATCTGGGCGTTTTCGGCGGCGATCCGCACAGAAGGTTCGTCGATGTCGGTCCCGGCCACGATCGGCGTGCCGGTGACCGAGGCGGCGATGCCCAGCACGCCAGTGCCCGTGCCCACGTCCAGCACCTTGCCGGGCGATCCCGCGGCCAGCACCTCGTCGAAGGCCTCCAGACAGCCCACGGTGGTTCCGTGATGGCCTGTCCCGAAAGCGGCGCCCGCCTCGATCCTCAGATTGACGGTGTCGGCCGGGACCTTGCCCTTGTCGTGGGCGCCGTAGACGAAGAAGCGGCCGGCCCTCACCGGCGGCAGGCCGGACAGGGACATGGCGATCCAGTCGGCGTCCATCAAGTCTTCGACCACGACCTCGAGACCACCTTCGCGCAGGATCCGGGCCATGTCCTCGGCCTCGGCCAAGGTCGTCGGGAAGCCGTCGATGCGCCAGATGTCCTTGGCCTCGTCCTCTTCAAGGATGGAGTAGGTCGCGCCCTCGAGCAGGACATCGGCGTCGATGCGCTCCGCTGCGGCCTCCGCAAGGCTGCGAGAACCACGTGCGATAATCTGGACGGCGGACTCGGACATTCGGTAAGACTCGTTATGCTGGCGATTCTCCGGGGCGATCGCGCCGGGTTCAGGATCCGCACATACATCCCAGGGGTCGGCGACAACATGGCCAAGAGTCCGGCGAAGTCCACTTCATCCAAGCCCGCGGCGGCCAAGAGCACCGCGTCAAAGCCCGCGACGGCTGCCAAGCCCAAGTCCGCGGCCAAGCCGGCTGCGAGCGCGGCCAAGACGTCCACCGCTCCGAAGGCCGCCGCCAAGCCCGCCGCGACCGCGCCGAAGGCGACCGCCGCGAAGGCCGCCGCGCCCAAGGCCGCCGCCGCAACGACTGCCGCCAAGAGCGCGCCGAAAGCCGCGGCCAAGCCGACCGCCGCCGTGAAGTCCGCCGCGCCGAAGGCGGCAGCCGCCAAGGCCGCTGCTCCCAAGGCGGGCGCGAAGCCTGCAGGCGCCAAGGCGGCCGCCAAGCCGGCGGCCAAGACGACCGCGCCGAAGGCCGCGGCCAAGCCGAAGGCTGCTGCGAAGCCGGCCGCCAGGGCCTCTGCTCCGAAGCCCGCAGCCGCCGCGCCAGCCGCGTCCGCCCCGGCTTCCGCCGCTTCGGCGACCGCGCCCAGCGCGCCCGCCACGCCCAGCTACGCCCGCAAGGAAGAGAAGAAGGGCTTCTTCTCGCGCCTGGTGGACACCATCTTCGGCTCGCGCTGAGGACAGGCTTCAGACATTCGAAGGGCCGGCGTCGCGAGACGCCGGCCCTTTTGCTTTGGAGCGTGCGACCTACGGCAGGTCTTCGGCCAGGATCGCCATGTTGAAGGTGAAGGAGCCGTCCTCGTCCTCGTCCTGATAGACGACGCCGATGAACTCGTCGCCGATGTAGACCTCGGCGGAATCCTTCTGCTAGGGGCGCGCCTTGACGGTGATCGCGCCGTTGGTGAAGGCGCGCTTCAGGTACATCTCGATGCGCTTGATGTCGGTTTCTTCCACGTCGTGCCTCGGCTGATCAAATCGGCGCGGACCCTAGCGGCGTCGCCCGGTCAGGCCAACCCTCAGATCGAGAAGTCGTAGACGACGTCCGCCAGGGTGTGGTCCATCGTGCGGGCCGGGTCGGGCGTGGCGGCGCAGTTCACCACCCGGGCCGGCACGCCCGCGACGGTGCAATGGGCGGCCACCGGCTTCAGCACGACCGACCCCGAGGCGACCTTGGCGTAGTCGCCGATCGCGATGTTGCCGAGCACCTTGGCGCCGGCGCCGAGCAGGACGCCCTTGCCGATCTTCGGATGCCGGTCGCCCCGCTGGGCGCCCGTGCCGCCGAGCGTCACCGCGTGCAGCATGGAGACGTCGTCGCCGACCGTGGCGGTCTCGCCGATGACGATGCCGGTGCCGTGGTCGAGGAAGACGCCCGACCCGATCTTCGCCGCCGGATGGATGTCGACCTGAAACAGCTCTGACACGCGGCTCTGCAGGTACATGGCCAGGGTGGTTCTCCCCTCGCGCCACAGCCAGCCGGCGACACGATGAGCCTGCAGCGCCTGGAAGCCCTTGAAGAAGAGGAACGGCTGCAACGCCTGCTTGGCCGCCGGATCGCGCTCCAGCACGGCCTGCAGATCGGCCTCTGCGGCGGCGACGATGGCGGGGTCGGAGCGGAACGCCGCGTCGCACACCTCGCGCAGCGCCATGGCGCCCAGCTCCGCGTCCCCGAGCTTGCGCGCCAGCTGGAAGGACAGGGCCGCCGCGAGGTCCGAGTGCGAAAGGATCACGGCGTGGAGCAAGCTGCCCAGCGCAGGTTCGGCCCGCGCGGCCTCAGCGGCCTCGGCCTGCAGGCGCGGCCAGAGACCGTCACGGGGTTTCAGCTTTTCGATGGCGGCGGCCATGGTCGTCTCCCTCTCGCCCTAACCTAGCATGGCCCGGGCCAGTTCGGGCGGCAGTTCGCCCGTCACCGCCATGTGGTGCGCCTTGTAGGCCGTCGCCACCGTCATGGCGTCGCGCACCTGACCGCGGCCGACGGCGGCCAGCAACTCCTGAAACGGCACGCGCGCCAGCACCAGCGCCTCGGTCTCGTCCAGCTCGCCCTCGCACGGGCTCAGATCCCACGCCAGCCAGGTCATGGCCCGCTCATCGGTGATGGAGTTGGAGAGCTCCATGGTCAAAGCCGGCCGCCAGACGCCGGCCTCAAGCCGCGCCTCCTCGGCCAGCTCGCGCTTCACGCCCTCGAACGGATTTTCATCGAGCGGTGCTCCGCCCTCGGGCATCTCCCAGGAGAAGTTGGCAAGGGTGAAACGTTGCTGGCCTACCAGCACGACCGTCCCGTCGGCGTGGATCGGCAGGACGCCGACGCCGACATTGCGGAAACGCACCCACCCATAGTTCGCCCTTCGGCCGGTGGGCGCGGTCGCCTCCTGCTCGATCACCTCCATCCAGGGGTTCTCGAAGATCCGGCGGGCAGGCCCATGCGCCCAGGGCGCCGGTCGTTCAGTCGTCAGCCAGTCGGGTTCGGAGGTCATGGGACAGGCTTTCCGGTGGCGGGTTGGTCGAGGCGCGCTTAACTTGCACGCCATGCCGAGATTGTCCTGCCTCACCCTCGCCCTCTGCCTTGTCGCCGCCCCCTTCGCCGTCGCGGCGCAGGAACGGCCTTTGACCGATGACGAGGTGCGCGACCTCGCCCGCCGGGAGGTGGTCTGGTGCGAGAACTGGAGCGACGACACGCGCGACTGCGAAAGCCTTTACATGTTGCGTGGGGGCGCGGACGGCGCGCTGATCCAGAGCGGGATGTTCGTCATGAGCGAGCAGCCGGCGATCCGTGTTCTGGTGGCCGAGGTGGTGACCCTGATCGACGGACGGTTGTGCAGCTCGGGCTCGACAGACGAGCTGAACATCCAGGCCACCATGGACGGTCAGCCGTCGCTGGAGGCGTCGTTGATGGTCCGCGCCCTGTTCACCGAGGCCATGGCCGAATACGCGGACGCCCAGATCTGCCAGCAGCTCTTCGCCACGGACGACCCGGCCGCGCTGGAAGAGATCATAACCGCTGACGAAGAGCGTCTGCCCGACTTCGAGTCCAGCTATCGCCTGGGCACCGTCGAAACGAGGTTCCTGTTGCGGCCGGTTATGGACGAGGAATCCGAGCCGCAGGTGCAGCTGTGAGCGAACTCGGCGCCGCCCTCCCCCTCCCCGTCGCGGATGATGCAGCGCTGGCTCGACTGGCGCGCCGACGGTCCGCCCCCGCACAGGCCCTGGGCGCGCCCGGCCCGGACGCCCGGCAGCTGGCGCGTTTGCTGGAAGTGGCCGCCCGCACGCCGGACCACGGCAAGCTCTTCCCCTGGCGGTTCGTGATCATCGAGGGTCACGCCAAGGCGCGGCTCGTCGAGCGGCTTCGCCCCCTCGCCGCCGATCAGCCGGATCCCGCCAAGGCCGCGAACGTCCTGTCCAAGCTGGCCAGCCCGCCGGTGACGATCCTGGTCGTGTCACGCGTGACGGAGGGCCACAAGGTCCCCGTGTGGGAACAGCAGCTCTCCGCCGGCGCGGTGTGCATGAACCTGGAGCACGCGGCGGACGCCATGGGCTTTTCGACCAGCTGGATCACCGACTGGTACAGCTACGACCCGCGCGCCCTCGCCCTGCTTGGGCTGACCGTCGGCGAAAAGGTGGCCGGCTTCGTCCACATCGGCACGATGGCCGAACCGCCGCTGGAGCGGGCGCGCCCGGTGATGAGCGAAATCACCTCGCGGCTGGACTGACCTCAGGCTCCGGCCGGTTCACCAGGCTGACCAGCACGACGCTGATGATCATCAGCAGGAACCAGCTGCCCAGCTTGGCCAGGGAGACCGGGGTCCAGCCGTCGGCCTGGTCCGGATAGATCCACGCGCGCGAGAAGGTGCCCACATTCTCCGCCAGCCAGATGAACAGGGCCACCAGGAAGAAGCCGAGCGGCACTGGCATCCAGCGGCGGACGCGGTCCGGCGTGAACCAGAACCGCGTCCGCCAGAACAGCAGGAAGGTGACCGCGAACAGCAGCCACCTGAAATCCCAGATCCAGTGGTGGGCGAAGAAGTTCACGTAGATGGCCGCGGCCAGGAGCCAGGTCGTCCAAAGCGGCGGATAGTGCGTGAAGCGGATCTCGAAGATGCGCCAGATGCGGGCGATGTAGCTGCCGACCGCCGCATACATGAATCCGGAGAACAGCGGCACCTCACCGATCCGCAGCAGGCTCGGCTCCGGATAGATCCAGGACCCCGCCGCCGTCTTGAACAGCTCCATCACCGTCCCGGCGATGTGAAACAAGAGGATGACCTTGGCTTCGTCCAGGCTTTCCAGCCGGAAGCCCAGCATGGCGAGCTGGATCAGCACCGCCCCAATCACCAGAAAATCGTAGCGCGCCACCGGCGCCTCGTCCGGCCACCACAGGTGCGTGCCCAGCAGAAGCGCCAGCATCAGCCCGCCGAACAGGCAGGCCCAGCCCTGCTTGAGGCCGAACATCAGGAACTCGAAGGCGTAGCGCCCGGCCCGGCTGCGATCGGCCGCCGTCTGCAAACGCTCGAGAAGATCGCGGCCCCACCGTTCGAGGGGCAGCGCGCCGGGGTGTCTCATCCCCGTCCGCGATAGCTGGGCACGCCGGGATCAGGGACCCAGAGCCCCTCAGGCGCCGGGCCGGTCTGCCAGAAGACGTCGATCGGAATGCCGCCGCGCGGATACCAGTACCCGGCGATCCGCAGCCACCGCGGCATGGCCGTTTCCACCATGCGCCGCCCGATCATTACGGTGCAGTCCTCATGGAAGGCTCCGTGATTACGGAAGCTCTGAAGGAACAGCTTGAAGCTCTTTGATTCGATCAACCATTCGTCCGGCGCATAGTCCACGACAAGGTGCGCGAAGTCCGGCTGCCCCGTCACGGGGCAGAGCGAGGTGAACTCCGGCGCGGTGAAGCGGGCGAGATAGAGCGCGTCGCGCTGCGGGTTCGGAGCGCGCTCCAGCACGGCCTCGTCCGGATTGTCGAACCCGCGAATGCCGGAGCCCAGCTGCGTCAGGCCTGAAGTGTCTGTCGTCATGTGACCGCGCTTACCGCCGAATATCCCCGTGCGCCACTCCCGCTTTCCCCGCGCGGCCGGGCCGCCTACAACGCTGGCCAGTTCAAACGGACCGGGCCTTCATATGTACCGCACCCTCGCCGCCGTTCTCGCCGCCGCCTCGCTCGGCGCCTGTTCCTCAATGACGGGCGAAGCGCCCGCGCCGGCCGCTCCGGAAGCGCCGATGGTTCAACTGGTCCAGGACGTCCATTCCTTCGCCCGTCCGAACGACGCGCGAGTCACCCATGTGGACCTTGATCTGGCCGCCGACTTCCAGCGGCGGGTGCTGTCGGGAACGGCGACGCTCGACATCCGCACCGCGCCCGGCGCGGAGGAGATCGTGCTGGACGTACGCGACCTGAACATCAGGTCGGTCCGGTCCGAGGCCGGTCCGCTCCAGTGGCGGCTGGGCGAGGAGGTCGAGTTCCTCGGCCGTCCGCTGATCATCGGCCTGACGCCCGGCGTGCGACAGATCATGATCGACTACGAAACCAGCCCGGACGCCGCGGCGCTCCAGTGGCTCAGCCCGTCCCAAACCGCCGGCGGCGACCAGCCCTACATGTTCAGCCAGGGCCAGGCGATCCTGACCCGCACCTGGGTCCCAACCCAGGACAGCCCCGGCATCCGCCAGACCTATTCGGCCCGCATCGTCGCGCCGGAAGGGCTGCGCGCTGTGATGAGCGCCGAGATGCTCACGCCGGACGGCGAACCCGTGGCGGGCGGCCGTGCCTATCGCTTCCGCCTCGACCACCCGGTCCCGCCCTATCTCATCGCCATCGGCATCGGTGACATCGAGTTCGAGGGCATCGGACCGCGCACCGGCGTCTTCACCGAGGCGGAGATGCTCGACGCGTCGGCCGAGGAGTTCTCAGACCTGGAGCAGATGGTGGTCGCGGCCGAGGGCCTTTACGGCGAGTATCGCTGGGGCCGCTATGACCTGCTGATCCTGCCCCCGTCCTTCCCGTTCGGCGGGATGGAGAACCCGCGCCTGACCTTCGCCACCCCGACCATCATCGCCGGCGACGGCTCGCTGGTTTCGCTGGTGGCCCACGAGCTGGCGCACAGCTGGTCCGGCAACCTGGTGACCAACGCCACCTGGGCCGACTTCTGGCTCAACGAGGGCTTCACCACCTATTTCGAGAACCGGATCATGGAGGCCATGTACGGCCAGGACCGCGCCCTGATGCTCCAGGCGCTCGGCTGGCGCGACATGCAGGCGACCATCGCGGAACTGCCGGCCGCCGACACTCGGCTGCACCTCGACCTCGACGGCCGCGATCCGGACGAGGGCATGAGCGACATCGCCTATGAGAAGGGCGCCCTGTTCCTGCGCACCATCGAGCGCCTCGCCGGCCGCGAGCGCTTCGACGCCTGGCTCCGCTCCTACTTCGACCGCAACGCCTTCCAGCCGATGACGACCGAGGGCTTCCTCGCCGACCTGCGCGCCAACCTGATTCGCGGCGATGCGGCGCTGGAGGAGCGGCTGATGCTGGAGGAGTGGATCTACCAGCCCGGCATTCCGTCGAACGCGGTCGAGCCCGTTTCGCCCGCCTTCGCCATTGTCGGCCAGGCGGCCGATGCCTTCGCGACCTCCGGAACCGTGCCGGCCGGCTGGGGCCAGTGGACGACCCAGGAGCGCCAGCACTTCCTCGGCGCCCTGCCCGACGAGATGACGACCGCCCAGCTGACCGCCCTCGACCAGGCGCTCGGCCTGTCCCAGGCCGGCAACTCCGAGGTGCTGTTCGCCTGGCTGATGATCGCCATCGAGAACCGCTACGAGCCCGCCACGCCGGCGCTGGAGCGATTCCTGCTGGGCATGGGTCGTCGCAAGTTCGTCCTGCCGCTGTTCACCGCGCTGATGGAGGAAGGCGACTGGGGTCAGCCGATCGCCCGACGCATCTACGCCCAGGCGCGGCCGCTCTATCACTCGGTGACGACGGGCTCCGTCGACCGGGTGGTGGGCGTCACTGGCGGCTGATGCGGACCATAGACGCGCGGGGCCACCGCTGCCCCACGCCGACGCTGAAACTCGGCCGGGCGCTGCGCGAAGCGGCGCCCGGAGAGGAGATCGAGTTGCTGGCGACCGATCCGATGGCGCGGATCGACGTGCCGCACTTCGTCGGCCAGGGCGGGCACCACCTCCTCTCGGTTGAAGAGCGGGACGGCGTCCTCGCCTTCCGCGTCACCAGAAGTGCTTCGGCTCCGACAGGCTGAGGTCGGCCTCCTCCGTCGCCTTGGCCGCGGGGTTGGCCAGGCGATATTCCCGCAGGGCGATCTGGATCTCGGTCGCCAGGGCGCCGCCGAAGAAGACGGCGTTCACGTTCCAGCTCAGCCAGATCAGAAAGACCACCACGGCGCCCACCGAGCCGTAGGTCGCGCCCAGCTCCACCACCTCATTGACGTAATAGGCGCAGGCCCAGGACGCGAAGATTGACAGGATCGCCGCGGCGACGCCCCCGCCGATCGAGGCGCGCCACGGCACCTTCCTCGAATGCGACATGGCGAACCGGTACAGCAGGGTCAGGCCCGCCATCAGGCCCAGGCAGGCCCAGAGCCATTCGGTATCCAGCCCCGTTCCCTCGAAGGGCTCCTGCGTCGTCGTCTCGTGCATCAGCCGAATGGTCAGGACCGCGCCCGAGACAGCGGTGAACAGCGCGAAGGCGCAGACGGCGACGATAAAGGCCAGGAGGTTGAACCGCAGAAAGCCGTGATGGTCCGTTTCGTCATGGATGAAGGTCAGGCCGGCCAAGACCGCCTTGAAGCCGCGATGCGCGGCGTAGGCGCCGATGACCAGGGCCAGGGCGCTCTGGGCGGATACCGCCCTGACGGGCGCCTCGGTCAGGCGCACGATCTCCTCGCGGAACAGGCTGCGGGCGCCACGCGGCACGACGTCCGCCAGGGCCGCGGCCTGTTCGATCCCGAGGCCGAGGTTCAGCACCACCTTGTAGAAGGTGACCAGCAGGGCCACGGCGGGGAAGACGGCCAGCAGGGCGAAGAAGGACACGCCGCCGACGTAGAGCATCACGTCGCGGCCCCAGAGGCGGCCGAAGGCGCGGCCGATCACGCCGAGCACCTTGCGCGGACCGATGCGTCGCGGGTTCACAGAACTCATCGTCAGCGCCATCGGCCGTTTTGTCGCCGTAATCAAGACTGGGGTCGCCGATACCCTTTGGCCGCGGCTTGGCGTAAGACCTGACTCGTTCCGCTTCGCGCCCTGGAGACGACCCCTTCCGTGCAGCCTAGAGCCCGCGTTCTCCTCCTCGCAGCGGAGGATGACCTCGCCGCCCCGCTGGCCGATGGCCTGGACGCGCTCGGCTGGGGAACCGTGACCGCACGCTCGCTCGAATCGGCAGAGCGCGCCGTCGCGGATCTCGAGCTCGAAGCCGCCATCATCGATTCCCGGTCGGGCGAGACGGGCGCCGTCGCGCGGCTGCGCGAGGCCGCCGGCGCCCGACGCATCCCCGTGGTCGCCCTGGGTCATCCGATCGAGGACGCCGACCTGCTGATGACCCCGCCGGCGCATCCCGCCCAGGCGGCGCTCAGGCTGGAACAGCTGGTGCGTGCGGCGGTCTCGGGCGAAGAGTTCGAACTGCGTCGGCAGACCTTCGAGGAACGCGGCGCGCGCCTGGCGCTCGACCAGATCCGCGGGCCGCGCCGCATCCTGACCGTGGGCGAACCGGACCCGCGCTTCCTGGCGCTCTCGAACGTCCTGCAAAAGGAAGAGGTGGAGCTGACCGCGGCTCTCACCCCCTACACGGCCTTCGACTATCTGCATGAGCGCGAGTTCGACGGCGTGCTGCTCTGGGGCGGCGAGAAGCGGGCCGAGGCGCTCTCCATCGCATCCGGCATCAAGCGGAACACCCGCCTCTATCATCTCCCCGTGGTGCTCTACGTCCGGTCGGACGAAGAGATAAACCTCTCGGAGGTCTTCAACCGGGGTGTCGCGGACGTCGCCTCCCCGGACGCGCCGGTCGAGGAGACCGCTGCGCGGGTGCTGGCCCTGGCCGACGCCTTCCGCCGCCACAACCATGTGCGCGAAGCCCTGGAAAAGGCCCGCCACTCCGGGCTGATGGACCCGTCGACGGGCCTGTTCACCCGCGAACTCTTCGCCGCGCATCTGACGCGGATCAGCCATGCCGCGAGCCTTCGAAACCGGCCGCTGTCCGTGTGCGTGCTCAGGGTCGCCGACCGCGGCGCCGTCGCCGAGGCCCGCAAGGGCGGCTGGGTCGACCGCGCGATGCCGCAGATCGGAGCGATGATCTCGCGCCTGGTCCGCGCCGAGGACACCGCCGCGCGCCTGTCACCGGAAACCTTCGCGCTGGCGCTGCCTGCGACACGGCTGGGTCAGGCGCGGCTCGTCAGCGAACGGATCGCGGCTGTCATCGGCTGCACGGCCTTCCACGCCGGCGAGGACAAGACGCCGTTCGTGGTCGAGTTCGACATCGGCGAGGCCGAGCGCATGCCGACCGAAAGCCCGGTGTCCTTGCTGGAGCGCGCCGCGCTGAACGCGCGGTCATCGGCCTAGGCCGCGAACGCCACCTTAGCCAGGCGGCCGACGATCCGTTCCGCGGCCTCCAGCCGATCCTGGGCCGTCGGCCACTCGCCCTTGACGACGACCTTCTGGTCGGGCCGCACTTTCCACGCGCCGCCGCCCGACTGGATCAGCTGAACCAGCCCGGCGGGGTTGGAGAAGACGTCGTTGCGGAAGGCCACGACGGCGCCCTTGGGACCCACGTCGATCTTGGCGACGTTCGCCTGACGGCACAGGCCCTTCACGCCCACGACCTTCAGCAGCTGCGCGGCCTCGGGCGGCAGCGGGCCAAACCGGTCGATCAACTCGGCAGCGAGGGACTCGCGATCCTCCAGCTTCTCGGCCTCGGACAGGCGGCGGTAGAGCGCCAGACGCACGTTCAGGTCCGGGACATAGTCCTCGGGGATGAGCACCGCCGCCCCGGCGTTGATCTGGGGCGACCAGCCGCGCGCGTCTTCAAGCTCCTCGCCGGACTGGGACTTCAGCGCCTGAACCGCGTCCTCCAGCATCTGCTGGTAGAGCTCGACGCCGACCTCCTTGATGTGGCCCGACTGCTCCTCGCCGAGCAGGTTGCCGCCGCCGCGGATGTCGAGGTCGTGGCTGGCCAGCTGGAAGCCCGCGCCCAGGCTGTCGAGCGACTGAAGCACGCGTAGGCGTCGCTCCGCTCCGACGGTCAGGGCCTTGTTCGGAGGCGTGGTCAGATAGGCGAAGGCCCGCGCCTTGGACCGGCCCACGCGTCCGCGCAACTGATAGAGCTGGGCCAGGCCGAACATGTCGGCGCGGTGCACGATCAGGGTGTTGGCCGCCGGTACGTCCAGCCCGCTCTCGACGATGGTCGTCGACAGCAGGACATCGAACTCGCCCTCGTAGAAGGCGCCCATGACGCCCTCAAGCTGGGTGGCGGACATCTGGCCGTGGCCCACAGCGACCTTCACCTCGGGCACCTGCTCGCGCAGGTAGCGCTCGATCTCGGGCAGGTCCGACAGGCGCGGCGCGACGTAATAGGCTTGGCCGCCGCGGTACTTCTCGCGCAGCAGCGCCTCGCGCACCGTCACCGGATCGAACGGGACGATGTAGGTCCGCACCGCCAGGCGATCGACCGGCGGGGTCGCGATGATCGACATCTCGCGGATCCCCGAAAGCGCCAGTTGCAGGGTGCGCGGTATCGGCGTGGCTGTCAGCGTCAGCATGTGCACGTCGGCGCGCAGCGCCTTCAGCCGCTCCTTGTGCTTGACGCCGAAGTGCTGCTCCTCGTCGACGATCACCAGCCCGAGGTCCTTGAAGCCGACCTGTTCGGACAGCACCGCGTGGGTGCCCACGACGATGTCGATCTCGCCGGCCTTCAGGCCCGTGCGGGTCTCAGCGGCCTCCTTCGTTCCCACCATGCGCGACAGCTTCCGGATCTTCACAGGCCAGCCGGCGAAGCGGTCGGCGAAGGTCTTGAAATGCTGGCGCGCCAGCAGCGTCGTCGGGCAGACGACCGCGACCTGCTTGCCGCTCATGGCGCTGACGAAGGCGGCGCGCAGCGCCACTTCCGTTTTGCCGAAGCCTACGTCGCCGCAGATCAGCCGATCCATCGGCTGGCCCTTGGCCAGGTCGCCGAGCACGTCGCCGATGGCGTTGAGCTGGTCCTCGGTCTCCTCGTACGGGAAACGGGCGCAGAACTCGTCGAACAGGCCGCGCGGAGGATCGACCGCCTCGCCGGTGCGCAGCGCACGCTTGGCGGCCAGGGCGATGAGGCCTTCGGCCATGTCCCGCAGCCTGGCCTTGGCCTTCGCCTTGCGCGCCTGCCAGGCCGCGCCGCCGAGCCGGTCCAGCGTGACGCCCTCGCTCTCGGAGCCGTAGCGGGTCAGCAGGTCGATGTTCTCGACCGGCAGATAGAGCTTGGCCTCGGCGGCGTACTGCAGCTCCAGGCAGTCGTGCGGCGCGTCCTGGACCTCAAGCGTCTTGAGCCCGTCATAGCGGCCGATGCCGTGGTCGATGTGAACGACCAGGTCGCCGGGGCTGAGACCCGAGGCCTCCGCCAGGAAGTTCGCCGCGCGCCGCTTCTTCCTCGGCCGGGCCAGGCGGTCACCCAGGATGTCCGTCTCGGAGATGACCGCCAGGTCGCCGGCGACGAAGCCGTGCTCGACCGGCAGGACGATTCGCTGCGGCTTGTCGGCCTTGCTCGCCCGGGCCCTGGCCCAGTCCCTGGCCAGCGCCGTCTCGCCCAGGCCGTGGTCGGCCAGCATGGAGCCGAGCCGCTCGGACGCGCCCTCGGTCCACGAGGCGAACAGGACGCGCTTGCCGTCCTTCTGTAGAGCCTGCGCGTGGGCGGTGACCGCTTCGAACAGGTTGACGCTGTCCTGCGCGCGCTCTGCGGCGAAGGTCCGGCCCTGCACCCCGCCGAGGTCGATGACGTTCTGGCCGTCGTTGTGGATGGGCGAAAACTTCCGCCAGGGCCGGATCGACAGCCGCTCGGCCCATTCGTCGCGGGTCAGGTAGAGCGCCTTGGGCTCCAACGCGTGATAGGCGGGCTGGCCCTTGCCCCTGCTCATTTCCCGGCGCGCCTCGTATGCGTCCTCGATCATGGCGAGGCGCTCGTCGCGGGCGTCCTCGGCCTGGGCGTCGAGCAGAACGACGGCGTCGCCCGGCAGATAGTCGAACACCGTCTCCAGCCGCTCGTGCAGCAGCGGCAGCCAGTGCTCCAGGCCCTGGCGGCGCACGCCCTCGGATACGGCGGCGTAGATCGGGTCGTCGCCGCCGGCGCCGAACAGCTCCAGCCAGCGCGTGCGGAAGCGCGACACCGTTTCGGCGTCGAGCAGGATTTCCGACACCGGCAGCAGTTCGACTTCGGTCAGCTGCTTCGTCGAGCGCTGAGTCTCGGGATCGAAGGCCCGGATCGATTCCAGCGTGTCGCCGAACAGGTCCAGCCGCACCGGCTCTTCGGCGCCCGGCGGGAAGACGTCGATGACGCCGCCCCGTATGGCGCACTCGCCCCGGTCCGAGACGGTGGAGGCGCGCTGGTAGCCGTTGACGGCGAAGTGGCGCTCCAGCTCGGTGATGTCGACGACACGGCCGACCTTGGTCGACCAGGCGGCGCGTTCCATGGCCTCGCGCGGCGGCGTGCGCTGAACCGCGGCGTTGGCCGTGGTCACCACGACTAGAGGTCTCTCGCTCTTCGAGTTGCGCGCCAGCCGGGTCAGGGTGGCCATCCGCTCCGCGGCGACGCCCGGCGACGGGCTGATCCGGTCATAGGGCAGGCAGTCCCAGGCCGGCAGGCGCACCACCTCGATCTCAGGCCCGAAGAAGGCCAGGCTGTCGGCGAAGGCGTTGGCGCGCGGCAGGTCGCGCGCCACGAACAGGGCCAGGCCGCCTCGCGCGCGCATCAGGTCGGCGGCAACCAGGGCGTCGAAGCCCTCCGGCGTGCCGGCCAGCTCCAGCCCGGCTTCGGCCTTGGCGATACGATCCGTGTCCTTCACCGTCAGCCGCCCAGCCTGTCGGGGCCGAGGACGGTGCGGGCCTCCTCGCGGAAGGCGATGACGGCGGCGAGCACCGGCCCGTCGTGGCGCGGCTCGGGCGGCTCGCGCCCCATGATCCAGCCGTAGAGATCCTGATCGGGGACGTCCAGCAACGCCTCGAAGGCGTCCAGCTCAGACGGGCTCATTGTCTCCAGACGCAAGTCCGCGAATGGCCCCAGGATCAGATCCGCTTCGCGAAAGCCCCGGCGCCACGCCCGGTATCGCAGTTTCGACAGGCGTGAGTCGGCCTCGGCCACCGGTTTTGTCCGTCCGCTAAGTCAGTTCAGGGCGCTCGAAATAGGCGCTCCTAGGCCGGTGCGCCAGCCGCTATGGTCATGAACATGCGGCCGGAGATTCTGTTTCCGCTCTTCGCTGATATTGAGACGCTGAAGGGCGTGGGGGCGCGCGTTCGGCCCGCGGTCCTGCGCGTCGCGGGCGGCCCGCACGTGCGCGACGTGCTCTTCACCCTGCCGCACAACCTGATCCGGAGGCGCCGCACCCTGTCGACCCAGGCGCAGGAGGGCGAAGTCGTCATCCTGTCGGTCGAGATCGACCGGCACTTTCCCTCGGCCAAACCGGGCGTACCCTACAAGGTCCGCGCCTTCGACGAGGCGGGCTATGTCCACCTCGTCTACTTCAGGACCTACGGCGACTCCCTGCTGAAGAGCCTGCCGCCAGGCGCCAAACGCGTCGTCAGCGGCAAGGCCGAGCGGTTCGGGTCCGAGGTGCAGATCCCGCACCCCGACTATGTCCTGCCGCCTGAGCGGGCGACCGAGATTCCCGTGACGGAAGCCGTCTACCCCGCGACCGCCAACCTGAGCTCGCGGCAGGTTCGCAAGCTGGCGCTCGACGCACTGTCGAAGGCGCCCGAACTGCCGGAATGGCAGGAGCCGGCGTGGCTGGCGCGCAAAAACTGGCCGGGCTGGCGCGCCGCCCTGGCGACGACCCATGCGCCCAGCACTGAAGCCGACCTCGAGGCCACATCCCCCGCCCGCAGCCGGCTGGCCTATGACGAACTTCTGGCGCACCAGCTGGCCCTGGCCCAGCGTAAGAGCGCACGGCGCGCCCTGGCCGCGCCGGTTCTGCGTCCCGGCCCGGTCTCCGAGCGGTTGCTGACCGCCCTGCCCTTCGCCTTGACGGGCGCCCAGGCCCGCGCCGTCGAGGAAATCCGCGCCGACCTGGCGTCAGGCCAGCGTATGGGCCGGCTCCTGCAAGGGGACGTGGGATCGGGCAAGACGGCGGTGGCCCTACTGGCCATGGGCGCGGCCGTCGACTCCGGCTTCCAGGCCGCCCTGATGGCGCCGACCGAAATCCTCGCGCGCCAGCACTGCGAACGCCTGGCTCCCGATCTCGAAAAGGCGGGCGTGTCGGTCGCGCTCCTGATTGGCCGCGACCGGGAAGGGCGAGCCGCCAGGCTGCGCGGACTGGCCGACGGCACCATCTCCATCGCCATCGGCACCCACGCCCTGTTCCAGGAGAAGGTCGCCTTCCACAACCTCGGCCTCGCCGTCGTCGACGAACAGCACCGCTTCGGCGTGGCCCAGCGCAATCTCCTGCAGGCCAAGGCGGGCGCGGGCGAAGGCGGCGCGCACCTGCTGCCCATGTCGGCGACGGCCATTCCGCGCACGCTCGAGCTGA
>CBIHLR010000011.1:0-25873 GCA_966210875.1 uncultured Brevundimonas sp. | reverse complement strand
CGTCGAACTCGGCCGAGGCCATGGTCGCGCCGTGGATGCCGTCGCGGCCGGTCTTCGATCCGAAATAGACCACCGACAGGCCCGGCGCGGGGGCGGCCGAGTAGAACAGGCTGTCGGCCTTCGCCACGCCCACGCACATGGCGTTGACCAGGATGTTGCCGTTGTAGCCGGCGTGGAAATTGGTCTCGCCGCCCACCGTCGGCACGCCGACGCAGTTGCCGTAGCCGCCAATGCCGGACACCACGCCCTTGACCAGCCGCCGGGTCTTCTCGTGCGAGGGATCGCCGAAGCGCAGGGCGTTCAGCAGGGCCACCGGCCGCGCGCCCATGGTGAAGACGTCGCGCATGATGCCGCCCACGCCCGTCGCCGCGCCCTGATAGGGCTCGATGTAGGAGGGGTGGTTGTGGCTCTCCATCTTGAAGATGCAGGCGTCCCCGTCGTCGATGTCGATGACCCCGGCGTTCTCGCCCGGTCCGCAGATGACCCGCTCGCCTGTCGTTGGGAACTTGCCGAGGTGGATCTTGGACGACTTGTAGGAGCAGTGCTCGGACCACATGACCGAGAAGACGCCCAGCTCGACCTGGTTCGGCTCGCGGCCGAGGCGGTCCAGGATCACCTGATATTCGTTGGCGGCCAGGCCGTATTCAGCGGCCAGCTCGGCCATGGTCTTTTCGGGAGCGCTCATGGCCGCGCCTTCTAGCTTGCGTCGCCCCTTTAGGGAACGGCGTGCGGGCCCGGACGCTTCCTGAATCACAGCCTGAAGGAGCGAACCATGCCCGAGACACCGACCGAAGATCAGCGACCGTCCGACAGCGAGGCGTCGCATCAGCCAAACCAAGGCTCCAGCCCGCGTGATCCGTCGCTCGCCGACGAGCCGCGCAGCTTTAAGGGGCAGGGCGGCGATGCCTCAGGCCGCGACCGCGCGATGGATTACGGCGACGGGCCGGACCCGGCCACTGCTGACGCCCTGCCGGACGAGGCGACGCGCGAACGCGCGCGCGACATCGAGCCCGAGATCGCCGCCGACGACGCGGGCGCCTCGGCGGCCGCCGAGATGCTGGGCAAGGCCCGGCTCAGGGAGCACTGAGATGCCTGACACCCCCGGCCTGACCGAACCGTCGCCCGCGCAGGGCGGCGTCCAGCGTGAGCTCGACCCGCATGAGGCGGCCGAGCGCGCCATGCAGAGCGAGCACCAGGGCTTCGCCGGAACGGCGGAAGGCGTCGGCAGCGTCGAGTTCGACGATGCGGGCGCCTATGAGATCGGCGCTGAAGGTGAACGCAAGGACCGCGAAGCCGAGGCGCCGGGAGCCTGGCGGGACGATCCCGCGGACCCGGCTAGGCGCAGCCGCGAGACGACGCCCGCGCCGCTCAAGATGCCGCCGGACTGACGTCTCGTTTGCGCGCCAAGATCAGGGTCGCGCCGATGGCCACGAGGAAGGCGGCGGCCAGCCCCGCGAAAGCCAGGGTGGTGTCACCTTCCGATCGCTCGGCGACGAAGACGCCGATGAGTCCCCAGGCAATGGGGGCCGGATAGGTCCAGGCCCGCGTGCGCCAGGTCATGGCCAGGGCGGCGGCTGTGGCGACCACCACCGCGCCGATCGCCCAGACCATGGGGGACAGGCCGCCGAGCTGGTCGTTCCCCGTCAGAACGGTCAGCAGGTTCACGAGCGAGGCGATGGTCAGCCAGCCGGCCAGCATGGCCACCGGCCAGACGATGAGAGCGCGGCGCTTCAGGCTCTCATCCTGGAAGCCGCGCCCGGCCCACAGCGGCGCGATCAGGACCAGGCCTGACCCAAAGATCAGCAGGATGGTCATCAGCTCGGCGTCGGCCGCGGAGGCGACGATCCAGAGCGAGATTCCGACCAGCGCCAGGAACGACGGCCAGCCGAGCCCGCGTAAGACGCGGGTTTCCGGCGTCCTGGGAAGGGCCTGATAAACGCCATAGACGATCAGCCAGCCGTAGATGACCGCCCAGATCGAGAAGGCGTAGCCGGCTACGCGAAGGGTGCCGTCCCCGTCGGCCGAGAACTCGCTGGGCGACAGGCCCCAGTCCAGCGCCATCTGGGCGTAGCCCACGAAGGGGGCCGCGAAGGCGGCGATCAGGATGAGGATGCGGCGCAACGGATAGCCGCTCGCAGGCGCGGTTTCGGCTTGGTTGGTCATGCGGGAGCCCTCCAGGTTCCCCCTAGATACGCGTCAACCACGGCCAAGGTTCAAGGAACCGGACGCTTTCCGCTGGCCTTTCCCTCCAAAAGGAGACCGAAATGTCCGAGAACCCCACGACCAACACCGAAGGCCGCTACGAGCCCAGCCAGGCCGAGGCCAACCGCCAGCGCATGCAGGGCGGCGCCATGGGGGCTCGCGACCTCGACCGCCAGCAGGACCCGGTCGGATCCGGCGCGGGGACGCCCGACGGCGAGGGCGGCGCGGACGGCGTGGAGCGGCTAAACGAAGACGAGGCCTAGGCCTCGCCCTCTTCTTCGGTGTCGGTGTCGTGCACCAGGACCTGGACGACGCCCTCGTGCGAGAAATGCCGCGAGGTGTTGGCGTCCCAGCCTGTCGTGATGTTGGACGCGCCGTAGCCGGTATAGACCGTGGTCGTGTTGGTGCCGATCTGGATGGCGTCGTGGCGCTGACCCACCAGCGCCGGCTGGGATGTCACCAGGACGTAGGCGTCGCCGGCGCGCGGGCGGAACTGCACCGAATAGGCCGGCCCGCGGAACATGTAGTCATGCGCCTCGAAGGTGCGGGTGACTCGTCCGTCCCTGTCCAGCACCGAGACGCTCGGCGCGAAGATCCGCATGGCCTCGAGCAGGCCGCCGACCGCCAAAGTCTTGTCGTCCGTGTCGGACGGGAGGGCGTAGACCACATAGGGCACGCTTTCGCCGTCGCGGGTCAGGCAGGGCGTCAGGGCGGTGACCTGCGTCTCGACCGAATGGCGCGCGCGCTCCTCCTCGGGAATGAGGCTTAGCGCGCCGGCCAGGGCCGGGGCGGCGGTGCAGCCCGCACCGTCGAAGGCCAGAACGGCGGGCAGGGGCGGGGCCGCGGTGGCGCAGGCCGCCACAGTCGTCGCCAGGCCGGCCGCAAGCAAAACTCGAGCGGTCATGCGCGCGCCTACCGCAGGAGTTGGGCCGCCGTGTCGGCGACCTGATTGAGGGCGTCCTCGACGCCGGCCGCCAGTCGGGCGGGATCCGCCAGCATCGCTTCGCGGTTCTGGAACACATACTCGGGATTGGCCGAGAGGGTGATCACGCCCTCGGGCACATTCATGCCGTTCAGGATGATCACGTTCTCCATCAGCACGACCGACGGATCCTCGACGCTGACCAGCCGGGCCGTGGCGCCGACGTGCGGACGGAAAGGCTGGAAGGCGCCGGCCGACAGGTAGCCGTACTGGGTGACGACCAGATCGAGATAGGCCTGAGTCCCCTCGGGGGCGCCCGGATAGGTCACGAGGAAATCGCGGCGCTGGCGGTCGGAGCCCGGCAGGACCGCGACGTCGTAGCCCTGGGCCTCAAGCGCGCGGGCCATGCGGGCTTCCAGCACGGCCTCGGCGTCGAAGCCGTGAGCCTCAAGCGCGTCTTTCACAGCGTCCTGGCGGCTGGCCTGGATGCCGGCGTCGACGAGCGCCCCGATCAGGCCGAAGTTGGCCCCGGCCGAGGCGACCTCATAGGCGATCGGCTCCGGCGGGACCGAGTCGTCGACCAGCGCGATCACTTCGATCCCATGGGCCTCACGATCGTAGGGCGTGGCGACATAGGGCGACGCGCACGCGCCAACGGACAGGACCGCGACGGCCCCGAGTATCTTCCTGAACATTATGGAGTTCCCCCGAACAAATAGTACGCGGAGGGGAGGGCGAGCCGGGCCGCGTGTCAATCACCCGGCGATGGAATTTTCTCCGGTCGCCGGCTTACCAAGCCGGCTGTGCCGTCCCGGTCACGCCGCGGCGAAGATGCTGCGGAAGAGAACCGCGCCGTCGGCGGAGCCGAGCTCGGGTTCGAAGGCGCGGTCGGGGTGGGGCATCATGCCCAGCACATTGCCGCGCTCGTTCATCAGGCCGGCGATATTGCGCGCCGAGCCGTTGGGGTTGTCCAGGTAGCGGAACACGACCTGACCCTCGCCCTCGATGCGGTTGAGGGTCTCTTCGTCGGCGAAGTAGTTTCCGTCACCGTTGCCCTGGGTCATCAGTACTTCGCGCTGGCCCTGATAGCCGGCGGTGAAGCGCGTCTGGCCGTTGGCGACCTCCAGAGAGATCGGCTTGCAGACGTATTTCAGGCCGGCGTTCCTCAGCAGGGCGCCCGGCAACATCCCGGCCTCGCACAGTATCTGGAAGCCGTTGCAAATGCCGAGCACGGCCACGCCGTCGTCGGCGGCCTTCTTGACCGCCTGCATCACCGGCGACTGGGCCGCCATGGCGCCGCAGCGCAGGTAGTCGCCATAGGAAAAGCCGCCCGGCAGGACGATCAGATCCAGGCCGCTGGGCAGCTCCGTCTCCTGGTGCCAGACCATCTCGACCCGCTCGCCGGTGGAGCGTTCGACGGCGACCTTGCAGTCGCGGTCGCAGTTGGATCCCGGGAAGACGATGACGGCGGCGCTCATGGCGCGCGCTCCTATCAGGAATCGTTCCGCGTGTCAGGGGCGGCGGATTGACCACGGCCGGGCGGCGCGCATCATCGCGGCATGATCCGCACCATCGCCGTCGCAGGGCTGATTCTGGCGCTCGGCGCCTTCCTGCTGACGTGGCTGGAGATGCAGCAGGCGACCCGAGCCATTGCGCCGGAAATCTACGTCGCGGTCGTGGCCGTGCTGTTCGCGGCCGGCGGCGTCTGGATGGGTTGGCGCATTGCGACAAGACGTCATGGACCGGCCTTCAAGCGCAACGAGGCGGCGGTGCGGACGCTGGGGCTGACCGGCCAGGAGTTGAAGGTGCTGACTGAGCTGGCGTCCGGCCGGGCGAACAAGGAGATCGCGCGGGTCATGGGCCTGTCGCCGAACACGATCAAGACGCACCTGGCCAATCTGTTCGCCAAGCTCGGCGCCTCGACCCGCACCGAGGCCGTGACACGCGCGCGGGAGCTCAGCCTGATCCCCTGACCGGGCGAACAGGTCGAATTCACCCGTTCGGGCGATAGGATGCGGCGGGGGGTGTGGTCAGGCTTGGGGCCTCAACACACCCGAGGGGAGGCCGTCATGGCTCGCATCATCATCGTCTACGGCCTAGTGGCCGGCCTGATCATCATCGCCGGGGTCATCGGCACGATCGCCATCGAGGGCGGCGAACCGCACGGCAACGTCTGGCTGGGCTACCTCATCATGCTGCTCGGCATGTCGGCGGTCTTCATGGGCGTCAAACAGCATCGCGACCGGCACAACGGCGGCGTCATCAAGTTCCTGCCGGCGCTGGGGGTGGGGCTGGGCATCGCGCTGTTCGCATCGCTGGCCTACGTCCTGGTGTGGGAAGCCTATCTGGCCGCGACCGACTACGCCTTCATGGACCAGTATATCGCCGCCACCCTGGAGGCGCGCCGCGCCGAGGGGCTGTCTGGCCAGGCGTATCGCGACCTGGAGACGCAGATGCGCGAGATGGCCGTGGCCTATCAATCGCCGCTGTTCCGGCTGCCGATGACCTTCGTCGAAATCTTCCCGGTCGGGCTGCTGGTCTCGATCGTGAGCGCGGTGCTGCTGCGAAACAGCCGCTTCCTGCCGGCGAGGGCCCGCGCCTGAGCCGCGCGGGTGGGAGTGAGCGGGTCGCCTAGCCCGGTGGGGGCGGCAGTAGGCCCAGCTGCCCCAGCAGGCCGAGCGCGTCGTTCTGGTTCCAGCCCTCGACGATCCGGCCGTTCGCGACGCGCTCGATGCTCATGCCGGTCACGACGACCGCACGACCGGTCGCGGGGACGCCATTCATCGGGCCCAGATGAGTGCCGCGCATGGTCAGCCGGGCGGCCACTCGATCCCCTTCGGCGATCAGGTCCTCAACGGTGAAGCGGGCGTCGGGGAAGGCGGTCCGGAAACCCTGGAACCAGCCTGTCCAGCCGTCGCGGTCGATGGGCTGTTCGGCGCCGGCCATGTGGCCCCGATAATCCGCACCCAGGAACTCGTCCCGCAGCGACAGATCGCCCGTGCTCCAGACCTCTTCGAAGAAGCGGCGGACCAGGTCCTTGTTGGCGTCGGGGCCGGCCTGCGCCGCCGCTGCCGGCGACGCCGCGAGCGTGAGACCGGACAGCAGAACCACTCGGCGATCGACCATCGTTCTTCCTCCCGTGCGCCGCGAATGTAGGCACGCGGGAAAGGGCCGCGCAATCGGACGTCAGTCGCCCGTGTTCTCGTAGGTGGCCGTGATCGAGGCCTTGGCGAGGGTGTGGAAGTGCAGGTTGAAGCCGAACACGGCGCCGGAGTTGTCCGGGGTCACGTCGAGCTTGTCGGTGTCCACGGCGAAGACGGTGAAGATGTAGCGGTGCGGGCCGTGGCCCGGAGGCGGAGCGGCGCCGCCGAAGCCGGGCGGGCCGTAATCGGTGCGACCCTCGACGCAGCCGGGGGGCATGGCGTCGGGCGAGGCGCCCTCGGCCAGTTCGGTGACGTCCGCAGGAATGTTGGCGACGGTCCAGTGCCAGAAGCCGGAGCCGGTCGGCGCGTCCGGATCGTAGCAGGTGACGGCGAAGCTCTTCGTCCCCTCCGGCGCGCCGGACCACCTCAGGTGAGGGGAACGGTCACCCTTCGCCTTGACCTGGGCGTCTGGAAGGGTCCCGCCGTCTTTGAAGCTGCTCGAGGTGAGGGTGAAGGTCATGGCTTTCCTCCGTCGTCAGGCGACTTCGATCCGGTAGCTTTCGATCACCGTGTTGGCGAGCAGCGTCTCGCACATGCGCTTGGCCTCGGCGGCCGGGTCGGCGGCGCCCTCGAGGTCGAACTCGATCAGCTTGCCGACGCGGGCCTCGGAGACGCCCGACCAGCCCAGGCCCTTCAGCGCGCCTTCGACCGCCTTGCCCTGGACGTCCAGAACGCCGGGCTTGAGAAAGACGTGGATGCGAACCTTGGCCATCAGTGCAGACCTCCCTGAATCACGGTCGGCATGTCCTTCATGATGCCGAGGCGCTTGGCCACCTCGGTGTAGCTTTCGATCACATTGCCCAGGTCGCGGCGGAAGCGGTCCTTGTCGAGCTTCTCGCCCGAGGCCGTGTCCCAGAGGCGGCACGAGTCCGGGCTGATCTCGTCGGCCAGGATGACGCGGCTGAAGTCGCCCTCATAGATGCGGCCGAACTCGATCTTGAAGTCGACGAGGGTGATGCCGATGCCGGCGAACAGGCCGGTCAGGAAGTCGTTCACCCGCACCGTCATCGCCAGGATGTCGTCGATCTCCTGGGTCGAGGCCCAGTTGAAGGCGGTGATGTGCTCCTCGGTGACCATCGGGTCGCCAAGCTTGTCGTCCTTGTAGCAGAACTCGATGATCGAGCGGGGCAGGGGAGAGCCCTCTTCCAGGCCCAGCCGCTGGGACAGGGAGCCGGCCGCGATGTTGCGGCAGATCACCTCTAGCGGGATGATCTCGACTTCCTTGATCAGCTGCTCGCGCAGGTTCAGCCGCTTGATGAAGTGGTTGTGGACGCCGATGCCGTTCAGCCGCGTCATCACATATTCGGAGATGCGGTTGTTGATGACGCCCTTGCCCTCGAGGACGGCCTTCTTCTGGGCGTTGAAGGCGGTGGCGTCGTCCTTGAAGTACTGGATCAGGGTGCCGGGCTCGGGACCCTCGTAGAGGATCTTGGCCTTGCCTTCGTAGATCTTCTTGCGGCGGCTGGTCATGCGGGGCCCCTCTGGGCGGTGCGGGCCTGAAACGCGAGACGCGCCGCTCGACGGCGGCGCGGAGGCGACTCAGGATTCCGTGAGAACAGGTCGGGCGGAGATTTAGCGGAACGGCGCCCCTTTCGCAATTGCACCTAGAGGCGTTCCAGACACACCCATCGGGCGAGTTCCGTATACGCAAAGGTGCGGATTGATCGGCGCCCCGCCGACCGATAAGACGGCGCCTCCATACGCGTGAGACCTGCTTTTCAAATGACGACCTTCGACAATCGCGAACAAGGCTTCGAATCCAAGTTCGCTCTCGACCAAGAGCAGGAATTCAAGGCCGTCGCCCGGCGCAACCGCCTGTTGGGCGAATGGGCCGCCGACAAGATGGGCCTGGCCGCCGAAAGCCGCGCCGATTACGCGCGCGCCGTGGTGAAGTCCGACTTCGAACAGCCCGGCGAAGAGGATGTGTTCCGCAAGATCATGCAGGATCTGGAAGGCTCGGGTCTGGGCGTCCGCGAAAGCGAGATCCGCTCCAAGATGGACGAGCTGATGGCCATTGCGCGCGAGCAGATCCGCAACGGCGAGTAGATTTCCGGCCGACGCCGGCGAACAGGCCGCGCCCCTTTCGGGACGCGGCCTTTTTTACGCCTGGGGCTCAGCCCGGCATGACGACGGTGTCGATGGCGTGGATCACGCCGTTCGAGGCCGTGACGTCGGTCTGGACGACACGGCTCTCGTTGCCCGCGGCGTCAGTCAGGACCACGCCGCCTTCGACCACCCGGGCCGTCAGTTCGCCGCCCTGGACGGTCGTGACGGTGGCGCTGCCGCCGCCAGCCTGGATCTGCTCGATCAGGGTCGCGGCGTCCACGCGGCCGGAGACCACGTGATAGGTCAGTACGGCCGTCAGGGTGTCGCGCTGCTCAGGGGTGAGCAGGCCCTGCAGGGTCTCGGCCGGGATCTTTTCGAACGCGGCGTTGGTCGGCGCGAAGACGGTGAAGGGGCCAGCGCCGTTCAGCGTCTCGACAAGGCCGGCGGCCTGGACCGCGCTGACCAGGGTGGAGAAGTCGGCATTGCCCTGCGCCACCTCAACGATCGTGCCGGACGCGGCCGGGGTCTCCGCAGACGCCGCCGAGGCGGTGGATTCGGCGGAAGCCTCGGTGGTCGTGGCGGCCTCGTCAGCCGAGCTGTTGCAGGCGGCGAGCACGAGGGCGGAAGCGGCCACAAGGCCGAAGATGGTCTTCATGTCGTTTCTCCTGAGCAAGCGCCGCGGGGAGGCGACGCGTCAGGAGATACGGGACGACGGGGCGATGGATGCAGTCAGCCCTGACCGAAGACCCGGGCGAAGACCGTATCGACGTGCTTGGTGTGATAGCTCAGGTCGAACAGCGCCTCGAGTTCGCCGTCGGACAGCACCACGCGATCGTCCGCCCTCAGGAAATCGAGGAAGGCGCCTTCGCCGCGCCAGACCTTCATGGCGTTCTCCTGGACCGCCGCATAGGCGTCCTCACGCGAGACGCCGGCCTGGGTCAGGGCCAGCATGACGCGTTGGGAATGGACCAGCCCGCCGAGGCGGTCGAGGTTCTTCGCCATGTTCTCGGGATAGACGTTCAGCCGCTCGATCACGCCGGCCAGGCGATGCAGTGCGAAGTCCAGGTGGATGGTGGCGTCGGGGCCAATTCCGCGCTCGACCGAGGAGTGGCTGATGTCCCGTTCGTGCCAGAGGGCGACGTTCTCCATGGCCGGGGTCACCGCCGAGCGGACCAGACGGGCAAGGCCAGTCAGGTTCTCGGTCAGGATCGGATTGCGCTTGTGCGGCATGGCCGACGAGCCCTTCTGGCCCTTGTCGAAGAACTCCTCGGCCTCCAGCACCTCGGTGCGCTGCAGGTGACGGATTTCGACGGCCAGGCGCTCGACCGAGGAGGCGACGACGCCGAGCGCGGCGAAATAGGCGGCATGCCGGTCGCGCGGGATCACCTGGGTCGAAACCGGCTCGACCTGAAGGCCCATCTGGTCGGCGACATAGGCCTCGACCGCCGGATCGACGTTGGCGAAGGTGCCGACGGCGCCGGAGATGGCGCAGGTGGCGATCTCCTCGCGCGCCGTCACGAGCCGGCGACGGGCCCGTTGAAACTCAGCGTGATAGCCGGCGAGCTTGAGACCAAAGGTGACCGGTTCGGCGTGGATGCCGTGGCTGCGGCCGACGCAGGGTGTGAACTTGAACTCCTTGGCGCGCGCCTCCAGCGCCGCCAGGACCCGGTCGACGCCCGCGATCAGCAGATCGGACGACCGGGCCAGCTGGACGGCGAAGCAGGTGTCCAGCACGTCCGAAGACGTCATCCCCTGGTGCAGGAAGCGGGCTTCCTCGCCGACGATCTCCGCCACGTGGGTCAGGAAGGCGATGACGTCGTGCTTGGTCGTGCGCTCGATTTCGTCGATGCGGTCGGCGTCGAAGACTGCGTCCTTGCCCTTGGCCCAGATGGCGTCGGCGGCCTCGGCCGGGATGACGCCCAGCTCGGCCATCTTGGTCGCGGCGTGAGCCTCGATCTCGAACCAGATGCGGTATTTGGTCTCTTGGGACCAGATGGCGACGGCTTCGGGACGGGCGTATCGGGAGATCATGGGCGCCCCTAAAGGCCCCGGGCGGCGAATCTGTCAAGGAAAGGCCGGACCTCAGGAGGAAACGATGGAACTGGTGATCGGCGATCGCGCCTATTCGACCTGGTCGTTGAGGCCCTGGCTGGTGCTCAAGCGCTGCGGGGCGGATTTCACGACCACGGAGGTTCGGCTGAACCGGGACGACACCGCCGAACAGATCGCCCGGCACTCGCCGTCGGGCAAGGTGCCGGTGCTGAAGGTCGAGGGCGAGACCATCTGGGATTCACTGTCGATCTCGGTCTGGTGCGCCGAGCGCTATCCGAACGCGAAGCTGTGGCCTGCCGACGCGCACGCGCGCTGGATGGCTCGGTCAGTGACCTGCGAGATGCATTCGGCCTTCATGACCCTGCGCAACGAGTGCGGCATGGGCCCCGACCACCCGATGGTGGGTGAGCCCGGCCCGGCGCATGCGCCGTCTGAGGCCCTGTCGGCCGAACTGCGCCGGCTGGTCGCCATGTGGCGCGAGGCGCGGGGACGCTTTGGCGGAGGAGGGGACTACCTCTTCGGCGAATGGTCGATGCCGGACGCCTTCTTCACGCCGGTGGCCTGCCGCATCCGGCACTATCAGCTCGATCTGGCGGCCCATGGCGACGACGGAACGGCGGCGGCCTATGTGCGGACCCTGCTCAACGATCCGGACTTCCTGGAGTGGGAGCGGCTGGCCGGCTGACGGACGCTTGCGGGCCGGGCCGGAGCGTGGCTTCCTAGGCGCATGTCGGGACTGGCGACGCGTTTGCTCATGACGCTTGCGGCGTGCCTCGCGCTCGCCACTCCGGCGCTGGCCGAAGACAATCCGATCGCCCAGACCCTCGACTGCCACGCCGGTCAGGACGCCTGGGTGGAAGCCGCGGCGCACAACGCGCGCACGCTGGACAGCCTGGAATGGGAGCCGTTCGGGCGCGAAACCGGCTGGGAAACCTATGTTCCCATGGCCCAGCAGGAGATCGGGACCAGCTGCGCCCCGACCTCGCCGGGCTTCGCGGCGGCGCTGGCGGTCTTCCAGGCGCGATATGGGCTCGAGGCCGACGGCGTGTTCGGGCCTGCGACCTTCGACGTCTTCAAGGGCGTCTGGCAGGAGCGTCGGCCGTTCGTCATGGCCCGGGTGAGGGGAGAGTGTCCCTATGCGCCGGAACGCCGTGATCTGGTCGAGTTCGACTACATGGAGGAAACCGCGCGCCGTCCGGGCCGCATGGCCCAGGCAGCGGCGCTCGAGGCCTATCGGCGGATGGTGGCGGACGCGCGGGCCCAGGTCCCAGAGATCGCGGCCGATCCGCTGCTTCTCACCGTCTATTCCAGCTATCGGCACCCGGACATCGATGGGGTGCGATGCGAGGACGATTCCAACTGCGACGGGCTGAGGCGCGCGTCGTGCTCGGCGCACCGCACGGGTTGGGCGCTCGACATCAATGTCGGGCAGGCCCCGGGCTACGGGATCGATTCCACCAATCCCTACAACCGACTGCACCAATCGAGAGGGCCGGCCTATCGCTGGCTCGTCGCCAATGCGCACCGCTACGGCTTCGTGAACTACATCTATGAGCCGTGGCACTGGGAGTATGTGGGGCCCGAGGCGAGCTACGCGCCGTGAGCAAGCCATTTTCGCGGCGTCCACTGACGCCGGGCGAGCGGGCGCTGGCCGATGCGGTGTTCGACAGTGCGCTCAGGCTCGACACCATCCGGATCCTGGCGGCGCCGCCGCCTCTCGTGCGCGCGTTCGTGCCGGGCCGGGGGTTCGGGCGGGAGTGGATCATCTGGCCGGCCAGGACCTGGCTCCCGGATTTCTCGGTCGGCACGCTGAAGGCGCGCGCCAGCTTCGTCCACGAGCTGGTCCATGTCTGGCAGGCTCAGCAGGGGGTCAACCTGGCCCTGGCGAAACTGAGGGCCGGCGACGGCGTACGGGCCTACGCCTACACACCGGACGAAACATGCCGGTGGGTCTCTTTGAACATCGAGCAGCAGGCGATGGTGGTCGAGCACGCCTATCGGTTGTCGGAAGGCGCGACGGCGCCGGCCGCCCAGGCCTTCTACCGATCGGTCGCTCCGTTCTCCTGTGGCCTGGAGAGGGCGTAAGGCGGCCCTTTCGCACCCGATCTACGGCGCGCCTAAGATATATTATGCGAAATTCGATATGACCCGGACACGTAGGTGATGGGCCTAACTCACGGAATTCCTTAGCTCACCCACCCAGCCATCGTATGCGACCTCCACGTTGGGCGGCGTCACGTCTGATAGGCGGCGGTAGTCCAGATCGATGTGGAGATTGGTCAACATTGCGCGCGGCACCTGGGCGCGAGCGATCCAGGCCAGGGTCTGATCAAGGTGCGCGTGTGTCGGGTGCCGGGTCCACCGGAGCGCATCGACGATCCAGAGCTGGACCCCCTCAAGAGCCTCGAAGGCCCGGTCGTCCAGTCCGGACACGTCGCTCGAGTAAGCGAGGTCGCCGATGCGATAGCCGACCGAGCTGATCGGTCCGTGGGCCTGCGGAAAGGTTTTGACCTGGACGGCCCCGCCGGCGCCGGCGATCTCGACTGTCTCGCTCTCAGCGCTCAGGAGACGCGCATCGCAGATCGGAGGGTATCCGTGCAGGCCTCCGAAAATATAGCCAAATCTCGCTTTCAGCGTCTCTGACGTAGCGGCGTCCATCCAAACCGGAACCCGCTTGCGGCCCATGTAGGCGAAGGCTCGGAGATCATCGATCCCGTGGGTCTGGTCGGCATGGTCGTGGGTCAGGAGCACGCCGTCGATCGCCGTGATCCCGGCGGACAGCACCTGCTGGCGCAGATCCGGCGAGGTGTCGATCAGGACCGTGGTGACGCCGTCAGGCCCTCGACGCCGCACGGCCAGCGAGCAACGGGTCCGGCGGTTTCGGGGCTCGTTCGGATCACAGGCGCCCCAGTCGCCGTTCGGGCGCGGCACGCCGCCGGAGGATCCGCAGCCAAGGATGGTGACCTCGAGCGCGCTCAAGGACGCGGAATCCTGTCAAACAGGTCGAAGAAGGCGTCGGTCGTCCGCGCCTCGGCCTCCTCCCGGCTCCAGCCCCGAATCTCCGCCAGCTTGTCGAGCACATGGACGACGAGGGCCGGCTCGTTGCGCCGCCCGCGATGCGGGACGGGCGCCAGATAGGGGCAGTCGGTCTCCACGATGATCCGCTCGGCGGGCATGTCGCGGATGACCGCCCTCACCTCCTCGGCGGCCTTGAAGGTCGCGATGCCCGACACCGAGAAGTAGGCGCCCAGTTCGGCCGCAGCTCGCGCCAGCTCCGGACCCGAGGTGTAGCAGTGCATCAGCAGCCGAAAGGGATTGCGCGCGTGCTCCTCACGCAGCGTCTGGGCCATGACGTCGTCGGCCTCGCGTGTGTGGATGACCAGCGGCAGGCCCGTCAGCCGCGCCGCCTCGACATGGGCGCGGAAGACCTTCAGTTGCACGTCGCGAGGCGACAGGTCGTAGTGGAAATCCAGCCCGCATTCGCCGATGCCGACCACACGCGGCCGGCCGGCCAGCTCCGCCAGGGTCTGCGGCGACAGGTCGGGATCCTCCTTCGCCTCGTGCGGATGGACGCCGACCGTGCACCAGATGTCCGGGTGCGCCATGGCCAGAGCGTGCGTCGCCTCGAAGGTGGCCAGGCGGTCGGAGATCTCGACCATGAGGGCGACGCCGGCCTCGCGGGCCCGGGCGATGACCGCCTCGCGATCCTCGTCGAACTGAGGCGCGTGCAGATTGACGTGGCTGTCGATGATCATGAGGCGCGCGCGCGGCGGATCTCCGCCAGGGTCGAGAACAACACGTCGACGCGATCGAGGTTCAGCCCGGCGGTCTCGCCGGGAATCTGGGTCAGGCGGTCCCAGACTCGCGCCCAGGTTTCCGGCGCGCCACCCTGGGCCGCGCGTCGGCGCACGGCCTCCGCCAGGCGGGCGAACAGCAGTTCGAGCCGGTTCTGGCCCTCGGCCCCCTTCAGCCGGTCGGCGAAACGCAGCATCTCGGCGTCGTCCGGCGCGTCGCCCTCGACCAGGGCGCGGGCGGTGGCGTCAATCTCCAGGGCCCCCTCTTCCGCCAATTGAAGCGCGCGGCCCGGCGAGCCGCCGGACATGGCCGCCAGCGCCTCGGCGTCGGCGCGGGCCAGTCCGGTCTGGGTCATCAGCCACTCGGCGACCGCCGCTTCGCCCCACGGCTGGAAGGTGAGTCGCCGGCAGCGGGACCGGATGGTGCCGAGCAACCGGGCCGGCGAATGCGACACCAGGAACAGCACGCTGCGTTCAGGCGGCTCCTCAAGTGTCTTCAGCAAGGCGTTGGCGGAGTTGATGTTCAGGTCATCAGCTGCGTCCACGATGGCCACGCGGTGCCGGGCCATGGACGGGGACTTGGAGAAGAATTCCGGAAGTGCCCGGGCCTCCTCGACCGAGATGGACTTCTTCGTCTTGCCGCCTTCGACCTGCCGTTCGAGCACGAGGAAGTCGGGATGGGCGTCCTGCTCGACCAGGCGGCTGACGCGATCCTCAGGGTCCGAGCCCAGCAGGCCCCGCCTCGGGTCGGGCGCCGCGCCTAGCAGGCGTCGGGCCGCGCGGTAGGCGAAGGTCGCCTTGCCCAGGCCCTCCGGCCCCGTGAGCATCCAGGCGTGATGGAGGCGACCGCGCTCGAGCGCGTCCAGAAAGGCGCGTTCGGGCGCCTCGTCCTTGAGGGCATGGTAGCTCTGGCGGGGCGACGGTCGGTCACTCAAGGGACCAACTCCAGCCGCTGGGAGACCGCTTCCCAGACGCGGGCGTCGACCTCGTCCAGCGTGCCCGCGGCATCGATGACGGCGCAGCGCGCGGGCTCCGCCTCGGCGATGCGCAGGAACTCGGCCCGAAGCCGCTCGTGGAAAGCCAGGCCCTTGGACTCGAACCGCACCTCGAACAGTTCGCGGCCGAAGGCGCGCTCAAGGCCGAGCTCGACCGGCATGTCGAAGACCAGGGTCAGGTCCGGACGGTCGTCGCCGACGACCTCGGCCTCAATGGCTTCGATGAAGGCCGGGTTCACGCCGCCCCCGGCGCCCTGATAGGCGCGTGTCGAATCGGAGAAGCGGTCGCAGACGACCCAGGTCCCGGCCTTGAGCGCCGGCCGGATCAGCCGCGTCAGGTGGTCCGACCGACCGGCGTACATCAGCAGTGTCTCGGCCGTGGGCGTCCAGCGGTCGGTCTCGCCGGTCAGGAGCAGGCCGCGCAGCGCCTCGGCGCCCTCGGAGCCGCCCGGCTCCCGGGTCAGGACGACGTTGAGGCCGAGCGCGTTCAGCCGCTCGACCAGCCGGCGGGCCTGGGTGGACTTGCCGGCCCCCTCCCCGCCTTCGAATGTGATGAACCGTCCGCGTGACACGGCCGCACAATGGCGGCTCGCGCCCGGGAGGCAAGGCCGCCGGACGGATTTATTGAGCGGCCACCAGGATGGCGTCGAACAGTCCCTGGCCCGCCAGGACGCTCCGCTGGCGCTCGGCCTCCACGCGTCCGGCCCATGGGCCCACCAGGACGCGGAACATGGACCGCTCGCCGACCCGCACGTCCTCGATTCGAACGCGCCCATCGCGGCTCAGCCGACGCCTCAGGGCCTCGGCGTTGTCGCGTTCACCGAAGGTGCCCACCTGAACGAAATAGGGCGTGGTGTCCGAGCTCTCGGTCGGACGTGATGCGGGCGGGGGCGTGGTCACGGCGGCCTGCTGGACAGGACCGGCCGCGCCGAGCCGAGGAGCCGGACCGACGTAGCGCACACGCACCCGCGCCAGACCCTGAGCCCGGACGCCCAGCGCGTCGGCCGCGCCGCGCGACAGGTCGATCAGACGGTCGTCGACGAAGGGTCCGCGGTCGTTGACCCGGACGATAATGCTCTGCCCCGTCTGCAGGTTGGTCACCTCGACCAGCGAAGGTAGCGGCAAGGTCGTATGCGCCGCCGTCAGGCCATGCATGTCGAAGATTTCCCCGGTCGCCGTCGGGCGGCCATGGAAGGCGTCTCCGTACCAGCTCGCAACGCCTGTTTGATCATAGTTTTCATTGGCTTCCGGCGTGTACCAGCGGCCACGTATCTGGTACGGCCGCATGGTTCCGCGCACGATCGGGGCCGGATCGGTCACCTCGGCGGCGACCGAGGGCGACGGCGACCAGGGCTGGGGCCGCATGGGGGCTGGTTCCGCGCCTGCGAAGCCGCAGGCCGACACCAGGGTGGCCACCGCCACCGCCGCGCAGATTCGCCAGAACATGGGACGCCCCCGCCGTTGAAGCGCCCCATCATGCCCGCGGAACTTTCCGCTTTGGTTAATCGCGCGTGAGCCGCTAGAGCCCTCGACTGAGGACAGGTGGCCGAGTGGTTTAAGGCAGCGGTCTTGAAAACCGCCGTGGGTGGAAGCCCACCGTGGGTTCGAATCCCACCCTGTCCGCCAGCCGCCCGGAATCGACTTCCAAGGAGCGACGCGCATGCAACGACTGGTCCTTGCCGTGATGGGTGCGACGGCCCTGGTTCTGATGGGATGCGGAGAGGTCGATCTGGAGCAGGCCGGCCGGAACGCCGCCTGGGCGGCGTTCGAGGCCAGCAATCCGGAGATCGCCCAGGGAATCGAGGCGGCCCAGACCTTGAGGCAGGCGGCCGCGACCTGCGGCTGGGAGGACGTCAACGCCGCCGGTCTGGCCCGCAGCGCGGTCGCCGGGGTCGAGGACCCCGCCGTTCGAGCCGCCGCCTCCAGCCTCGTGGAGGACCTGATCGTGAACGACGCGCCCAGAGACGTCGCGACCGGGGCGACGTCGGCGTCCGATTGCTCGCCGGAGACGCGCCGGGCTCTCGAAGAGCAGATCGCCGCCATCGCGCAGGGCGGCGGCGAGGCCGAAGGCCACTGATCAGCGTCACCGCAAACGGCCCTTGAAGACGGGCGCCGCCGCCGTCGCGGCAAATGGAGCGGTTCGGCCCCATATCGAGCGGGTGACGCTTCGCCCGACCCAGCACAGCCTGTTCGACCTATCCCCTCCCCCGGGCCCGGAGGGCTGGGCGTACCGCGCCGGGCTGATTTCCACCGATGAGGAAGACGCCCTCGTCCGGACCATCGCCGAGCTGCCGTTCGCGCCATTCGACTTCCAGGGGTTCCAGGGGAACCGGCGGATCGTCTCTTTCGGAGGCCGGTACGATTTCAGCGCCGGGCGGCTGCTGCAGGCTGATCCTCTCCCGGCCTTTCTTGAACCGCTACGTGCGAAGGCGGCGGAGTTCGCGGGCCTGGCGCCGGCCGACCTTCGCCAGATCCTCGTGACGGAATACGCGCCGGGGGCCGGCATCGGCTGGCATCGCGACCGGCCCCAGTTCGACAAGGTGGTGGGCGTATCGCTCGGCTCGGCGTGCGTGCTGAGGTTTCGGCGCAAGACGGGCGAGCGCTGGGAGCGGACGGCGGCGGCGCTCGCGCCCCGCTCGGCCTATCTGCTGGACGGACCGGCGCGCACGGACTGGCAGCACAGCATCACGCCGGGGGCCGAACTGCGCTATTCCGTGACCTTCCGCAGCCTGCGCGGCTGATCAGCGGCGCTCCTCGCCCTGATAGGGCACGTCGTCGGACGGATGCAGGTCCTGCTCGGCCGGTTCCTGCGGCTGGTGGGTGAACCCGCCCAGCCCGCCGATGCGCTCGGCGTCCCGCGGGATCTCCACGGGGCTGGCGACGTAGGCGGTCACCAGTTCAGCGACGGACCTGAGGGCGTGGGTGTGGATGCGCTCGTAGCCGTGGGAGGCGTCGATCCCGAAGGTGATGAGGGCGGTGCGGATGTCGGCGCCCGCCTCGATGGCGGAGGCCGCGTCGGACCGATAATAGCGGAACACGTCCTTCTGGAAGGCGATGTCGTTGTCCTGACAAAGCCGGACCAGCTTGCGCGTCAGGTGCCAGTCGAACGGTCCCGTCTGATCGGCCATGCTGATGGTCACCCCGAACTCTCGCGAGTTCTGCCCCGGGGCGGTCGTGCCGTTGTCGATGCTGACCAGGGAGGCGATGTCGGGCGTCATGACTGACGACGCCCCCACGCCGACCTCTTCGTTGACCGTGAAGAGGAAGTAGGTGTCGACCTCGGGCTTCAGGTTTGCGCGCGCCATGGCCTGCATGGCGGCCAGCAGAGCGGCGACGCCCGCCTTGTTGTCGAGGTGCCGCGACACGACGAAGCCGTTGTCCAGGAACTCGGGCTGGGGATCGATCCCCACGATGTCGCCAATCGACAGGCCGAGCGTCTCCAGGTCGGCCGCCGTCTGGGCCAGGGCGTCGACGCGCAGCTCGATGTGCGGCCAGCCGGTCGGTTGGGTGTCGATCTCTTCGTTGAAGGTGTGCCCCGAGGCCTTCAGGGGCAGGATCGAACCGCGGTAGGCCCCCGCATCGGAGTAGATCGTACAGCGGGCGCCCTCGGCGAAGCGGGCTGACCAGTGGCCGATGGGCACAAGCTCCAACCGGCCGTTCGGCTTGAGGCTCTTCACCTGGGCTCCGAGCGTATCGAGGTGGGCCACGATCGAACGCGCCGGCCGCCGTTTGTCGCCGCGCAGCACCGCTCGGATGGCTCCACGGCGAGTCAGTTCGAACTCGTAGCCGAGGCGATCGATCTCGCGGCAGGTCTGCCACACCACCTCGTCAGTGTACCCGGACGGGCTGTCGATGCTGAGAAGGCGCTCCAGTTCGTTCGTGAGAAAGTCGGTGTCGATTTCGAGCTTGGTCACTTGCCCGCCTCCAGCCGGCCGGGAGACCGCAGCGCCGGAGGCACGGTCATGGGAAAGAGCAGGTCCAGGAACCGCTCGGCCGTCGGCTGCGGCTCATGGTTCGCCAGACCCGGGCGCTCATTGGCCTCGATGAAGGCGTAGTCCGGCTCGGACGGGGAGCGCACCATGAAATCGATCCCGGTGACCGGGATCTCGATCGCCCGGGCCGTGGCCACCGCGGCCTCGGCCAGAGCGGGGTGCACCTGATCCGTGACGTCGTGGATGGTCCCGCCCGTGTGCAGATTGGCGGCCTTGCGCACGGAGAGCTCGACGCCCTTTGGAGCCACGTCGCCGAGGGCGAAGCCGGCGCGGGCGACGCATCGCTCGGTCTCGGCGTCGATGGGTATCGTCGATTCCCCGCCCGTCGCGGCGGACCGGCGGCGGCTCTGCAGTTCGATGAGCTGGCGGATGGTCGAGACGCCGTCACCGATCACCCGGGCCGGCCGACGCATCGCGGCGGCCACCAGTTGATAGTCGATGACGATGAGACGGAGGTCCTCACCCTGGACCTGCTGTTCCACGAGAACGCGGTCGGAAAAGCGGCGGGCGAACTCGACGGCCTGCAGGACCTCGTCGAGGGTCTCGAGCCCCACCGCGACGCCCCGCCCCTGCTCGCCGCGCGCCGGCTTCACCACCAGCGCCCCATGCCGCTTAAGGAAGTCGGCCAACTGGCCATCATCGCCGGCCACGATCTGCTCGGGCACGACCACGCCGGCACGCTGCGCCACGCGTCGAGTAACCGCCTTGTCGTCGCAGATCGACACGGCTACGCCCGAGGTGAGTTCGGACAGGCTCTCGCGGCAGTGGATCGAGCGGCCGCCGTAGGTCAGGCGGAAGAACCCGCCTTCGGCGTCTGTGACCTCGGCGAAGACGCCACGCCGGCGCGCTTCGTCGACGATGATCCGCGCATAGGGGTTGAGCCCCTCGTCCTCCACGGGCCCGCTGAACAGGCGCTCATTGATCGGGTTCTTCCGCTTAACGGCGAACACGGGGACCCGTTCGAAGCCGAGCTTTTCATACAGGGCGATGGCCTGCGCGTTGTCGTGGATCACCGACAGATCCATGAAAGCCCGTCCGCGATCGCGGAAATGCTCCGCCAGACCGCGCACCAGGGCCTCACCGATCCCCGGCTGACTGGCCTGCGGATCGACGGCCAGACACCAGAGCGACGAACCGCCCTCCGGATCGCCGAACGCCTCGCAGTGGTCCACCCCCATCACCACGCCCAGCACCTGGCCGCCCGCGGAGTCGACCGCCAGCAGATAGGTCAGCGCGGGGTCGTCCTTGTGAGCGCAGGCGAAATCGGCCGGCGACGGCACCATCTGACGGGCCGACCACACCCGCACCATTTCCTCGGCCTCCTCAGCCGACCGGAGGGGACGAACCTCGAAGCCCGCCAGTCCACGCTCCGGAGGCCGCAGGTCCTCCAGCATCAGGCGGAAGGTGTGGGACGGATCCAGGAACAGCTCCTGGGGGGCCAGGGCGATGACCACGTGCGGATCAGGGGCGTACAGGGCGATGTCCCGGCAGTCAGGCGCCTCCGCCCGCAGCGCCTCGATCAGATCCCCGGCTTCCGAGAAAGTCTGACCGAACAGCAGCCGCCCCCAGCCGCACTCGAACACCACGTTGCTCCGGCGCGGCGCGGCGCAGGCGCCCAACGGCTCTTGCGCCCGCGCGGGCGTGTCGGTGCTCATCATGTCGGCCTCCCTCAGACGCCGTGGGTCTGCAGCCACAGCTCGAGCGCCGCGACCTGCCAAAGCTCTGAACCCCTCAGGGGCGTGATGTGTCCGGTGGGATCGGCGAAGAGCCGGTCCAGATACTCCTGGCGGAAGAGGCCACGCTCGCGCGCCGCCTGCGACGACAGGGCGTCGCGCACCATGTCCAGATAGGGGCCCTGGATGTATTTCAGCGCGGGAACGGGGAAGTAGCCCTTCTTGCGGTCGATCACCTCGTGCGGGATCACCAGCCGGGCGGCGTCCTTGAGCACGCCCTTGCCGCCGTCGCGCAGCTTGTGCTCGGGCGGGATGCGCGCGGCGAGCTCGACCAGGTCGTGGTCCAGAAAGGGCACGCGCGCTTCCAGGCCCCAGGCCATGGTCATGTTGTCGACTCGCTTGACCGGGTCCTCGACCAGCATGACTTGGGAGTCGAGCCGTAGCGCCTTGTCGACGGGATCGTTCGCGCCCGCCTGGGCGAAGTGCGCCTCGACGAAGGCCCGGCTGACGTCGGCGTCGATCGTCCACTCGTCCGATAGCTGGCCGCGCAGGGCGAGGTGATCGCGATCGAAGAAGGCCTTCGAATAGGCCGCCAAGGGGTCGGTCGACCCGACCAGCGGGGGGTACCAGTGATAGCCGCCGAACACTTCGTCCGCGCCCTGACCGGACTGGACGACCTTGATGTGCTTCGAGACCTCCTGCGACAGCAGGTAGAAGCCGACGTTGTCGTAGGAGACCATAGGCTCGCTCATGGCCGCGAAGGTGCCGGGCAGCGCCTCCATCAGCCGGTCCGAGGGCACGAAGATCTTGTGGTGGTCCGTGCTGAAGTGCCGGGCGATCAGGTCGGAATAGACGAACTCGTCGCCCTCCTCGCCGTTGGCG
Source organism: uncultured Brevundimonas sp. (assembly GCA_966210875.1). Lineage (GTDB taxonomy): Bacteria > Pseudomonadota > Alphaproteobacteria > Caulobacterales > Caulobacteraceae > Brevundimonas. The sequence continues at coordinate 4,112 of CBIHLR010000011.1, read as the reverse complement.
GACTCGAAGCCGACCGAGAAGGTCATCAGGTCCTTCTGCCCCATCTCGGCCAGCAGGCCGACGATGACGCTGGAGTCGACGCCGCCGGAGAGCAGGACGCCGACCGGCACGTCGGACACCATGCGGCGACGCACCGCCTCGCGCAGGCTTTCCAGCACCCGGTCGCGCCATTCTTCCGCCGACAGGCCGGCCTCGGCGGGGTCGCGGTCGTAGGGCGGGTTCCAGTAGCGTCGGTCCGTGGCCGTCCCGTCCGGCTCGATCACCCGGATGGTGGCGGCGGGAAACTTGCTCACGCCCTTGAGGATGGTGCGCGGGGCCGGCACGACCGCATGGAAGGTCATGTAGCTGTGCAGGGCGACCGGATCGATCGTGGTATCCACATCACCGCCGCGCAGCAGCGCCGGCAGAGACGAGGCGAACCTCAGCCGTCCAGGCGCCTCGGACAGATACAGGGGTTTGATGCCGAAGCGGTCGCGCGCCATGACCACACGGTCGGTGTCCCGCTCATGCAGGACAAAGGCGAACATCCCCTTCAGGCGGTCGACGCAGTCGACGCCCCAGGCATGCCATGCCTTGAGGATGACCTCGGTGTCGCCCTGGGAGAAGAAGCGATAGCCCTTGGCCTCGAGTTCCGCGCGGAGCTCGGGATAGTTGTAGATGCAGCCGTTGAAGACCAGCGTCAGGCCGAGGTCTGCGTCGACCATCGGTTGTTCGGATCTGGGCGACAGATCGATGATCTTCAGGCGCCTGTGGCCGAAGCCGATCCGCCCCCTGACCACCTGTCCGGCCGAGTCCGGCCCACGTCTGGAGAGCGCATCCGTGATACGCGCAACCACCCCTGGATCGACGGCCTGGCCGTCGAACCGCACCTCACCTGCAATTCCACACATGAAGCCATAAACGTGGCGCCGTGCGTTCGGTTGCGCAACCCGACCCCCTCAAAGCCTTTCGCCGCAAGCCGTTGCTAGCCGAAGCGCTCGATTCGGAAATCCGGGTCGGCGAGGTCGGACGCCCCCGCGAGGGCGAGCGCGGCGATCCTCTCCGCCGTGCGGGCCGCGAGCGTGACGCCCAGGTGCTGGTGTCCGAAAGCGTAAAGGACACTCGGCTGCGCCTCGAGCGCCCCGATGGCCGGCAGGTAGTCCGGCAGGGTCGGGCGCGGGCCCATCCACCGCTGCGCGTCGGGCGCCACGGACAACCCCAGCGAGCGGACCTGGTCTTCGATCCGCGCCCACTTGCGAGGGTCCGGCGGCGCGTCAGGCCGGCCGAACTCGACATGGCTGGTGCAGCGCAGGCCTTCCAGGTGAGGCGCCAGAACGAGCGACAGGTCTTCGATGACCGCCGTGGGGAGATCGTCCGGCCAGTCAGGCGCGGGGGTCTGAATTGAATAGCCGCGCTCGGCGATGAGCGGAACGGTCAGCCCCAGCTGGCGCATCAGCGGACCTGACCAGACGCCGGCCGCGACCAAGAGCCTGTCGGCCTTCAGTACGCCGACGCCGGCGGTCGTCACCTCGATGTCCGTTCCTGCGCGTATGGACGTCGCAGTGTCGGTCACGATGCGGCCGCCGACCTGGCTGAAGGCGGCCAGGATCGCCCGTCGCGCCTCGCCAGGCGAGCGCAGACGCGCCGTGCCGTCGAACCTGAGACCGTGGACAGGCGGCCGGCTCGGGAGCTGCTCCCTCCAGGCTCTCAGTTCATCCGGTGTCATCTCTCGGAAGCGCGCCGGACCGATCATCGCCCGGCCCCAGGCCTCCCCTCCCCGCCGGGCGGCCTTCTCGTCCAGCCAGAGCACGGCGTGACCGTCCTCGCGCAGCAACCCGGGTCGACCGACATCCGCCATCAGGCGGCGCCAACCGGGCACGGCGTCGGCGAGGAGCCGCGACAGGGCTGCGGTTCCCCTGGCGAACTGTTCATGGGTCGACGCCCGGACGAACCGCAGCGCCCACGGGGCCCAGGCGGCCGCGTCCCGCCAGCGAAAGTCGAGCGGTCCGCCGATGCCGAACAGCATCCCGGGCGCGCCGCGCATAGTGGCGGGGGACGCGGGGGGCTCGGCCTGCTCCACCGCGATATGGCCGGCGTTGCCGAAGGAGGCGCCGCGACGAGCCGCTCCCGGATCGACCAGGGTCACCTCGAAGCCGGCCTGCTGAAGTCGGAGCGCGCTCGCGGCCCCGATCAGGCCGCCACCGATGACGATGAAGGTGGTCACGTCCGCCTGGCCTCTGGGGATTGCGCCGTCTCGCTCCTCGTATACGGATGCGCACGGACCCTTGGCGAGACGCGACATGAGCCTGTTCGAAGCCGAAGCCTGGAAAGGCGTGTTCCCCGCAGCCACGACCCAGTTCGCGCCGGATCTCTCGGTCGACCTGAACGCCACGTCCGCCACGCTCGAGGCTCTCATCCGCGACGGCGTCCACGGCCTCGTTGCGCTCGGCACCTGCGGAGAGAACAACTCCCTGGAAGCCGATGAAAAGCGAAAGGTTCTGAAGGTCGCAGTCGGGACGGCGCGTGGCCAGGTTCCGATCATCGTCGGGGTGTCGGAGATGACCACGGCCCGGGCCGTGGCCTTTGCGCGGGACGCCGAATCGATCGGAGCCGATGGCCTGATGGTGCTGCCAGCGATGGTCTATGTGCCGACCGAGGACGAACTGGTCGCGCATTTCCGGGCGGTGGCCGAAGCCACGGCCCTGCCGATCATGCTCTACAACAACCCTCCGGCCTACCGCGTCTCGATCGGGCTGGGGGCGCTGGAGAAGCTGGCCGACCTTCCGAACATCGTGGCCATCAAGGAGTCCGCGCCGGACACCCGTCGCTTCACTGATCTGAAGAACGCCTTCGGCGAGCGATTCGTCCTGATGGCCGGCCTGGATGACGTCGCCCTGGAGGGCCTGATCCTCGGCTCTCAGGGCTGGATCTCGGGGCTGACCAGCGCCTTTCCGCGGGAATCCGTGGCGCTCTACGAGGCATTCGCGCGCGGCGACCTGAAGACGGCGGTCGAGATCTACCGCTGGTTCATGCCGCTGCTGCACCTCGACGCCGAACACGACCTGGTCCAGTCGATCAAGCTGGCGGAACAGATCATGGGCCGGGGGTCCGAGCGCGTCAGGCCCCCTCGCCTGCCGCTGGCCGGCGCGCGACGCGCGCAGGTGACCGCCATGGTCGAGGCGGCGGCCGCCAGCCGGCCCGCCCTGCCGCAAGCCGCCTGATGCGCCACGTCTTCTCCTGCATCGACGGCCATACGGCGGGCAATCCGGTCCGGCTGGTGATCGGCGGGGCCCCGTTCCTGGAGGGCGGCTCGATGAGCGAGCGCCGTCAGGACTTCATGGCCCGCTACGACTGGATCCGCACCGGCCTGATGTTCGAGCCGCGTGGCCACGACATGATGTCGGGCGGCTTTCTCTATCCGCCTACCCGGGCCGAAGCCGACGTCGGCATCCTGTTCATGGAGACCTCAGGCGTCCTGCCGATGTGCGGCCACGGGACCATCGGCATGGTCACCTTCGGGCTGGAGCATGGCCTGATCCGTCCCCGCACGCCGGGTCGCTTCGTCGCCGAGGTTCCCGCTGGCCTGATCGAGCTGGAGTACGAGCAGGAAGGCGATCGCGTCCGCTGGGTGCGCATCCGCAATGTGCCGAGCTACCTGGCCGAACGCGATGTCGAGGTGGAGGTCCCCGGCTTCGGCCCGCTCAAGATCGACATCTCCTACGGTGGAAACTTCTACGCCATCGTGGAACCGCAGGGGCCCTACGCGGGTCTCGACGCCATGGGCGCTTCCGAGATCGTGCGGGTTTCCCGACAGCTACGCGAGATCCTTCGCAAGCAGATCGAGCCCGTGCATCCCGTCGACCCCACCATCCGGGGCGTCAGCCATGTACTTTGGGCCGACGCGCCAAAGGGCGAAGGCGCCGACGGACGCAACGCCGTGTTCTATGGCGAGCGGGCCATCGACCGCAGCCCATGCGGCACCGGCACCTCGGCCCGCATGGCCCAGTTGCACGCGCGCGGCCGGCTAGCCGTCGGCGAGTCCTTCATCCACGAAAGCTACATCGGCAGCCGCTTTATCGGCCGCGTCGAGGCCGAGACCGAACTCGGCGGTCGACCGGCCGTCATTCCGTCGA
>CBIHLR010000010.1:0-26215 GCA_966210875.1 uncultured Brevundimonas sp. | reverse complement strand
GCCGTCGTCGTCTCGGTTTGGGTCAAGCGGGCCGTTCGAATGTTTCGCGGGCGGACATCAAGCCTCTAATGCGCAAGCGGGCAAGGCGGCGCCCCATTTGCAGCGTCCAACGCGCAACCGTGGCCGTTGGGACACTCCGGCTTGTTAATCTTATGGTCGAATCCGGTGCGGCATATTGTTGCTCCAGGCCCTGATTTCCGCCTGTTTTGGTATCAAGGCATGGAAAAGATTGAGTTTCGCCTATCTGGCGCTCGAACTTTTCACCGGCGACGCGACAGGGTATAGCGCCGCTTGAGTTCTTTTGGGCCGTGGGTGTGGCCCGGCGCCTCTTGACGGCGCCGCGAACCGAATGGGGGGCTGATGGCTCAGTTCGATCCGCGTCGCCAGCCGGTGCGCGTCTCTCCGCATCTCTTCACCGTCTGCGCCGCTGTCGCCGTCGCCGCCCTCGTCTGGCGGGTCTATCAGCCGCTCGAAACCTCCGCCCAGGCCGCCGGGCTCACTCCGGTCCAGCTAGCCCAGCTCGAATCCCAGGCCTATGCCGCCGCCTCCGCGCCGGACGGCCTGACCAATCCCGAAATCATCCCCGTCGAGGTCCGCTCCGGCGAGACCCTCGAACAGGCCGTGCAGCGCACGGGCATCGACGCCAACGAGGCGCGCGCCGTGGTGCGCAGCCTGGCCGAGGGCTTCGACGTCGTGAACATCCGCGCCGGCCTGCGCTTTGACACCGCCGTCGCCCGTCCGCGCTCCGGCCGGGGCGCCGCGCGCCTGATCGGCCTGACGCTGCGCACCGGTCCCGCCACCCAGCTGACCGTCAGCCGCAACTTCGACGGCGCCCTGCGCGTCCGCGAACTGGCCGAGCAGGTCACCCAGGAGACGACCGTCGCCGCCGGCGAGATCCACGGCTCGCTGCACCAGTCCGCCGTGGCGCTCGGCGCCGACTCCTCGGTGGTGGCCCGCGTGGTCCAGCTGTTCGCCCACCGCCTCGACTTCTCGCGGGACATCCGCGCCGGCGATCCCTTCACCATGGTGTTCGAGCGCAGCGTCACCGAGAGCGGCGTCACCGTCGCCACGGGCGAACTGCTCTACGCCGAGCTGAAGGGCGTGCGCTTCTACCGCTATCAGCCCGCCGGCGCCTCGCAGGCGCAATATTTCGACGAGGACGGCAAGAACATCCGAGGCTTCCTGCTGCAGACGCCGATCGACGGCGCCCGCATCAGCTCCAACTACGGCATGCGCCGTCACCCGATCGCCGGCTATCGCCGCATGCACCAGGGCATCGACTTCGCGGCGGGCTACGGCACGCCGGTCGTGGCCGCGGCCGACGGCGTCGTCGTCGAGGCCCGCCGCTGGGGCGGCTATGGCAACTGGGTGCGCATCCGTCACTCGGACGGCTGGGAGACCGGCTACGCCCACCTGTCGCGCTTCGGCTCGGGCATCCGCGCCGGTCAGCGCGTGCAGCAGGGCCAGATCGTCGCCTACGTCGGCTCGACCGGCGCCTCGACCGGCCCGCACCTGCACTACGAGCTCTGGCGCAATGGCCAGCGGGTGAACCCGCGCGGCGCCCGCGTCCCGCAGGGCACCATCCTGACCGGCCGCGAACTGGCCGCCTTCCAGGCCCAGCGCGCCCGCATCGACGCCATGATCGCCGAGCGTCAGGGCGGCGGCGTGGTCCAGCAGGCCGCCGTCGAGGAACTCCGCCCCGCCCAGGGCTGATCCCTATTCCGCCCCCCCCGGCGAATGCCGGGGCCCAGATGACATAGCGCTGGCGCTGCTTCAGCTGCCTGCTGCGCGTCCTTGCCGACCGTCAGCCCTATGATCTGGATCCCGGCTTTCGCCGGGATGACCGGTAGGTCATGGGACCAAACCGCGCGCCTCCGCCACCGTCGCGATCAGCCGCGCCAGGTCCTGCGGCCGGCTGAGCCTGTGGTCGCCGTCCTTGATCAGGCTGAAGACCACGTCGCGGCCCTCGATCCGCTCAGCCAGCTTCAGAGCGTGGCTCCACGGCACCGGCTCGTCCTCGGCGCCCTGCAGGATGCGCACCGGCGCGGTGATCGACACCGGCCCGTCCAGCAGGGTCCAGGCCCGCGCCTCCTCGAAGAAGTCGCGCGTCAGGTCGTGCGTCCCCTCGAAGTCGGTGACGGTGTGAAAACCCTGCTCCAGGATCTCGCGCCGCGCCTCGTCGGTCAGGGACGGCCACATCAGGGCGTGCGCGAAGTCCGCCGCAGGGGCGATCAGCACCATGGCCCCGATCCGCTCCGGCCGCGCCACGGCCGCCAGGCACGAGACCCAGCCGCCCATCGACGACCCGACCAGAACCACCGGCCCTTCGATGACCTCGTCGATCAGGGCGATCAGGTCCTCGCGCCAGCGCCCGATCGTCGCCTTGCGCCACGCTCCGGACGACGTCCCGTGGGCGAAGTGGTCGTAGCGCAGATAGTCCCAGCCCCGCTCTGCGGCGGCCTCGGCCAGGGCCTCGGCCTTGGTTCCGCCCATGTCCGAGCGCCAGCCGCCGACCCAGACCACGGTGGGCCCATCTCCCGCCACGCGCCGCCAGGCGATGCGCTCCCCGTCGGGTCGCTCGAAGAAGCCTGAGGTTTCGGTCACGGTCGCATTCCTCTAAGAGCGGGGCGGTGGCGACGCTTCCCCCGAACTTCACCCTGCTGCAAGTGGTCCCGCGCCTGGACGCCGGCGGCGTCGAGCGGACCACCGTCGACATCAGCCGAGCCGTCGTCGCGGCCGGCGGACGCTCGCTCGTGGCCTCCGAGGGCGGACGGCTGGAGGACGAACTGGCCGAAGGCGGCGGCGAACTGATCCGGCTGCCGGTCGCCTCCAAGAACCCGCTGACCATCTGGTCGAACACCGGCCGGCTGAAGCGCCTGATCCGAGCCGAAGGCGTCAGCCTCGTCCACGTCCGGTCACGCGCCCCGGCCTTCAGCGCGCTCAGGGCCGCGCGCCGCGCGGGCGTGCCCTCGGTCTCCACCTATCATGGCGTCTACAACGCCCGCAGCGACCTCAAGCGCTGGTACAATGGGGTGATGACGCGGGCCGACCACGTCATCGCCAACTCCGACTACACCCGCCGCCACGTGCTCGACGCCTACGACCTGTCGCCCGAGCGGATCACGGCGGTGGCGCGCGGCTCGGACCTGACCCGCTTTGCTCCCGAGGCCGTCTCGCCCGACCGCATCGCCGCCGCCCGCGCCGCCTGGGGCGTGGCGCCGGGTGAGCGGCGCGCCCTGTTCCTGCTGGCCGGACGGCTCACGCGCTGGAAGGGCCAGGGGCTGCTGGTCGAGGCCGTCGAGCGGCTGAAGGCCCAAGACCGCGATGACTTCCTCGTGGTCATGGTCGGGGACGATCAGGGCCGCACCGCCTACCGCGCCGAGCTTGAGGCCGCCGTCGCCAGGGCCGGCCTCTCGAACTGCGTTCGTCTGGCCGGCCATTTCAGCGACATGCCCGCGGCCTGGATGGCCGCCGACGTGGCCGTCGCGCCCTCGCTCGAGCCCGAAGCCTTCGGACGCACGGCCGTCGAGCCCCAGCTGATGGGTCGTCCCGTCATCGTCGCCGGCCACGGCGCCCCGCTCGAGACGGTGCTCGACGGCGAGACCGGCTGGCGTTTCCCGCCGGCCGACGCCGCGGCGCTCGCCGAACGCATGGCTCAGGCCATCGACATCGGGCCCGACGGCCGCGCCGCCATGGGCCAGGCCGGCATGTGCCGCGCCCGGCGGCTCTATTCCCTCGACGCCATGATCGAGGCCACCTTCGCCGTCTATCGCGACGTGCTGGAGCGCGCCGCGGGCGCGCGCTAGCCTGTCGTCCGTGTCGGCAAGGCGTCAGGGCGGCGACTGATCATGGAAATCCTCGCGCCCATCTCCGTGGGAGAGCTGATCGACAAGATCACCATCCTGCGCCTCAAGGCCGAACGGCTGACCGACCCGGCCAAGCTCGCCAATGTCGGCCGGGAGCTGTCGCGGCTGGAGACCCTGGCCCGGGACCTGCCCCGAACGCCGGAGTTCGAGGACCTCACGGCCCGGCTGCAGGCGCTGAACGCAACGCTCTGGGACATCGAGGACGCCAAGCGCCGACATGAGCGGGAAGGCCGGTTCGACGCCGACTTCATCGAACTGGCCCGCCAGGTCTACCTCCGCAATGACGAGCGCGCCGCGCTCCGTCGCGCGCTCAGCGTCGCCGCCGGCTCGGACATCGTCGAAGAAAAGTCCCATGGCTGAGCCAGGCCGGGGCCTCTTCATCACCAACACCCGGATCGGGGACACCCTCCTGACGACGGGGGCGCTCGAGGCGCTGCATCGCCGTCACCCGGAGCTGCGCTTCACCGTCGTCGCCGGGCCGGTGGCCGCGCCCCTGTTCGCCGAGACGCCCTACGTCGAGCGCGTCATCCCGCTGAGGAAGACGCGCTTCAGCGGGCACTGGCTGCGCCTGTGGCTTCAGCTGATGGGCGTGAACTGGGCGGTCATCGCCGACATGCGAGGCTCGGGCGTGTCGCGCCTGCTCAGGGCGAGCAAGCATCACATCCGCACCACCACCCGGGACGACCGCCGTCACAAGGCCGAGCAGGCCGCCTCGGTCGTCCGCGCGCCCGTGGCCGAGGCCCGTCCGGTCGTCCACGTCTCGGACATCACCCGCGTCCGGGTCCGCGCCCGCCTGCCCGAGGGCCAGCTGCTGGCCCTGGCGCCCGCCGCCAACCGCGTCGGCAAGACCTGGCCGCTTGACCGCTTCGCCGAATATCTCAAGGCCGCCACCGCCCCAGGGGGCGTGCTGGCCGGCTGGTCCGTGGCCGTCCTCGGCGGACCGGAGGACGCCGCCGCCGCGCGAGGGCTGCAGGCCGCGCTTCCGGACCGGCGAATCCTCAACTTCACCGGCGAGGCCCTGCTGCCCACCGCCGCCCTGCTGGGCCAGGCGGACCTGTTCGTCGGCAACGATTCCGGCCTGATGCACTTGGCGGCGGCCGTGGAGACGCCGGTGGTGGCCCTGTTCGGCCCGACGGACGAGCGCCTGTACGGTCCCTGGGGCGTCGACAGCCGGGTGGTGCGCGATCCGGAGGCCCGCTTCGAGTTCGGCGCCACCTCGCGCACCGTCAGCGAGACCGAATGCCAGATGGGCGGGGTCGCGGTGACCCAGGTTCTGGAGGCCACGGCCGACATCCTTCGGACCTCGCCGCCCCGGCCGCGCTTGCCAGAAACCGGTGCAAAAGCCATATAGACAGGCTTGCGGAACGCTCCGGCGCGCCGGTGTGACCGCATGCGAACTCAACGGCTCCAGGAGACCAGCCTATTCGTCGCCCCATGCAGGCGCCCCCCGTCAAGGACGGGCCGCGCACGAACCAAGACATCCGCGTTCCCCGCGTCCTTCTGATCGACCAGAACGGCGAAAAGCAGGGGGAAATGCCCATCTCCGCCGCCCTCGAGGCCGCCGAGGAGGTGGGGCTGGACCTCGTCGAGATCGTGCCCAACGCCAATCCGCCGGTCTGCAAGATCCTCGATTACGGCAAGTTCCGCTTCCAGGAGCAGAAGAAGAAGAACGAGGCGCGCAAGCGCCAGAAGGTCGTCGAGCTGAAGGAAATCAAGCTCCGGCCCAACATCGACACCCACGACTATGAGGTGAAGGCCAAGGCCATGCGCCGCTTCTTCGAGGAGGGCGACAAGGTCAAGGTGACGCTTCGCTTCCGCGGCCGCGAGATGGCCCACCCCGAACTCGGCATGAAGCTGCTGCAGAAGGTCCGCGCCGACTTCGAGGACATTTCCAAGTGCGAATACGAGCCGCGCATGGAAGGCCGCCAGATGATCATGATCCTGGCGCCGAAGTAGGCCGGTGACGGCCGCGCTCGCTCACTCGTCGCGGCTGAGAGCGCTGTTCGAGCGCAGCGCCCAGGCGCGCTACGCCGCGGCGGTGGGGCTGTTCCTGGTCGCCCTGGCCATCCGGGTGGCCCTGGCCCCCGCCATCGCCAGCGGTTACGGGATCACCTGCTTCTATCCGGCGGTGATCCTGGCCGCCTACTGGCTGGGCGCGCGTCCGGCCATACTGACGGCGGTCCTGTCGAGCATCGCGGTCTTCGGCTTCCTGGCCGGCACGCCGCTCGCCATGGACGCGCGCGCCTGGGTGACGCTCGGCTTCTTCGCCGTCAGCTCGGGCCTGGCCATCTATCTGCTCGGCGCCATTCGCACCCAGCTGCGCCAGCTGGCCGCCGCCAACCACCGCACCGAGGCCCTTGTCCTCAGCCAGGCCGGCCTGTTCCGCGACCACGCCGAGCGGGTCACCAACCACCTGCAGCTGATCGCCGCCATCCTCCAGCACACCGGCCGGGCCGCTGATGAAACCGAGGCGGCGCGCGTCCTGACCAACGCCGCCTCGCGCACCCTGCTGATCTCGCGCATGCACCGCGAGTTCGCGGGCGACACCGGTCGCACCGTCGACTTCCAGGCCTTCGCCCGCAAGCTGGCCGAGGCCGCGGGCCCCGACCGCCGCCTGGAGATCCGCGGCGAGGACCTGCAGCTCCCGCCCGAACAGGCCACGGCCCTGGGGCTCGTCCTGCTAGACCGGCTGAACGCTTCTCGCGGCCTGGTGGCGCTCAAGCTCTCGGCCGAGGGGCCCGACATCGCCTTCCGCATGGCGGTCGAGGAGCCCGCCACGCCGACGCCGACCCCGCGCGATATCCTGCTGCTCGAGGCGGTCGCCACCCAGCTGCGCGGCCAGCTTGAGGTCGAGGGCGACGCCGACATGGCGGTCATCCGCCTGACCTTCCCGAGCCAGCTCCAGCCACCCCCGGCCTGGACGCCGCTGGAGCACGCGGTCCACTAGCCGCCACGCTTGCCCGCGCGCGGGCGAATCTCCACCTTCGTTCCATGAGCGACCGGTCGACCGGCCAGGCGCCGTCGCGCGTCACGGCGGTGCTGGGCCCCACCAATACGGGCAAGACCCACCTGGCGGTGGAGCGCATGTGCGGCCACGCGTCGGGCATGATCGGCCTGCCGCTGCGCCTGCTCGCGCGCGAGATCTACGACCGTGTCGTCCTGATGAAGGGCAAAGCCGCCGTCGCCCTGATCACCGGGGAAGAGAAGGTCATCCCCGCCCGGCCCGACTATTTCGTCTGCACGGTCGAGGCCATGCCGCTGGAGCGGACGGTCGAGTTCCTGGCCGTGGACGAGATTCAGCTCTGCGCCGATCCGTCGCGCGGCCACATCTTCACCCACCGGCTGCTGAACGCGCGCGGCCGGTCCGAGACCATGTTCCTCGGCTCCTCGATGATGGCGTCCCTGATCCGGCGGCTGTTGCCCGAGGCCGAGATCACCACCCGCGACCGTTTCTCGGTGCTGTCCTATGCGGGGCCGAAGAAGCTGACCCGCCTGCCGCCGCGCACCGCCATCGTCGCCTTCTCGGCCGAGGCCGTCTACGCCATCGCCGAGCTGATCCGCCGCCAGAGGGGCGGCGCCGCCGTGGTCATGGGCAGCCTGTCGCCCCGCACCCGCAACGCCCAGGTCGCCATGTACCAGTCGGGCGAGGTCGACTTCCTGGTCGCCACCGACGCCATCGGCATGGGCCTGAACATGGACGTCGGCCACGTCGCCTTCGGCGCCCTGCGCAAGTTCGACGGCAAGCGCACCCGCTGGCTGACCCCGCCCGAGGTCGGCCAGATCGCCGGCCGCGCCGGCCGCTTCACCCGCGACGGGACCTTCGGCGTCACGGGCGAGTGCGAGGAGATGGACGAGGATCTCGTCCAGGCCGTGGAGTCCCACGACTTCGAGCCCATTCCGGCGGCGGAATGGAGGAACGGCGCGCTCGACTTCACCAACCTGCCATCCCTGATGGCCTCGCTCGCCCAGCCGCCCCAGCGCCTCGGCCTCAAACTGGCCGACCAGGCGCTCGACGAGACGACGCTCCGCCGCCTCGCCGCCGAGGATGAAATCACGACAGCCGCGCGCGACCGGTCCAAGCTGATCCGCCTGTGGGACGCCTGCCAGATCCCGGACTTCCGCAAGACCACGCTGGAGGAGCACGTCCGCCTGGCGCGCGAGGTCTTCGAGGCCATCACCGGCCCGCGCGGCCGTCTCGGCGAGGACTGGATCGCCCCCCAGTTCGCCGTGCTCGACTCCACCAGCGGCGAGATCGACGTGCTGGCCGGCCGCCTCGCCCAGGCCCGCACCCTCGCCTATGTGGCCAACCGCCCCGGCTGGCTGGCCGGCGCCGAGGCCTGGCGCGGCCAGATGCAGGCGCTGGAGGAGCGCCTCTCCGACGCCCTGCACGATCGCCTCAAGGCCCGCTTCGTCGACCGCCGGACCTCGGTCCTGATGCGCGCGCTCAAGGACTCATCCGTCTACGCCCAGGTCTCGGACCAGGGCCTGGTCACGGTCGAGGGCGAGACGGTCGGCAAACTGTCCGGCCTGGCCTTCACCGGCGACCAAGGCGGCTCGGACATCGAGTCCCGGACCCTGCGCGCCGCCGCCCGCCGCGCGGTCGAGCCCGAGGTCATCCGCCGGCTGGGCGCGCTCGCCGCCGATGAGGACAAGGCCTTCGCCATCCATCCCGACGGCTCCATCACCTGGCACGGCGCGGCGGTCGCGGCCCTGACGGGCCAGGCCAAGCCCTTCGCACCTAGGGTCCGCCTGTTCGGAGAGCTCGGCCCGCCGCCCGCGCGCGAGCGCGCCGCCCGCCGCATCGAGGCCTGGCTGGCCGCCCAGGCCGCCCACCGCCTCGCCCCGCTCAAGCGCCTCGACGAGGCGCTCTCCGACGGCCGGCTCAAGGGCCTGGCGCGCGGCATAGCCTGGCGCCTGTCCGAGGCCTGGGGCCTCATGCCCCGCGACGCCGTCGAGGCCGACCTTGCCCAGCTGTCCAAGGTCGAGCGCCGCGCGCTGCGCGAACTCGGCGTCCGCATCGGCGCCCACACCGTCTGGCTCCCCCACCTCCAGGCCCGCCGCGCCCGCAGCCTGCTGCTGGCCCACGCCTCGGGCCTCCCGCGCGACAGCGCCCACAGCCTCGCCGCCCACGGCCAGCGCCAGGTCGCCGGCCAGACGATCCCGGTGCTCACGCTGGAACGCTTCGCCGAAGCGCGGAGGGCGGCGAAGGGCGGTCCCCTGTCCGACGAGGTGCTGTCCGAGCTCGGCTGGACGGCGGACCAGGCGAAGGCGGTGGCGGGCGCGCTGAAGAAGACCGCGCCAAAGGAGTCCCGAAAGCCGGAGCGGGCCGCGAAGCCGGTGAAGGACTCGCCCTTCGCGGCGCTCGCGAGCCTCGGTCAAGTCGAGGCGCCCGTCCGTCGCAAGCGCCGCAGGTCCAACGCCCGCTAGTCTCAATCGCCCTCGGTCTAACGGCGAGGGGCCCAGAGTCTGTTCGCCGCAACCCTGTCGGCCTCGGCGGCCTTGTTCGACCTACTCCGCGGCCCCCTCGCGCGCCTTGGCGCACAGGGCGCGCAGCTGGCGCATCAGGGTGGGGCCGGAGACCTGGTCGACCGAGAAGCCTTCCTGTTTCAGCTGGGCCTTGATCTCGCCGGGGCCGGCGCAGTCGCCGCTTTGGGCCAGGGCGAAGGCGCGTTCGAGGGCGGTGGGGCGTAGGGTCATCCTCACCATATGGGCCCGTTCGCCCCTGAGCGCACCCCACGGCTCCGCCTGCCGGCCGTGGATCGGGCTTTCGCGGCCTCTTGTCGAGGTCCCGGGAACCGGCTCTCTGGCGGGTCATGAGCGTGTTCCACCAGATCCTCGGCAACAACCTGGTCGCCAACATCACCAACTTCACGGTGTGGTTCGCTCTGACCTTCTGGGTGTTCCTGGAGACGCGCTCGGTGTTCGCGACCGGCATGATCGCGGGCCTGTATCTGGTGCTGATCGCGGGTTCGGCCATCTGGCTGGGCAGCCTGGTCGACCACCATCGCAAGAAGCGGGTGATGCTGGGCTCCAGCGTCGTCTCCTCCGGCTTCTACGGCCTGTCGCTGGCGCTTCTGGCCCTCACGCCCGACGAGCGGCTGCGCGACGTCGCGCGGTTCGAGATCTGGGCCCTGATCGGCCTGGTCATGCTCGGCGTGCTGGCCGGAAACGTCCGGACCATCGCGCTCCCGACGCTGGTGACCCTGCTAGTGCCCGAGGACCGCCGCGACCGGGCCAACGGCCTGGTCGGCATGGCGACCGGCGTGGGCTTTCTGACCACCTCGATGATCTCGGGCTTCCTGGTGGCCTGGGGCGGGATGCACGCGACGCTGATCCTGGCCATGGCGGTGTGCGCGCTCGTCTTCCTGCATCTGCTCTGGGTGCGGCTGGAGGAGCCGGCGCCGCACGCCGAGGCCCACGCCGAGCCCCGCCGCGTGGACCTCAAGGGGACGATCGCCGTCGTCGCCGGCGTGCCGGGCCTCTTCGCCCTGATCTTCTTCGCCACCTTCAACAATCTGCTGGGCGGCGTCTTCATGGCCCTGATGGACGCCTATGGCCTGTCGATGATGGCGGTCCAGCACTGGGGCCTGCTGTGGGCCGGGGTCTCGACCGGCTTCATCCTGTCGGGCCTAGTCATCGCCCGCACGGGCCTGGGCCGAAACCCCCTGCGCACCCTGATGATCGTCAATCTCGTCGCCTGGACGGTGGCCATGCTGTTCACCGTCCAGCCGTGGATCTGGCTGCTGGCGCTGGGCTGCTTCCTCTGGATGTTCCTGGGCCCGTTCGCGGAGGCGGCCGAGCACACCACGCTCCAGAAGGTGGTGCCCTACGAGCGCCAGGGCCGCGTCTTCGGCTTCGCCCAGGCCGTCGAACAGGCGGCCTCGCCGCTCACCGCCTTCGCCATCGGCCCCATCGCCCAGTTCTGGGTCATCCCCCTGATGAGCGAGGGCGGCGCCGGCGCCGCGGCCATCGGCGACTGGTTCGGGATCGGGGCGGGTCGCGGCATCGCCCTGGTCTTCACGGTCGCGGGCCTGGTGGGCCTGATCGCCACTGTCCTGGCCTTCAACTCGCGCTTCTACCGCCAGCTCTCCGCCACCTACCTCAAGCCGGAGGAGGCGCCCGCCGCGTAGCGCGCCAGGCCCACAGGACCGCCGCGGTCACGCAGCCGGTGAACAGCAGCCCCTCGACCCCGCTGATGGCCAGTCGGGTCAGCGGCCCCAGGCCGGCCTCGCCGAAGGCCCCGCCCATCTGCTCCAGGCTGAGGCGCGACTGCGGAAAGCGGATGGCGACCAGCTCAAGGCTCCCGGCCATCAGCCGTCCGCCCAGGGCCGCGATGACCAGGCCGGCCCCGGCCCCGACCAGGCCTCCGACCAGCCCGCCCTGCCGGGCCGAAAGCCGAGCCTGGCCCAGCCCCGCCAGCCAGACCGCCAGGCCCACGCCCGCGCCCAAGGCGATCCCCTCCGGAGCCCCCGTGATGTCCCCCGGCGACTGGCCGAACAGCAGGCTGAAGGCGTCCGACCCGATCAGCTTGGTCAGTCCGCCCACGACCAAGCCTCCGGCCGCCCCTCCGGCGATGCTCCAGGGCCCGGGCCGCGCCCGGCCCCGGTTCGCGAGCGCCATGCCCAGTCCCACCGCGCCGGCGCCGACGACGCCGATCAGGGCCGTCAGGCAGACCAGGACCAGCACCACCGAGGTGGCGCCCATCCCGGGTCCCGTCGGCTCCGTCACCCCGGCCACGCCGTAGAACAGCCCGCCCAGCGCGCCGGCGATCCCGCCGCCCAGCATCGCCGCCCCGGCGATGGTCAGCGGCCGGGTCCAGCCCGCCCTGGCCGCCTCGGACGGAGCCGCGTCCGCCTCCCAACTGACCGGGGCGATGAAGCGATAGCCGTGCTTGGGCGCGGTCTCGATGAAGCGCGGCCGCCCGGCCGCGTCGCCCAGCCGGCTCCTGAGGGTCCGGACGCACTGGGTCAGGGCCTCGTCGGTCACCGGAACGCCCTTCCAGACCTCGGCCAGGAACCGCTCCTTGGTGACCAGCCGGCCGTCCTCGCGGACCAGCAGGATCAGGGCGTCCAGATACCGCGCGTTCAGCTCGACCGGCGTCTCGTCCAGCCACAGCCGGCGATTGGCCGGATCCAGCCGGAAGCGGTCGAAGCGATAGCTGCCGGACGCCACGTGTCTGCCTGTCTCCGCACGGTGAGCGAGGCTCCTGTGATGCCCCGCGCCCGCGCGGGTGGCAACGCCCGCCGCTGGCGACTTCCGGCCTGCTCGCGCATTGTCCCTGCGATGGACGACACCTGCCGTATCGACGTCTGGCTCTGGCGCGCGCGCTTCTTCAAGACCCGCGGCATGGCCGCCCGCTTCGTCGAGGAGGGCCGTGTCCGCCTGCTGCGCCAGGGCTCCGAGGTCCGGCTCGACAAGCCCAGCCGCACCATCCGCGCGGGCGAGCGGCTGGTCTTCGTGCTCGGCGGGCGGGTCACCGAGCTGACCATCCTGGCCTGCGGCGAACGCCGCGGCCCAGCCGAGGAGGCCAGAGGGCTCTATGCGCTCGCGCCCGCGAGTTGACAGGGCCAGTCTGCGGGCCCATGTCCGCCCCGCCTCCCGCATGAGTTCATTCGCCCACCGATGACCTACATCGTCACTGACGCCTGCGTGCGCTGCAAGTTCATGGACTGCGTCGAGGTGTGCCCCGTCGACTGCTTCTATGAAGGCGAGAACTTCCTCGTCATCAATCCGGACGAATGCATCGACTGCGGCGTCTGCGAGCCCGAATGCCCGGTCGACGCCATCAAGCCCGACACCGAGGACGAGCCCGACGGCAAGTGGCTGCAGATCAACGCTTCCTACGCCAAGGTCTGGCCGAACATCACCATCAAGGGGACGCCGCCCGCCGACGCCGAGCAGTTCGAGCGCGAGACCGGCAAGTTCGAAAAGTACTTCTCCGAGAAGCCCGGCAAGGGCCGCTGAGAGCCACGCGCGCTCGTTTGAAATTTCCCGATTTTGTGTTATATAGGCGTGTGCTGACGGGCGGCGTCGCGAATTTCGCGGGCCGCCCGCCTTATTGAAAGGCCGCCTGAACGGCGGCGTTCGGCAGAGGTCGAGTGTCTCTTCTCAGGTGATGAGATCGATGTCCGCGCGGCGCTCCGCAATGGAGTCCGGCGTCATTGCGTGTCGCTGCCCGCGACGCGGAGAGGTTCGCTTCCAAGCGAGAGGTTCGGAATGAGCAAGAGCGGTCTGGAATTCAAGGTCGGCGACGCGGTTGTCTATCCGGCGCACGGCGTCGGCAAGGTCGCGGGCATCGAGACCCAGGAAGTCGCCGGCATGGCGCTCGAGGTCTATGTCATCACCTTCGACCACGAGAAGATGACCCTGCGCGTCCCGACCAAGAAGGCCGTCTCGGCCGGCCTGCGTTCGCTGGCCGGTGAAACCGTCGTGACCAAGGCCCTGACCACGCTGAAGGGCCGCGCCCGCATCAAGCGCACCATGTGGTCGCGCCGCGCCCAGGAATACGAAGCCAAGATCAACTCGGGCGACCTGGTGTCGATCGCCGAGGTGGTCCGCGACCTGCACCGCGCCGACAACCAGCCGGAGCAGTCCTACTCGGAGCGCCAGCTCTATGAATCGGCGCTGGACCGGATGGCCCGCGAGGTCGCCGCCGCCAACAAGATCGACAAGGACGCCGCCGTTGAGCTGCTCGGCAAGTCGCTGAGCGCCAAGAAGGCGGTCATCCAGGCCGCCGAGGAAGCCGAAGCGGCCTGATCGGCCTTACGGTCTGAAATGCAAAACGCCCGGTCCTGGACCGGGCGTTTTTCTTTTGACCTAGCTGGGGCAGGTGGCTGACAGCCGCCGCGCCCGGATGGTCCCGGTCGGACTGACCGGAATGCCCAGGAACCGGCCTTCCAGCCGCGCCTGCATCTCGAAGGAGGTCGGGCTGTAGGTCCCCGAGGCGATGACATCGACGGTACGGCCGCGCCGGTCGCGGCACGTGCCCTCGAACCGCATGCGGCCGTCGCCGACCACGCGGGTCGGGTAGTCGCAGGTGTAGTGCCGGTTCGACGGCCCGTTGAAGAACCGGTTGATCTCGTGGGCCCGCACGCAGCGGTTCTCCGTATCCGTGGACGAGAAGCCCAGCTGGATCCGGCTGGTGTATTCCCAGTACCCCGGCAGGATGGTGTTGGTGTTCTGCGCCTGCGGCGCGGCGGCGCTCAGCAGCAGCGCAGGCGTCGCGATCGCGGCGGCGAGGAGGAGGCGGCGTTTCATGTCGGTCTTCAGTTCCAGAGGTATCCCCGGCGTTCTCGCTATATAGTGCGTCTTGAACGCGGCCTGAACGAGGCCAAACCTGACGCGCGAAAGTCTGTTCCGCCTTGACGCCGCGCAGATGTCCCGCGTATATGCCCGCCTCCCGCGCGGGTTCGCCCCGCGCGTTTTGTCATTCTGCGCGCCAGCGCACGCCAATAAGGATTTCGGACATGTCGCGCCGCTGCGAGCTGACCGGCGTCGGTCCCATGGTGGGCCACAGCGTGAGCCACTCCAACATCAAGACCAAGCGCCGGTTCCTGCCGTCGCTGAAGGCCGTCTCCCTGCGCTCGGACGCGCTGGGCCAGGACGTGCGCCTGCGTATCTCGAACGCGGCCCTGCGCACCCTGGACTTCAAGGGCGGCCTGGACACCTACATCGTCAAGGCGAGCGACGAGGTTCTCTCGCCGCGCGCTCAGAAGCTGAAGCGCCAGATCAAGGCCAAGCAGGCGCAAGCCGCCGCCTGATCACGCTTTGGGGCTTAGGGGCCAAAGGCCGGCGGCGACGCCGGCCTTTTTTCGTGCCTGAAAGATGGACAAGCGCCGCCTTGCGGCCGCACCCTCCCCGCATGAACCGCCGGTCGTTCCTTGCCGCCTCCGTCGCGGCCGCCGCCCTGCCGCCCGGGGCCGCCTTCGCGCAGGAGGCCGACCTTCAGGCCAGGCTCGACGCCCTCCGGACTGAGCACGGCCTGCCCGCGCTGGGCGGGGCGGTCGTCACCGCCGATGGCCTGGCCTGGTCGGGGGTGACGGGCCTGCGCCGCGCGGACGTCGCCGCCGCCGTCACCCTTTCGGACACGTGGCACCTCGGCTCCAACACCAAGGCCATGACCGCCGCCCTGTTCGCGCGGCTGGTGGAGCAGGGGCGCACCGGCTGGGGGGCGACCCTTCCCGAGCTCTTCCCCGATCTGCGGGCCGACCCCGCCTTCGCCGCCGTCACCATCGAGGACGTCATGCGCCACCGCGCGGCCATCCTCGACCAGGCCGTCATGCCGGGCTGGATGCTTCTGGCCTGGGCCGGCGGAGACGTCCGCGCGCTGCGCAGCCAGCTGGCCGAGGCGGCGCTGGGCGTGCCGCCGACCGGAGCGCCCGGGGCCTTCTCCTACGGCAACGCCAACTACATCCTGGCCGGGGCGGCGATCGAGCGGATCACCGGCCTGCCCTGGGAGGAGGCGATCCGTCGCGAGGTCTTCGAACCACTCGGCATGGCCTCGGCCGGGTTCGGCCCGCCCACGGGTGATCAGCCCTGGGGTCATCGCGCGGGGACCGCCGGCCTGCAGCCGATGGACCCCGCGGTCCCCGGCTCGGACAACCCGGCCGCCATGGGCCCGGCCGGGACGGTCCACGCCAGCCTCGAGGACTACGCCAGGTTCGTTCGCGTCTTCCTGACCGATGGCGGAGGCTGGCTGTCGCCCGAGAGCATCGCCCGCCTGACCGCTCCCGTCGCCGACGCGAGCGGGGCCTATGCGCTGGGCTGGGGCGTCCTGCCGCCTCAGCCCTGGACCGGCGGCGGGCCGGGTCTCGTTCACGACGGATCGAACACCATGTGGCTGGCCCGTGCGGCCATGGCCCCGGCGCGCCGGGCCGCCGCCATCTGTGTCTCCAACGCCGCCCAACCGGCGCAACCGGCGTTCAGCGCCTTGACGCAGGCCCTGATCGGGCGGTTCCCTGCCTGATTACAGGGAGGTCGGCGCCCGCGTCGACGCTTGGGACGTTAGTCCGGCATGAAGCGCGAGCACGAACCCGACGGCGCCGGATCCGTCCTGGCCGACCTCTGGGTCCAGCTCTGGCAGGCGGTGATCGTCGGCGCCTTCGCCCTGGCGGTGCTCGACGGCTGGGCTCCGCCCGAGCACCTGCCCTGGACCCGCCTCGACCTCGATCGCCCCGTCGGCGTGGCCACGGCGGCCAAGATCGCCGCCCTGGACGTCCCCGATCGCGTCCCGCCCACCGTGGTGGCGGACGAGACAGAGCGCTGCATGCAGACCCTGCGCGCCGCGGGCGTCGAGGTCGAGCGGGCCGAGGACGTCGACGACGGCCAGTACTGCGTGGTGCAGGGCGCGGTCCGGATCACCGGCGGCCTCGTCACCCCGATCCGTCCCGGCGGCCTGGTCATGCGCTGTCCGCTGGCGGTCCGCTATGTGGTCTGGGAACGCCAGACCCTGCGGCCCGCCGCCGAGGAGATCCTCGGCTCGTCCGTCGCCCATGTGGAGGCCAGCGGCTACGCCTGCCGGCGCGTCTACGGCTCCACCGATCCCATGTCGCGGCCCAGCGAGCACGCGCGCGGCAATGCGCTCGACGTCTCGGCCATCGAGCTGGAGGACGGCCGGCGCATCACCGTCGCCTATGGGTGGGGTCCGATCCGCGAGGACAGCCGCGCCGCCGAGCAGGCGCGCGAGGACTCCGGGGGACTTCCCTCGATCTTCCCGTCAGGTCCGCCCGAGCCGGCTACGCCCGAGGCCCGCTTCCTGCGCCGCATCCGCGACGAGGGCTGCGAGGTCTTCGGCACGGTTCTCAGCCCCGAGTACAACACCGCCCATCGCGACCACCTGCACCTCGACGCCTCGCGCATCGGCCTGTGCAGCTGAGGTCTACGGCACGAGGTGGCTGGCCTCGGACACCTTGGCGCGGTGGTCGTGGCGGCCTTCGGCGAACTCCTCGACCATCTTGGCGCAGAAGGCGGGCAGGTCGTCGGGATCGCGGCTGGTGACCAGGCCGTCGTCGACGACCACCTCCTCGTCGACCACCTCGGCTCCGGCGTTCTTCAGGTCGGTGCGGATGGTCTTGTAGCTGGTCAGCTTGCGGCCCTCGGCCACGCCGGCGTCGATCAGCAACCAGGGCGCGTGGCAGATCGCCGCCACCGGCTTGCTCGCATCGAAGAAGGCCCGCACGAACGCCAGCGCCTTGTCCTCGACCCGCAGCTGGTCGGGATTGTGCGCCCCGCCCGGCAGCATCAGCGCCTCGTAGCGCGACGGGTCGGTCTCATCGAGCGTCCGGTCCACCCGGAAGGTGTCGCCCTTGTCGAAATGGTTAAAGCCCTGGATCTCGCCGGACTTCAGCGAGACGATCTCGACGGTCGCGCCCGCCGCCTTCAGGGCTTTCATCGGTTCGGTCAGTTCGACCTGTTCGAACCCGTCGGTGGCGAGAATGGCGACGGTCTTGCCGGACAGCGATGGCGGCATCGGAAGGCTCCTTCATCTGGGGTGTCGCCTCCACAACCCATCCGGGACGCCTTCGGTTTCGCACGGGTTCAGTTCCGGGCGGGTCCGGCCTATCTTGGAGCCATGATCGACGAGCTCTACAGCGCGCGCGTGCTCAAGCTGGCGGCCAACATGCCGCGGGCCGGCCGTCTGCCTGCGCCCCAGGGCTCCGCCGAGCGGATCGCCAAGCTATGCGGATCGCGCGCCGTCATCGACGTGACCCTCGACGCCGAGGGCCGCGTCGCCGACTTCGCCCAGGATGTGAAGGCCTGCGCGCTCGGCCAGGCCACCGCCGCCATCGTCGGCGAGGCCGTCATCGGCGCCTCGGTCGAGGAGCTGGAGACCGCGCGTGACCAGCTCAAGGCCATGCTGAAGGCCAACGGCCCCGCGCCCACAGGCCGGTTCTCCGGCCTCGCTATCCTGGAGACCGTGCGGGACTATCCCGCGCGCCATGCCTCTACGATGATCCCGCTTGAGGCCGCCGCCGCCGCCGCAAGACAGGCGTTTGAGCAGGTCGCCCGCCCGGACGCGAAACCGGATTCCACTTTCGCTGGTCGCGCTCGCGACCGAACTAGGCTCGCCGGCGCGGCTTGATCCCGGCTTTTCGCAGGTGCGATAAGCCTGCGACATCTCTCAAATCGGTCGCGCCGGCATGGGTCTCTACGAACGCGGCGTCACGCTGGGCCATCGCGCCTACAAGCTGACGCTCTCCCCCCTGATCGGGCGGCAATGCCGGTTCCTTCCGACCTGTTCGGACTACGCCAAGGCGGCGCTGATCGATCACGGCCTTCTGAAGGGCGGTTCCCTGACCGTCCGCAGACTGTGCCGCTGTCATCCCTGGGGCGGGTCAGGCTATGACCCAGTCCCGCCGAAAGAAACGAAACGATGATCGAACTGGTCTTTCCCGACGGCGCCAGGCGCGAATACCCGGCCGGGTCCACGGCTCGCGATGTGGCCGCCTCCATCGCGCCGTCGCTCGCCAAGCGCGCCGTGCTGGCCGAGCTGGACGGCGAGCTGCGCGACCTGAACCGCGAACTGGAGAAGGGCGGCTCCTTCCGCCTCATCATGCGTGACGACCCCGAGGCGCTGGAGACCATCCGCCACGACACCGCCCACGTGCTGGCCGAGGCCGTGCAGGAGCTGTTCCCCGGCACCCAGGTCACCATCGGCCCCTCGATCGAGGACGGCTTCTATTACGACTTCGCCCGTGACGAGCCCTTCTCGATCGACGACTTCCCCAAGATCGAAGCCAAGATGCGCGAGATCGTCGACCGGGACGCGCCCATCGTGCGCGAGGTCTGGGACCGCGACGCGGCCGTCGCCCACTTCGAAAAGGTCGGCGAGCACTACAAGGCCGAGATCATCCGCGACCTGCCGGACGACGAGACCATCACCCTCTACCGTCAGGGTGACTGGCTGGACCTGTGCCGCGGTCCGCACTTTCCGTCCACGAAGCATGTCGGCAAGGCCTTCAAGCTGACCAAGCTGGCCGGCGCCTACTGGCGGGGCGACCATCGCAACGCCCAGCTGCAGCGCATGTACGGCACGGCCTGGGCCAACGACGCCGACCTCCAGGCCTATCTCCAGCGCATCGAGGAGGCGGAAAAGCGCGACCACCGCCGGCTCGGCCGCCAGATGGAGCTCTTCCACATGCAGGAAGAGGGCCGGGGCATGGTCTTCTGGCACCCCAACGGCTGGACCCTGTGGCGCACCATCGAGGCCTACATGCGCCGGGTCCTGGACGCCGCCGGCTATGTCGAGGTCAAGACGCCCCAGGTGCTCGACCGCTCCTTCTGGGAGAAGTCCGGCCACTGGGAGAACTATCGGCCCAACATGTTCGTCTGCGAGACGGTTGAGGGCGAGGAGCTCAGCCTCAAGCCGATGAACTGCCCGGGCCATGTTCAAATCTTCGACCAGGGCCAGCGCTCCTACCGCGAGCTGCCGCTGCGCATGGCCGAGTTTGGGGCCTGCCACCGTTACGAGCCGTCGGGCGCGCTTCACGGCCTGATGCGGGTGCGCGGCTTCGTCCAGGACGACGCCCACATCTTCTGCCGCGAGGACCAGGTCGAGGAGGAGGTCGCCGCCTTCGTGCGCCTGGTGCGCGAGGTCCATTCGGACTTCGGGCTCGAGGCCAAGCAGATCAACCTCGGCACCCGTCCGACGCCGCGCGCCGGCGACGACGCCTTCTGGGACAAGACCGAGGCCCAGCTGCTGAACGCCGCCCGCAAGGCCGGCGTGGAACCGGTCATCGCCGAGGGCGACGGCGCCTTCTACGCGCCCAAGCTCGACTTCGTGGTCAAGGACGCCATCGGCCGCGAATGGACCTGCGGCACCATCCAGAACGACTACGTCCTGCCCGAACGTCTGGGCGCGGAATACGTCGGCGAGGACGGCCAGAAGCAGCGACCGGTCATGCTGCACCGGGCGATCCTCGGCTCATTCGAGCGCTTCATCGGCATCATGATCGAGAACTACGGCGGAGCCTTCCCGCTGTGGCTGGCGCCCGTCCAGGTCGTGGTGGCCACCATCACCTCGGACGCGGATCAATTCGCCATCGAAGCGACGGAAAAGCTTCGCGCCGCCGGCTTAAGGGTCGACACCGACCTGCGGAACGAGAAGATCAACTACAAGGTCCGCGAGCACTCGCTCGCCAAGGTCCCTGTGATTGCGGTCGTCGGTCGCAGGGAGGCGGAACAGGGGAATCTGGCCTTGCGTCGATTGGGCTCAGACTCCAATGAGTTGCTTTCGCTGGACGAAGCTGTTCGTGTGTTGAGTGTGGAGGCGACGCCGCCGGACCTGAGGCGCGTCGCAGGGGTGTAGGGGCAGGTGAACAAGGTCGTTCCGCTCAGGAACCTGGTCGCCTACGAGGTGGAGGAAGCCTCCGCCTCGATCAGCGTGATCATGGTCGTCTACATGACGGGGCCGGCCCTGTTCACCGCCATCGCGCGCGTGCTCGCCGATCCCGACGTGGACGATTTCGTCATCGTCGACAACGGCTCGACAGAGCCGGACCAGGCGCGCCTGTTCGCCATCAGCCAGACCGACGACCGCATCCGCCTCCTGTCCGGCCACGGCAACATCGGTTTCGCGCGCGGGGCGAATCTGGGCGCCTCGGCGGCGCGCGGGCGTTTTCTGGTGTTCCTCAATCCCGACGCCTTCCTTGAACCGGGCTGCGTGCGGCGGCTGAAGGAGGCCACCCAGGGCCAGCCCAGCCCCTGCATCGTCGGGGCGCGGGTGCTGAACGAGGACCGGACTGAACAGCGCGGCGCGCGCCGCAGCGAGATCACGCCAGTCACCACCCTGCTGACCTTCACCCGGCTGGCGGAAAGCCGGAAGTTCAGAACCTTCGAGATCCACCTGGAGGACCAGCCGCTTCCGGATCATCCGACGGCGGTGCCGGTCATCTCCGGCGCCTGCTTCGGCGTCAGCCGCTCTGACTTCCGCAAACTGAAGGGCTTCGACGGCGGCTACTTCCTGCACGTCGAGGATGTGGATCTCTGCTGGCGCGCCCGCCGCGACGGCGGTTCGGTGGTCTTCCACCCGCAGGCCGAGGTGGTCCACCTGGGCCACACCAGCCTGGTCGAGCCCTTCTTCGTCGAATTCTTCAAGGGACGAGGCTTGGCCCGCTATTTCGTCAAGCGCGCCGACAACCTGCCCCGCAAGCTCCTGGCCTATGCGCTCGGCCCGCTGATCGTCATGGCCTCCGTCAGCCGCCCCCTGATGCGAAAGGTCCGCGGTCAGGGCTGATCGGCCGCCGCCGCGGTCCCGTTCGACCCCCCGTACCAGTCGATCCTGCGCGTGAACCACATCACCGCCGCGATCGCCGCGAAGCTGGCGAGCGCCCCGACCAGCAGGGCGTAGTCCTCCAGCCGCATCAGCACGTAGATCAGGCCGTAAAGGAAGGCGAAGGCGACCAGCGCACGGATCCCTTGTCCCCGGCTCTGGAAGGTCCAGCCCGCATAGGCCGAAATCAGCGCCACCGTCGCCGTGGCGGCCAGGCCGAAGGCGATGTCAAAGCCGGTGTGCTCGGCGATCGACAGCAGCAGCATGTAGAAAATCACCTGCGCCAGGCCGACCAGTATGTACTGCGCGGGGTGGACCCGCTTGCCGGTCGTCGTCTCGAACAGGAAATAGGCCAGGAACACCAGCCCGATGAACATCGGGGCGTATTTCAGGCTGCGGCTGACCGACTGGTACGGATTGGCCGGCTCCACGAAGCTGACCGCCAGTTCCGTCGCGCCCAGCCGCGACAGGGCGTCGGCGGATCCCTCGGCCGGGACCCCTCGCGCCACGTATGGGACAGACCAGCTGGCGGAGAAGCCGCCGTCAGGCGCGCTCTGCTCGGCCGGCAGGAAGCCGCCGCCATAGGAGGGATGCGGCCAGTCTCCGGCGATGGTCGCCGTCGTCGTCCCCGCGAACGCCAGCGCCGCGAGGCGTTGGGCGCCCGTGAACGTGGCCTGTCCTAGTACGCGGACGGGCCCGGCGGCGCGGTCCACCTCTCCGAGCGGCGTGCCGAAGAGCATCAGGGAGCCTGCGCCGTAATCCTGAGGGCGCGGAGAGTCGCCGGACGCGACCTGCAGCGCCGTGGTGGACATGAGGGACCCCGGCGCCAAGGACGTCGCCTCCCGGTCGCCGATCCGCGCCGTCAGGTCCGAGCGCGCTCCGCGCGCGTCCGAGGCCCCGACCATCAGCTCGGCCCGGCTCCAATCGAGCTGTGCGCCCGCGGGCGCCTCACGCCCCGCGTCGGCAAGATCGAAGACGGCGCTGTAGGCGACGTCCGCCTGATAGACCGGGACCCGGAACAGCGAGCGCCGGCGCACCTCGCTCTCGGAGCCGATCGTGATCTCGCCCGTCTCGGGGAAGACGAACCAGACATCGCGGCTGACGGTCGTCTGGCCGGCCTCGTTGGTCCGCGCCAGGGTGTAGGGCACCGCAATCACGGGACCCAGGAAGGTCTGCGGCCCGCCCATCAGCCCGCCGACTTCCGCCGCCACGGTCTCCGCGCGATGGGTCCGGTCCATCAGCAGGCCGAACACCATCAGCGCCGGGATGCTCATCAGCAGCGCCAGCGCGCAGACCAGCAGGAGCTTGAGGCCCAGCGACCGTCGCGGAAAAGGAAGCTTCAGCGAACCCGTCTCGGCCATGTCGACATCTCCGTCCCGAGGCGGAGCGAAGCTTGGCCGAAAGGCGAAATCAAGGCGTTAGGACGTCGGCGGCGGCCGCCGCTCCAGATCGCCCGGCAGGTCCGCGGCGTCCTCCATCCAGCCTATGCGGCTGCGCACGAAGATCTGCTCGCGCGGCGGCGCGGCCTGCGGGTCGTCCAGGGTGGCGGTCGTGACGTCGATCCGGCCGCCCTCATAGCTATCGTGCACGAAGGTCAGCTGGGCCCCGCACGCGGGACAGAAGGTGCGCGCGGCCGCCGACGACGAACGGTATTCGCGCGGCGCTCCATCGGTGAAGCGGAAGGCCTCGGTCCTGACCGTGAACCAGGCGACGGCGGGCGCGCCGGTGGTGCGCTGACAGTCCGTGCAATGGCACAGAGCTCGTTCGAACGGCTCGCCCGAGACTTCGTAGCGGACGGCCCCGCAGTGGCAGCCGCCCGTCAGCACCTCAGTAGGTCCGAGCCTTGGGCGGGAAGGGGGCGATGTCGTTTGTCAGGGTGTAGTCGTGCACCGGGCGGTAATCGATCCGCACCTGACCGCGGGCGTCAGCCCAGGCCAGGGTGTGCTTCATCCAGTTCACGTCGTCCCGCTCCGGATAGTCCTCGCGGGCGTGGGCGCCGCGGCTCTCGGTCCGGTTCAGGGCCCCGTGAATGGTGACCACGGCCTGATCGATCAGGTTCATGTACTCGAGCGTCTCGACCAGATCGGTGTTCCAGATCATGCCGCGGTCGGTGGTGCGGATGTCGTCCGACGCCGCGCGCACGGCGTCGACGGCGCGCACGCCCTGTTCCAGCGTCTCGCCGGTGCGGAACACCGCCGCGTCGTTCTGCATGGCCTTCTGCATCGACAGGCGCAGCTGGGCCGTCGGCGTCGAGCCCGAGGCGTGGCGCAGGCCGTCCAGCCGCGACAGGTGACCCTCGGTCGAGGCCGCCGACACCTCGGGCACCGCTCCCGGCTTGACGATCTCGGCGGCGCGCAGGCCGGCCGCGCGGCCGAACACCACAAGGTCGATCAGGGAGTTAGAGCCTAGGCGGTTCGCGCCGTGCACCGAGACGCAGGCCGCCTCGCCGACGGCCATCAGGCCCGGGACCACAGCGTTCACGTCGTCGCCCGACTTGGTCAGGACCTCGCCGTGATAGTTCGTGGGGATGCCGCCCATGTTGTAGTGCACGGTCGGCAGGACCGGGATCGGCTCCTTGGTCAGGTCGACGCCGGCGAAGATCTTGGCGCTCTCGGAGATGCCGGGCAGGCGTTCGGCCAGGATCTTCGGATCCAGGTGATCCAGGTGCAGGTAGATGTGGTCCTTGTTCGGGCCCACCCCGCGGCCTTCGCGGATCTCCATGGTCATGGAGCGGCTGACCATGTCGCGCGGCGCCAGGTCCTTCACGGACGGCGCATAGCGCTCCATGAAGCGCTCGCCCTCGGAGTTGGTCAGATAGCCGCCTTCGCCGCGCGCGCCCTCGGTGATCAGGCAGCCCGCGCCGTAGATGCCGGTCGGGTGGAACTGCACGAACTCCATGTCCTGCAGCGGCAGGCCGGCGCGCAGCACCATGGCGTTGCCGTCGCCGGTGCAGGTATGGGCCGAGGTGGCCGAGAAATAGGCCCGGCCGTAGCCGCCGGTGGCCAGGATCACCAGCTTGGCGCGATAGCGGTGCAGGGTGCCGTCATCCAGCTTCCAGGCCGTGACGCCCCGGCACTCGCCGCCCTCCATGATGAGGTCGAGCGCGAAGTACTCGATGAAGAAGTCCACCGCATTGCGCACCGACTGGCCGTACAGGGTGTGCAGGATGGCGTGGCCGGTGCGGTCGGCCGCCGCGCAGGTGCGCTGGACCGGCCCGCCCTGGCCGAAGTTCTTGGTCATGCCGCCGAAGGCGCGCTGATAGATCTTGCCGTCCTCGGTGCGCGAGAAGGGCACGCCCCAGTGCTCGAGCTCGTAGACCGCCTTGGGGGCCTCGCGGCACAGGTATTCGATGGCGTCCTGGTCGCCCAGCCAGTCCGACCCCTTGACGGTGTCGTACATGTGCCACTGCCAGCTGTCCTCGCCCATGTTGCCGAGCGAGGCGGAGATGCCGCCCTGGGCCGCCACGGTGTGGGAGCGGGTCGGGAAGACCTTGGTGACGCAGGCCGTCTTCAGCCCCGCCTGGGCGCAGCCGAGCGCGGCGCGCAGGCCCGAGCCCCCGGCGCCCACCACCACGACGTCATAGGCGTGATCGACGAATTCATAGGTCGCCACGGCGTCAGGCTCCGGCCAGCGAGATGATGAAATACAGGCCCGCCGCCGCCAGGATCAGGCAACCGACGGTGTTCAGTGCCAGCATCGCCTTCTCGGACGCGCGGCGCAGATAGTCCTCGATGATCACCTGGACCCCGAGCCAGGTGTGGTAGACCGACACGATCAGCGTCAGCCCCAACAGCACCGCCGTCAGCGGCTCCGACGCCCAGGCGCGCACCGTCTCGAACGGCTGGCCGACCATGGCCGCGCCGGCGATCACCGCCCACAACGTCAGCGGCACGAGCGCGATCGAGGAGGCCCGCTCGGCCAGCCAGACGCGCGCGCCGCGCTTCTCAGACACCTTCACGCCGTAGGTCACCCGATCCTCCCGGAGCCGATCAGCCAGCCCCACAGAGCTACGGTCGCCACGACCGAGAAGATGATGGAGATCCAGGCCAGGGCGTTCGCCTTGTCCACCGTCAGCCAGTAGCCGAAGTCCCACACCGTGTGCCGGATGCCCGCCGCCAGGTGGTAGAAGAACGACCAGGTCACCCCCAGCCAGACGATCAGGCCGATCCACGATCCCGACAGGTCCGCGAAGGTCGAATAGGCCTCCGGCCCCGCCATCAGGCAGCCCAGCCAGGCCACGCCCAGCATCAGCCCGACGATCAGGCCGACGCCGGCGAACCGGTGCAGGATCGAGGCGAGCATGGTGACGTGGAACCGCCAGACCTGAAGGTGAGGCGATAGGGGCCGGCTCCCCCGGCCCGAGGTGTCTGGCGCTGTATCCATGGGGCTGGCTTTTGGGACGCGCCGGGCCAAGCTGTCAACGGCGCGCGCACGGCTTAGGATGGTCCCATGGCGCCCCTGCTGCTCGCCCTGACCCTCCACGGCCTCCAGGAGCCCGGGCCCCCGCTCGCGCCCGCCGACCTCTACCAGGCGCCGGTCATCCGCCCCTACGAGATGGCGCCCGAGGAGGCCGAGGGGCTGAGCCCGCTTCCGTCGGTCCCCGAACTGCCCGAGCCCACGCCGATCGAGGCTTTCGATCCGCCCGGCCCGACCGACGAATTGGATCAGCTGTTCCAGCGCCGCATGGCCGGGATGCTGGCCCTGGCCGAGGAGACCGCCGGCCCGCTCGACGGCGCCTGGACCGTCTCGGACGCTGCTGGACACCCCCTCTACGCCCTGGTCCTCATCGACCCGGCTCCCGGCGGCGGCGTCGAAGGCGCCTGGCGCGACCTGACGGCTCCGGAAGGGGCCGTGGCCTCAGGCGTGTTCATGGCCTCGAGCCGAGAGGGTGGCGGGGTCCGGCTGTGGTTCGCGGATGGACGGGTGCTGGCCCTCCCAGGCTCGGGCGGCGAACTGGCCGGCCGCCCGGTGCGGCTCACCCGCCCCTGATCCCCCGCTCACCCCGGCGAATGCCGGGGCCCAGATCATAGGGCTGAGGCCGCTCCGAGGGGCCCCGCGTCGAGCTGGACGTCAGCCAGTG